>NZ_JBEYUV010000059.1:0-18844 GCF_040643685.1 Nocardioides sp. NPDC047086
CGCGAACCTCCAAGGGCTCTGCGAGAGATGCAACCAGGCGAAAGAAGCCCTCGGCTGGCGGGCCAGACCCGGACCCGACGGCAGCATCATCACCATCACACCCACCGGGCACACCTACACCAGCCCACCACCCGAGGCTTGGAAACCGGACCCGCCGCCCCTGTCGCCAGCCGAGATCCGGCTGCGCAACGTACTGCTGGACCACACCCTCGCGGCCTGAGGACCGCGACCGGCGGAAAGTTTTCTTCGGATCGGTGCTTGACCTTGACGCTACGTCAGGCCTGCACGCTTCTTCCACAGCCCCAAACCCGGGGCCCGGAACGTACACACCGAACCAAGGAGCACCACCATGAACAACCTCCTCGCCCGCCTCATCGGGGACAAGAAGGACTGGAAGCGCATGGAAGCCCGTGCCACCCAACTCCCGGCCGAATACCGCACCGTCTACGCCGAGATGAAGAACTACCTGTGGCGCTTCACCACCGGTGACGGCAAGGACATCCTCGACCTGTTCGAGACCAAAGCCGCCAACGCACGCGCCGTCCTCGAGGTCACCGGACCCGACCTGGCCGCCTTCTGCGACACCCGACTCCCCGAGCAGCACGACGCCTACCGCCCCAAGCTCCGCACCAACCTCAACGAGGTCACCCAGAAGCTCGCCTGAGGCCGGCGATGCTCACCAACGCGGCCCCTGCCGCAAGCGAACGGCTCGTTTTGCGGCAGGGGACTCGTCGTCGGTGGGGCAATTTGTCCTGATACGGCTGTGGCCCGACCCTTCGACATGGTCCACTGTGACGCACATCTCATCGGTCGACCGTGGCGGCCGCTCCCGCACAACGGAGGAACACAGTGAACGACTCGGCCCTGCTCTCGGTCGGCCTCCCCATCGCCTTGGCCATCATCATGTTCGGCCTGGGCCTGAGCCTGACCCCGGGAGACTTCCGCCGGGTCGTACGCACTCCGCGAGCCGTCTTCGTGGCGCTCACGCTGCAGATCGTGGTCCTGCCGCTGATCGCGTTCGCGCTCGTCGTGATCGCAGACGTCGATCCGCTGATGGCCGTCGGGGTGATGCTGCTGGCCGCCTCACCGGGCGGGACCACGGCGAACCTGTTCAGCCACCTGTTCCGCGGCGACGTCGCGCTCAACGTGACGGTGACGGCGGTCAACTCGGTGCTCGCGGCGGTCTCGATCCCGTTGATCACCAACGCGGCGATCGGCTACTTCGACGCGGGCGACACCCTGGGACTGCAGTTCGGCAAGGTCATCCAGGTGATCGCGATCGTGCTGGTTCCGGTCGGCATCGGGATGCTGGTGCGGAGCCGGTCGGCGACGTTCGCCGCCCGAGCGGATCGTCCCGTGCGGATCTTCTCGATCGTCGTCCTCGTCCTGGTCTCGGTCGGCGCGATCCTCGGGGAGCGGGAGAACATCGCGGACTACCTCCGCGAGATCGGCGTGGTCGTGACGCTGTTCTGCTGTGCGAGCCTCTGCCTCGGCTACCTCGGCGCTCGGGTGTTCAGGCTCAGCCAGGAGCAGGCGATCGCGACCTCGATGGAGGTCGGGATCCACAACACCACCGTGGCTCTCACCATCGCCCTCAGCGTGCTCGACAACACGACCGTGGCCATCCCGGCCGCGGTCTACAGCATCGTGATGTACGTCCTCGCCACCGCCTTCGGCTTCCTCATCACCCGCTCGCGAGTCGCGCGGCCCTCCGCTCGCCACGACGTCACCACCTAGCACCTACTCCCCCGCGAGCAGCGGGGCGATCCGCTCGACGACCACGTCGATCGGCGCCGTCGACCTGGTGACGCGAGCCATCATGATCGCGCCCTCGAGGGAGCCGATGGCCAGCATCGCGAGGTCGTCGGACTCGCGCCTGGTACGCCCCGACCCACCGATCAGATCAGCGAGGGCGGCCTGCCAGTCGGAGACGATGCCTCCCACGACCGGCCCCAGATCTGCGTCGTGGTGAGCCTCCTGCATCGCCGCGCCGACGGGGCATCCGGCGGTGAAGTCGTGTCGACGAGCTGCGACCGGTAGTGCCGGCAGATGGCGACGAAGACCGCTGAGGGGTCGACGCCGGTATCTGCCGCCTCACGCAGACTGCCGGTGACGCTCTCCCCCGCCCAGGTGAGCGCATCGGTGATCAGCTCACGGCGTCCTCCGGGGAAGTGGAATCCCACCGAGCCCCGCGGGCCCTTGCTGTGCGCCAGGACCTTGGCCACCGACATACCGGCGACGCCTTGCTCGCGCAGCAGGAGCGCCGTACTGGTGACCATGCGCTGCCTGGGACGCACTCCCGCTGCACCTCCACGGGCTCAAGCACCGGGCGATGCAGGCCGCGATGAGGTCGGGAGCCATCGACACGGTGGACGCCGACATCATCGGCAAGGAGCCGTTCGCCGGCCCGTTCGGCATCGGGCACGAGGCCATCGCCCAGGTCACCGCGGTCGACGAGGCCGTGACCGACATGCGGGTCGGCGACATCGTGGTCGTCCCGTGGGCCGTGTCGTGCGGCACCTGCTACGAGTGCAAACTCGGCCTGACCGCGAAGTGCTCGACCTTCGTTCCCACGAGTCCGGGCGGGACGCTGTCGTGCTTCGGGTTCGGGCCGATGTCCGGAGCCTGGGGTGGCGTCGTCTCCGACGCTCTTCGGATCCCCTTCGCCGACCACATGCTCGTCAAGGTCCCCGACGGCGTCGACCCGCTACGGGTCGCCTCGGCCGGCGACAACCTCACCGACGCCTGGCGCGGCGTCGCCCCGACCCTCGCGCAGCGACCGTCCACAGGATCGACAGGTCACGCCACAGGTCCTTGATGCCGCGGATCGCTCAGCGCTACGACGTCGCCGTCGACGCCTCCTCGACCGGACAGGGCCTGCGCGACGCGCTGCGCGCGTTGCCGGAGATGCTCGACTTCATCGCCCGCACCGGTTTCGAGGCCGAGCGCGTCACCAGCCTGCTCGCCGACTGGGACCACGCGATCGAGGCCTACCCGGCACACACCACCAAGGTCGTTCTCCACCGCGACCCGCTCGACCTCGCCTGACGGCCGGTCATCGATGGCCCGCTCGGGCGGGCAGCGGTCAGTCGAGCACGTCCTTCGGCAGCCCGACCCGTCGGCAGCCGGCGACCGCGACCTCGGGACGGCGCGGCATCGTCGTGTCCTCGGCATCGCCTCGGCGCGGGAACGAGTACCAGGCTCCGACCGCGCCGAGCGCGAGCAGGAAGAGGCAGACCAGCGTGAAGGCCGCGTTGACCGCGCCGACGCCGTCGGCCGGGACGCTTGCGGCGAGCACCGCCTCACCGAGTCCGGACGGCAGGATCGCAGTGAGGAGCGTGAGCGCGACGGCGAGACTGAGTACGTTGCCGGTGTTCTGCAGCATCAGCCGCGTCGCGTTGACGACGCCCAGAGCGTCCTCGGGCGCGCGCTCCAGGAGAACCGTGGCATTGGTGCCGATGAACAGACCTGTCGCCAGGCCGACGATCGCGAGCGTCCCCATCACCATCCAGGTCAGCTCGAGATGGATCGCGAGCGCCACCAGGGCGACGCCGCACGTACCGACCACCGATCCTCCGGACATGATCTGGTGCGGCGTCCAGCGGCGCGAGAGCCGGCCGAGAGTCAGTGAGGCGCTGATCATCCCGACTGGCATCGGCAGCAGCATCATCCCCGCCGTCCCCGGAGCGACGCCGACGACGCTCTGGAAGTAGAGGCTGGCCAGCACGATCAGCGGGAACCTGCCGGCGCCGGTGAAGAAGCCCGCGAGAAAGAGCTTCCCGACACGGCGCATGACGGCCACATCGAGCACCGGCGCCTTCGCGCGCCGCTCGACGAACAGCAGGACCGGGACGAGGAAGACCGATCCCAGGACGCATCCGATCACCAGGGGATGCAGCCACCCGAGATCGGTCAGCGACGTGATCCCGAGGGTCAGCATGACCACGCCGACCATGATCACCAGGTTGCCGGGGAGGTCGAGGCCGCCGGCACGCTTCTCCACGACGGGGCGCGGCAGCAGCACCTGCCCCGCGACCAGCGCGATCAGGCAGACCGGCACGTTGAACCAGAACACCCACTGCCAGCCGACGTGGTCCACGATCAGCCCGCCGAGCGTCGGTCCGACCAGGTTGGCGGTGGGGAACGAGGCGGCGTACAGGCCCATCGCGCCGCCCAGGGACGCGCGGGGGAAGGCCTGGTGGATGAGGGTGGCGCCGTTGCCGATGAGCACCGCGCCGCCGATGGCGGCGACCACGCGAAGCCCGATGAGGACCTCGACGTTGGGAGCGAAGCCGGCCAGCAGGCTCGCCAGCGAGAACAGGACCAGGCCGGCCAGGTAGAGGCTCCGCTGTCCCCAGACGTCGCTGAGGCGGCCGAAGAGGAGCAGACAGGCGGTGTTGGCGACCATGTAGGAGAGCAGGAGCCAGCTCCCCTCGGTCGAGCTCACCTCGAACTCCCTACTCAGCGTCGGCAGCGCGACGTTGAGAGAGCTCGCGTTGAGCGCCATCACCGCGCTGACCAGGCAGACCACGATCAGCGTGGAACGCGCAGCGCCCGTGACTTCGGTGGGTTCGGACCCGCTCATTCCACCTCCTGCGCCGTCCGAGACGGCGCCACCTGCGTCGTACGCCACGGCACGACGCTGCGCCGAACGGAGTGTCGCGAGAAAGAAAGTCCGATATCCGGATTGTGACCCTTGACACACTCGTTTGGCGACCCAATGATGAATCTCATCCTAGAGCGTGATTCTAGATTGAGCCACCAACATCGGCGACCGACACCGGTCGCGGACACGAACGGGAGGGTCCGCTATGAGAGCACCAACTGGGTCCGCGAATCAGCCGCTTCTGCGCATCGAGGACCTCCACGTGGAGTTTCGGACCGGCGGCGGCACGGTCGAGGCCCTCAACGCCGTCGACCTCTGGATCGACGCCGGCGAGACGGTCGCCGTCGTCGGTGAGTCCGGCTCCGGCAAGAGCGTCACGGCGCTCGCCGTGCTCGGTCTGCTGGGCAACGGCCGGGTCAGCGGCGGCCGGATCACCTGGGACGGCAGGGACATCACCGGTGCCGATAACCACGACATGCGCAGCGTGCGGGGCAAGGACATCTCGGTGATCTTCCAGGACCCGATGACCTCGCTCGATCCCCTGTTCACGATCGGGCACCAGCTCGTCGAGGCCTACCGGATCCACCACGACGTCTCGAAGCGGAAGGCACGCGAGCGCGCCGTCGAGCTCCTGGACCTCGTCGGCATCCCCGAGCCCGAGACCAAGTTCAAGGCGTACCCCCACCAGCTCTCGGGCGGCCAGCGGCAGCGGGTGATGATCGCCGGGGCGCTCGCCTGCGACCCGCGCCTGCTCATCGCCGACGAGCCGACCACCGCCCTCGACGTCACCGTCGAGGCCCAGGTCCTGGCACTGATCCGCGACCTCCAGGATCGGACCGGGGTCGGGCTGATGCTGATCACCCACGACATGGGGGTGGTCGCCGAGATGGCCGACCGGGTGGTCGTCTTCTACGCCGGGCAGGTCGTCGAGACCGGCACCGCCGACGAGATCCTCGACCGACCACAGCACCCCTATACCCAGGCGCTGCTCGACGCGATCCCGCGACGCGACACCCCGCGCGACGAGGAGATGCCGGCGATCCCGGGTGCCGTGCCTGCTCTCGACGAGATGCCCAGCGGCTGCCGCTTCGCCACCCGCTGCTCCGAGGCCGGCCCCGAGTGCGCGGCGTCGCAGCCGCTGCGCGACATCGCCGGACGACAGGTGCGGTGCTGGCGTCCGGACGAGGAGCGCGGCGCCCTCGCACCGATGGCGGAGGTGGCCCGATGATCGTTCCCGGCGCCGCTCCCCTCGTCGAAGCCCGCGGCCTCGTCAAGCACTTCGGCGACGGCCAGGGCCTCCTCGCTCCCCGCCGGCCACCCGTACGCGCCGTGGACGGCGTCTCCCTGACCATCAGGCGCGGCGAGACCCTCGGTCTGGTCGGAGAGTCGGGCTCCGGCAAGTCGACGCTCGGGCGGCTGATCCTGCGGCTGATCGAGCCGACCGGCGGCTCGGTCACCTTCGACGGTCACGACATCGCCACGCTGTCGAAGAGCAGCCTGACGCAGCTCCGCAAGCGGATGCAGCTCGTCTTCCAGGACCCGTTCAGCTCGTTCAACCCCCGGATGACCATCGCGCAGGTGCTGACCGAGCCGATGGTGGTCCATGGCATGGGCGACAGGGCCGGCCGGATCAAGCGCGCCAAGGAGCTGCTCGACCTGGTCGGCCTCCCCTCGTTCGCGCTGGAGCGCTACCCCCACCAGTTCTCCGGCGGCCAGGCACAGCGCATCGGGATCGCCCGGGCACTCGCCACCGACCCCGACCTCATCGTCTGTGACGAGGCGGTCAGCGCACTCGACGTCTCCGTCCAGGCGCAGGTGCTCAACCTGCTCAAGGAGGTCCAGCGCGAGCTCGGGCTCTCCTACCTCTTCATCGCCCACGACCTCAACGTGGTGCGCTACATCTCCGACCGCGTCTGCGTGATGTACCTCGGCAAGCTCGCCGAGGTGGCCCACGCCGACGACATCAGCGAGCGGCCGAGACATCCCTACTCACAGGCCCTGATGGCGTCGATCCCCTCCCCCGACGCACACCGCCAGCTGCGTACGCCGCTCGCCGGTGAGATCCCCAGCCCGCGACGGCCCCCGTCGGGCTGCCGGTTCCACCCACGCTGCAGCCAGAGCATCGACGGCTGCGACCGCGACGAGCCGGAGCTGCTCACCATCGGCAGCCCGAGCGACGCGCGCAGCGTCGCCTGCCACCTCTTCGACCCCACTTCCGCGAGGTGATCGCATGCTTCTCTACGCCGGACGACGCCTGACCTACGGCCTGCTCGTGCTCGCCCTGGTCGCCACTCTGGTCTTCCTCATCATCCGACTGATCCCCGGCGACGCCGTCCGGCTCCAGCTGGCCGACGCCCCCGGCGTCACCCAGGCCCAGATCGACCAGCGCACCGCCGAGCTCGGCCTGGACAAGCCGATCCTGACCCAGTTCGGTCACTTCGTGGGCGGCCTGGTCCAAGGAGATCTGGGCGACTCGTTCGACGACGAGCGCCCCGTCACCACCAAGATCCTCGAGCGTCTTCCCGCCACCCTCGAGCTCGGTCTGCTGGCCATCCTCTTCGGCATCCTGCTCGGCGTGCCGTTCGGCATGCTCTCGGCGATCCGTCATCACAGCGTCGTCGACAACGTCATGCGCTTCCTGGCCGTCATCGGCATGTCGCTGCCGAACTTCTGGCTGGCGCTGCTCCTGATCACCTTCCTGGCTCTCTGGTTCGGCTGGTCCCCACCCCTGGTGTACGCCTCCCCCACCGAGGACCTCGGACAGAACCTGATCCACATGCTGCTCCCGGCGATCGCCCTGGGCGCCGCGACGATGGCGAGCATCGCCCGGATGCTGCGGTCCTCGCTGCTGGAGGTGCTCGGCTCCAACTTCATCCGCACGATCCGCTCCCGCGGTGCCTCCGAGCGTGTGGTCGTGCTCAAGCACGCCGGCCGCAGCTCGCTGATCCCGGTCTTCACGGTGCTCGGCCTGCAGGTCGGTCACATCCTCGGCGGCACCGTCATCCTCGAACGGATCTTCGCCATCCCGGGGATGGGGTCCTTGATCTTCGAGGCGGTCGGGCAGCGCGACTACCCGGTCATCCTCGGCTGCGTCATCGTCTACGGCGCCATCTTCATCCTCGTCAACGTCGTGGTCGACCTGCTCTACGCGGTCATCGACCCGCGGATCCGTTACGAAGGAGCCTCCGCATGAGCATCGCCATCTCCGGGACCGCACGCGCGGCCCGCCGACCACGAAACCGCAGCGGTCTGGTCCGGTTCACCAGGGAGCAGCCCCTCGGCGCCATCGCCCTGTTCCTGATCACGCTCTTCGTCGTGGTCGCCGTCCTGGCGCCGTGGATCGCCCCGTACGACCCGCTCGCCCAGGACCGGGTCAACCTTCTGACCGCCCCGGGGGTCGGCGGCCACCTCGCCGGCACCGACGAGCTCGGCCGGGACGTCTTGAGCCGGTCGCTGTACGGCGCCCGGACCTCCCTCCTGATCGCGGTCTCCACGCTCGCTCTCGGCGGTGCGATCGGCCTGGTCATCGGCGTCGTGTCCGGCTACTTCGGTGGCACCTGGATCGACTCCGCGCTTCAGCGGGTCATGGACGCGCTGATGGCGATCCCCTCGATCGTCCTGCTGCTGTTCGTGGCTGCCCTGCTCGGCCCGAGCGTACGCAACACGGTGATCGCCCTCAGCCTGCTGGTGATCCCCTCGATCAACCGCGTCGCCCGCGGCGAGATGCTCCGCATCCGCGAGGAGCCGTACGTCGAGGCGGCCCGCTCGGTCGGCTGCGGCACGCCACGGATCCTGATCCGCTACGGGCTGCCCAACCTGATGGCCCCGCTCTTCGTCATGGGCTCGCTGCTCTTCGCGGTCATCCTCATCGCCGAGTCCGCGCTCAGCTTCCTGGGCATCGGCACCCCGCCGCCCACACCCTCCTGGGGCCGGATGCTGAGCGAGGGCCGCAGCCAGCTCGAGATCGCCCCGTGGATGACCGTCGTTCCCGGCCTGATCCTCTCCGTGTCCGTCCTGGCGTTCAACCTGCTCGGCGACGCCATGCGCGACTTCCTCGACCCCAAACAGCGCCGCTAGCCCCATCCCACCCAAGGAGTCCGTGATGTCCCATCCCATGCTTCGCCTCACGAGATCACAGGCCCGGACCGCCGGTGCGGTCCTGGCCGCTACCTGCCTCGCCCTGACCGCCGCCTGCGGCACGGGCGGATCCGCCGCCGGGAAAGGCAAGATCGTCGAGGACGCCGGACCGCCCCAGGACGGCGGCATCCTGCACACCGCGGCCACCGCCGACGCGCCTTCGCTGGACATCCAGAAGGAGGCGTCCTACATGACCCACGTCGCCGTCGGCACGGTCTACAGCCGGCTGGCCGCACCGAAGACCGGCAAGGACATCACGTACGGCTCGAGTGAGCTCGAGGGTGACCTGGCCGAGAAGTGGTCGAAGTCGGAGGACCTGAAGACCTGGACGTTCAACCTGCGTCAGGGCGTGAAGTTCCACGACAAGCCGCCGGTCAACGGCCGTGAGTTCACCTCGGCCGACGTCAAGTGCACGGTCGACCGGATCAAGACCCTGCCCGGCCACCAGCTCGGTCTGGTCGCCGGCGTCACGAAGGTCGAGACCCCCGACCCGTACACCGTGGTCTTCACGCTCGGAGCGGCGAACACCGCCTTCGACCAGACGATGGCCAACCCGTTCATGGCGATCCTCCCCTGCGAGGGCACCCAGGGCGAGTTCAACCTGGCCGAGGAGGCGATCGGCACCGGCCCGTTCATGCTGAAGAGCTGGAAGCGCGACCAGGAGCGCGTGATGGAGAAGAACCCCGACTACTTCATCGAGGGGCTCCCCCACCTCGACGGGATCCAGACCACCGTGCTCCCCGACGCCCAGGCACAGATCGCCGCGCTGCGCAGCGGCAAGCTCGACATGATCTCCTCGCTCTCCACCGAGAAGCGCCAGGTCGACCAGCTCCTCAGCCAGATCGACGGGCTGCAGCTGCGTACGGAGAAGGGCATCACCCAGACCCGGGTCTTCATGAACGCCCAGAAGGGGCCGTTCAGCAAGCTGGAGGTCCGCCGGGCCGTCGCGCACGCGATCGACAAGGAGGGGATGATCAAGGCCCTGCGCTCGGGCGGGACGCTCACCGGTCCCATCTCGCCGACCCTCTTCGGGGCACTGCCTCAGGACGAGGTCGACGGGCTGCTGGAGTACGACCCCGAGAAGGCCAAGAAGCTCCTGGCCGACGCCGGCTACCCCGACGGGTTCTCGGCCGAGCTCGTCGCCACCGACGGGTACGGCGAGACCATCCTGCGCGAGGCCCAGTGGGTCCAGGAGGACCTCGCCAAGATCGGGATCAAGCTGACCATCGACCAGCAGGACTACGCCACCTACGTCAGCTCGACCTGGCCGGAGACCAAGTACGACATCATGTACGGCCTGCAGACCCCGATGCTCACGGCAGACGAGTACCTCACCTCGGAGTACACCAGCACCGGCACCCGCAACTGGTCGAAGGTCGACGACCCCGAGCTCGACAAGATGGTCGCCGCCCAGCGCGTCATCACCGACGAGGCGCAGCGGGAGAAGGCGCTGCAGGACATCGAGCGCTACATCATGGAGAACGTCTCCACGCCGCTGCCGCTCTACGCCTACGACACCCAGACGCTCTACTCGGGCAAGGTCCACGACTACCACCCGCACCCGGACTACTCCTCCCGCGAGCTCCAGGACGTCTGGATGGAGCAGGAGTGAGCAGCGGCCCTCCCGTCCAGAACGAGTGTCGCCGGGACGACTCGTGCCGCATCGAGGCGATGTGGGACGTCGGCGGCACCCCGCCCCGACCTGGGGAGCCGGTCGAGGTCACCGACGGCGTCCACCTGCTGCTCGCGCCGAACGCCAACCACTGGACGTACGAGGGCACCAACACCTGGATCGTCGTCGGGGAGCGTCGGGCCGTGGTCATCGACCCCGGCCCGACCGACCCCGGGCACCTGGACCGGATCGACGAGGTGGTCCGCGGGGCCGGCGCCCGCGTCGAGACGGTCCTTCTCAGCCATCATCACGGTGACCACTCCCAGGCTGCCCACGCGGTGGCCGAACGCTGGCGGGCCGCCATCAGGCCACGCGTCCAGCAGGGGATCATCCCCGACGGGACCCGGCTCGACCTGGGCCGGAGCACCGAGATCCGCACGCTCACCACTCCCGGGCACACCTCCGACGGGGTGAGCTTCGCGCTCGGCGACCGCCGCGTGATGCTCACCGGGGACACCGTGCTGGCCCGGTTCAACCCCTACATCTCGCACCCCGACGGCACCATCGCGGACATGCTCGGCTCGATGGCCCGGATAGCGGGCCTGGTCGACGACGACTGGATCCTCCTGCCCGGGCACGGGCCGGCGGTCCGCGAGCCCACGACGTACCTGCAGGCACGGATCGGCGACCGGCAGCGCCGGATCGACCAGGTCGCCGGCCTGCTCGCCGACGGCGTGCCCCGCGAGCTGGTGACCGACCACGTCTACGCCAAGGTCGACGACCAGCGTCGTCCGGCCGCCCGGGCCTCGGTCGAGGCCATCCTCCATTATCTCGACGCTCGCGCCCTCGGGAAGCGGGAGAGAGGCAGCACCTTATGAGTACGACTACCCCGGAGGTGTCGCCGCAGGCGCGGTTCGCGCCGCGGCCGACCCCGGAGACCCAGCCCTACTGGGACGCCACCGCCGCCGGCAGGCTCGACCTGCCGAGGTGCCGCCCCTGCGACCAGCTCTTCTTCTACCCGCGCACGTCCTGTCCGCAGTGCGGCTCCACGGACCTCGAGTGGGTGACCTGTTCGGGCAGAGGCCGGCTGCACACCTACGTCGTCTCCCACCGTCCCGCGCCGGGCTTCCCGGTGCCGACCGTGATCGCCGTGGTCGAGCTCGAGGAGGGCCCGCGGATGATGACCAACCTGGTCGACACCGATCCCGAGGCCCTCGAGCTGGACATGCCGGTGGAGGTGCGCTTCGAGCAGCGCACGGACGTCGCGGTGCCCGTCTTCGTCCCGGTGAAGGGACACGCCTGATGAGCCGCGACGTCGTCATCATGGGTGCCGCCGAGACCGACATCGGCAGGCTGCCCACCACCTCGACCCTCGAACTGCACGTCGAGGGGGCCCGCCGGGCCCTCGCGGACGCGAACCTGACCAAGGACCAGGTCGACGGCATCGCCTCGGTCTCGGTCCCCGGCCCGATCCAGGTCGCGCACAGCCTGGGGTTCACCCCGACCTACGTCGACGGCACCGGCGTCGGCGGCTCCTCGTTCCTCTTCCACGTACGTCACGCGACGGCCGCGATCAAGGCGGGCTACGCCGACGTCGTGCTGGTGACCCACGGCGAGTCCGGCCGGTCCCGGGTGGGCGCGCCGGCGCACCCGCGCGCCAACGACTCGGTGCTGGCGCAGTTCGAGATGCCGTACGGGATCACCGGTCCACCGACGAGCTTCACCGTTCCTGCCCGCCGGTTCCTGCACGAGACCGACACCACCCTCGAGCAGCTCGCCGAGGTCGCGGTCGCTCAGCGGCGCTGGTCCTCCCGCAACCCTCGGGCCATGTTCCAGGAGGAGGTCAGCGTCGATGACGTCCTCGGCGCCAAGATGATCGCCGACCCGTTCACGCTGCTGATGTGCTGCCTGGTGACCGACGGGGGTGGCGCGCTGGTCGTGGCCTCCCGCGAGTTCGCCGAGGCGCACGGGAGCGACAAGCCGCTGGTCCACATCCTCGGCACCGGCGAGGCGGCCACCACCCCGTTGATCTCGCAGATGGAGGACATGACCCGCTGCAAGCAGTTCACGCTGTCCAGCCAGGCGGCGTTCAAGGAGTCGGGCACCTCCCCCGCCGACATCGACCACCTGATGATCTATGACGCCTTCGCGCACGTCCCGCTCTACGGCCTGGAGGACATGGGATTCGTCGGCCGCGGGGAGTCGGGTGCGTTCGTCGCCGAGGGGCACACCTCCCCCGGCGGACGCCTGCCGCTGAACACCAACGGCGGTGGCCTGTCCTACACCCACACCGGCATGTACGGGATGTTCGCGATCCAGGAGTCCGTACGCCAGCTGCGTGGCGAGGCCGCCGCGCAGGTCGACGGGGTCGGCACCAGCCTGGTGCTCGGCAACGGCGGCATGTTCATGAGCGCGGCGACCCTGATCCTCGCCAACCAGCGCTGATCCCCACCACCCGAAGGAGCAGACCCATGGCAAGCACCGACCGACAGGTCGTGATCATCACCGGCGCCGGCCGCGGCCTCGGCCGCGCGCACGCGCTCGAGTTCGCCCGCCGCGGAGCCGCGGTCGTGGTCAACGACCTCGGCGCCGGCCTCGACGGCACCGGCAAGGCCGAGGACCCCGCGCAGCAGGTCGTCGAGGAGGTACGCGCACTCGGCGGCGAGGCGATCGCCAACGGCAGCGACATCAGCGATCCCGAGGGCGCCCAGAAGCTGCTCCAGGACGCGCTCAACGAGTGGGGCAGGGTCGACGTACTGGTCAACAACGCCGGCATCCTGCGCGACCGGATGCTGGTCAACATGTCCATCGACGAGTGGGACGCGGTCGTCAAGGTCCACCTGCGCGGCACCTTCGCGCCGATGAGCGTGGCCGCCCAGCACTGGCGTGAGCTCTCCAAGAGCGGCGAGGACGTCGACGCCCGGATCATCAACACCACCTCCTCCTCGGGGATCTACGGCAACCCGGGGCAGATCAACTACGGCGCCGCCAAGGCCGGCATCGCGGCGATGACCGTCATCGCCGCCCAGGAGCTGCGCCGCTACGGCATCACGGTCAACGCGATCGCACCGGCAGCGCTGACCCGGATGACCGAGAACCTCAACCCGAACCGGCCTCAGGTGGCCGAGGGCGAGTGGAACCCTGGCGCGCCGGAGAACGTCTCCCCCGTGGTGGCCTGGCTGGCCTCGCCGTCCGCACGCGAGGTGACCGGCCGGGTCTTCAACGTACGCGGCGGGCACGTGAGCGTCGCCGAGGGCTGGGTCGCCGGCCCGACCGAGGAGAAGGACGGCCCGTGGACCGTCGACGAGCTCGACGTGGTGCTTCCCGCCATGATCGCGGAGGCACGTGCCAACTCGCTCACCAGCGGAAAGACGCCCGAGCGGTGAGCCTCGACCAGTCCGTCATCGGCGTACGCTCCGAGCCCGAGGAGCGGTCCTGGACCGGCGCCGACACGATGCTGTACGCCCTCGGGGTCGGTGCCGGGCACGACGATCCGCTGACCGACCTGAGCTACACCAGCGAGCACGGCGACGACGCCTGCCCGGAGCAGAAGGTGCTGCCGACCTTCGGGGTGATGGTCACCTGGGGCGCCCGGCGCGGCGGCAGGAGGATGGGCGACTTCAGCCCGGCCATGCTGGTCCATGCCGAGCAGGAGGTCGTCCTGCACCGGCCCCTGACCGCGGACGGGACCGTCTCGCTGACGTCGCAGGTGACCGGCATGTACGACAAGGGCTCGGGAGCCCTGGTCGCGAGCGAGGCCGAGGCGGTCGACCCGGCGACGGGCGAACCCGTCGTGACCACGCGCAGCTCCGTGTTCATCCGGGGCGAGGGCGGATTCGGGGGCGACCCGGGACCCAGGGCCGCCTCGCCGATCCCCGATCGCGATCCCGACGAGCTGGTGACGATGCCGACCTGGCCAGGGCAGGCGCTGCTCTACCGGCTCAGCGGTGACCGCAACCCGCTGCACTCGGACCCGCGCTTCGCCGCGAAGGGCGGCTTCGAGCGCCCGATCCTGCACGGGCTGTGCACCTACGGAGTCACCGGCCGGGCGCTGATCGGCACGATCGCCGGAGGCGACGGGGACACGATGGCCTCGATGGCCGGCCGGTTCTCCGCGCCGGTCCTGCCCGGCGAGACCCTGCAGGTCGCGATGTGGCGCGTCGATGCGGCGACGACCGCCTTCCAGACCCGGAAGGAGGACGGCACCGTGGTCATCGACCGCGGGCTGGCCACATGGCGATGACCGTCGACCGCTCCTCGGGATCTACTCGGCCACCTGAGCCGCGGGCTCGGCGACCTCCCCGACGAAGAGCCGCTGGGCCAGCGCGATCGCGTGCCGAGACACCCGTCGCGCCTGGCGCTTGGTCTCGCACGCGGCCGTCATCCGGGCCGCCTCACCGATGAGCGCGGTCAGGATCGCGCCGAGCAGCTGGTTCTCGTCGCTGACGCCGAGGCCGAGCACCTGCAGGTTGCGGCGGATCCACTCGATGTTGCGGCGGCGGCGCATCATCTCGAACCCCGGCGGACCGTCGCCGGCGTAGAAGACCGGCAACAGCTCCCGGTCCTCCCAGACCGCGTCGAGGTAGGCCAGCGCACCCGCCTCGAACTGGTCGAGCGGCGCCTCGATTCCGCTCTTGCGCGCCTTCGCGACACTGGTGGCCGCCGCGGCGGCCAGCCGGTCGACGTACTCCTCCCACAGGGCGAGGTAGAGCTGTTCCTTGCCACCGAAGTGGTGGTAGACGCTGCCGACGCTGGAGCCGGCACGGGCGACGACGTCGGAGACGCTGGCCACCGCGTAGCCCTTCTCCGCGAAGACCTCGCGCGAGGCGTCCAGGAGCTGACGGCGCGTCTCCTCGGTCTTCGCCCAGCGACGCCCTCCCGGGCGCTGCGATTCGACCTCCAGGGCCATCGTTCACTCCTCGTCGTGGTGCCGGGATCTTCTCACAATATGCGGATTTCCTCTTGACGACGAACCGCTACTGCGTGACTCTTCTCATAGTTCCATTCTAGAAAATGATTCTAGAAACTCACTCTAACCGAAGGAGCGGGCAATGATCGACTTCGCGCTGGGAGAAGAACACCGAGCAGTCAAGGAGGCCGTGCGCCAGTTCGTCACCAAGGAGGTGATGCCATTGGAGGATCAGGTCCTCCTCAACGAGCGCAACGGCCGTCCTGCGCTCGAGCCGGGACAGCTCAAGGACCTGCAGGCCAAGGCCCGGAAGTACGGCTACTGGGGCATCAACACCCCGGAGCAGTACGGCGGCATGGCCGCGGGAGCCGTGATGTCGGCGATCATCGCGGGCGAGGCCGGTCGCACCTTCGTGCCGTTCCGCTTCGGTGGCAGCGCGGACAACATCCTCTACGCCGGCACCGAGGAGCAGAAGCAGGAATACCTGATCCCGACGATCGAGGGTGAGCGCCGCAGCTGCTTCGCGATCACCGAGCCCGGCGCCGGCTCCGACGCCCGCAGCATCCGGACCCGGGCGGTCCGTGACGGCGACGACTGGGTGATCAACGGCGAGAAGGTCTTCATCACCAACGGCAACGAGGCCGACTTCGTGATGGTCTTCGCCGTCACCGACCCGGAGAAGGGCGCAGACGGCGGCGTCACCTGCTTCCTGGTCGACCGGGCGATGGGCTGGGAGTCCACGCCCATCCCGACCATGGGCGAGTGGGGCCCGGCAGCGCTGAGCTTCCAGGACGTACGCGTCCCGAACGACCACATCCTCGGCGAGGAGGGCAAGGGCTTCGAGCTGGCGATGCAGTGGATCGGCAACGGTCGCTTCATGATCCCGGCCGGGGCCATCGGTGCCGCCGAGCGGATGCTCGAGATGGCCATCGAGCACGCCAACAACCGTCACTCGATGGGCCAGGCGATCGCCAACTACCAGTTCATCCAGGGCCACATCGCCGACAGCGCCGTCGAGCTCGAGGCCGCTCGCTGGCTGACCCTGCACGCCGCGTGGCAGGTCGAGAACAAGATGGACGCCCGGCACACCTCGTCCATCGCGAAGCTGTACGGCACCACCATGGCCAACCGCGTCGTCGACCGTGTCCTCCAGATCCACGGCGGGATGGGCTACACCAAGGAGCTCCCGCTCGAGCGGTGGTACCGCGAGCTGCGCCTGCTCCGCATCTTCGAGGGCACCGACGAGATCCAGCGCCGTACGATCGCCCGAAACCTGCTCAAGGGCAACGTCAAGGTGGGAGCGTCGTTGGCATGAGCGAGCGCAAGCGAGCGAGCATCAGATACTTCAGGGCGCCACGTCCGTATCATGGCGCCTGCGCTACGGACGTGGCGCCATGAGCACCCTCGACGCCGACAGGCTGCAGGAGTTCTTCCGCCCGAAGTCCGTCGCCCTGGTGGGGGCGACCGACAAGTCGGGCTGGTCGCTGAGCACCTACAACAACCTTCTCCAGCACGGCTTCTCCGGTGACGTGCACCTGGTGAACCCCAAGACGCCCGTCGTCCACGGTGTCGAGACGCACCGCAGCCTCTCCGCCATCCCGGGACCGGTCGACCTCGCCTACGTCATGACGCCGATCGAGGTCGTACCGCTGGTCCTGGAGGAGGGCGCGGCCCGCGGCATCCGGAACTACGTCATCCTCACCGCCGGCTACGGCGAGGTCGGCGGGGAGGGCGCGCTCCGCGAGCAGGAGGTCGCCGACATCGCCCGCAGGCACGACCTGACCGTCCTCGGGCCGAACGGGAACGGGTTCATCAACGCGGCCGACTCGATCACGCCGTACGGCCTGCCGATCCCCCCACCGCTCCTGGGTGGTTCCGTCGGGGTCGTGCTGCAGAGCGGTGCGCTGGCCAGCAACGTGCTGGCCTTCGCGCAGGCGCGCAACATCGGGATCTCGCTCCTGGTCTCGATGGGCAACGAGACCGCGATGTCGGTGACCGATGTGATGAACGCGCTGGTCGAGGCGCCCGACACCAAGGTGATCGCCCTCTTCCTGGAGAGCATCCGACACCCCGAGGAGTTCGCCGAGATCGCACGGCGGGCGCTGGCGGCGGGCAAGCCGATCGTGGCCCTCAAGATCGGGCGCAGCGTCAAGGCGTCCCGAACCGCACAGGCCCACACGGGCGCGTTGGTCGGTGACGACAAGACCGTCGACGCCGCCTTCCGGCAGCTCGGCGTGATCCGCGTGGGCTCGCTGGAGGACCTGATGGTCACCGCCGGGATGCTCGCCGAGACCGGTCCGCTCCCGGGAAACCGGATCGGCGTCGTCACCCCCTCGGGCGGCGCCTCCGAGATCATCTCCGACCGCGCCGAGGACGAAGGACTGGACCTGCCGGAGTTCGCCGAGGCGACCACGGCGGCCCTGCGGGAGGTGCTGCCGCCCTTCGCCACGCCCAACAACCCCCTCGACGTCACCGGCTACGTGCTGCTCGACCGGCAGCTGATGTCGAAGGCGCTCGGCGTCGTCGCCGCCGATCCCGGTGTCGACGTCATCATGCTCCTGCAGGACATGCCTCGGACGACGCCCGACTTCGACCTCGCGGTGGAGACCTATCGGCACACGGGCGGGGTGATCCGTTCCTCACCCAAGCCGGTCGTGATCGTGGGCAACGTCCTGATCGACGTGAGCGAGACCGGACGGGCGCTTCGGGAGGCGGCGAGCTACCCGCAGATCGCCGGTGGCATCGAGCACGGGATGACGGCGCTGGGCCACGCGGTCCGCTGGTCGCAGACCTACCGGCGCCATCAGGCCGGCGGGGATACGCCGGTCGAGGTGGAGGTGACGGTGGCGGACGGGCTGCCACCACGCACCGGCACCTGGGCGGAGCGTCACGCGTCCGCGTTCCTGGAGGCCCACGGCATCCCGATGGTGCCGTCCCGGGTGGCCACCTCCCCCGACGAGGCCGTGCGCCACGCCGAGGAGGTCGGCTTCCCCGTGGTGCTGAAGGCGGCCGCCGACGACCTGGAGCACAAGAGCGACCTCGGCGGCGTGGAGCTCGGCCTCCCCGACGCCGAGTCGGTCCGCACCGCGGCGACGCGGATCGCCGACTCCCTCGCGAAGGCGGGCCACGACGGCAGCACGACCGTCGTCCAGCCGATGCGCTCGGGAGGTACGGAGCTGCTCGTCGGTGTCGTCCGCGACCCGTCGTGGGGGCTCACCCTGGCGGTGGCGATGGGTGGCATCTGGGTCGAGATCCTCGGCGACTCCCAGCTCCGTCTGCTGCCCGTCTCGGAGGCCGAGGCCCGGCAGGCGGTCCAGTCGCTGCGCAGCGCCGCCGTCCTCCGGGGCGCCCGCGGCCAAGCTCCCGTCGACCTGGATGCGCTCGCCGGCGTGGTCGCCAGGATCGGCGCGATCGCCGTGGCTCTCGGCGACGATCTCGAGTCGCTCGAGG
The DNA here is from genome assembly GCF_040643685.1 of Nocardioides sp. NPDC047086. Lineage (NCBI taxonomy): Bacteria > Bacillati > Actinomycetota > Actinomycetes > Propionibacteriales > Nocardioidaceae > Nocardioides > Nocardioides sp. NPDC047086. The sequence continues at coordinate 18,715 of NZ_JBEYUV010000059.1, forward strand.
TCAACCCGCTGCTGGTCTCCGGGGACCGGATCGAGGCGCTCGACGCGCTGTGTCGACAACACCACCGGATGAAGACCCACCACGGCTGGACCTACCACCGCATCCGAGCCGCCACCAACCGATGGCACAG
>NZ_JBEYUV010000060.1:0-18829 GCF_040643685.1 Nocardioides sp. NPDC047086
CCTTCTTCAGAAGACCGCTTCCCTCGACCTCGCCTACCTGCCCGTGCTCGCCTTCCAAGGACCCGCCGAAGCCGAGGGCGAGGACGTGCTCGTCTACCTCACTCGGCTGCCAGAGCTACAGTCTCGGCCGCCGTTTCTGCGGATTCGGCTGGGTTACTTCTCGACCTTGACCAGGTCGCAGACGAAGATCAGGGTCTCGCCCGGCTTGATGGCGCCGCCGGCGCCACGGTCGCCGTAGCCCAGGTGGGGCGGGATGACGAGCTGGCGGCGGCCGCCGACCTTCATCCCGAGGATGCCCTGGTCCCAGCCCTGGATGACCTGGCCGATGCCGACGCGGAAGTCGAGCGGCTCGCCGCGGTTGTAGGACGCGTCGAACTCCTCGCCGGTGGACAGCGCGACGCCGACGTAGTGGACCGAGACGCGGTCCCGCTCGGTGGCCTCCTCGCCGTCACCGACGGTGATGTCCTTGATGACGAGGTCGGTCGGAGGGGTGGGGTCGACGAAGTCGATCTCAGGCTTCTGGCTCATGAAATCAGTCTACGTATCGAATCTCGCTGGGGCACACCGCCGTCGCGCCGACCCTCGCCGCGTAGACCGGGGTCAGGCCGTCGGCCCGCTCTCGGCCGAGGTTCCACTCCAACCAGTCGCCCTCGCGCTCGTTGGTCCCGAGCACACAGCTGCGCATGTCCTCGGGGAGCTTCTTCAGGGCCGGCACCGCATCGTCGCTGAGCCCGGAGAGGAAGTCGGTGTCGATCTTCCCGGTCTCCGCATAGCGCGAGACGTTGTGCTCGGCGATCCATGCGTCCGGGTTGATCGCGGCGATCCCGAGCAGCGCGACAGCGCCGCTGACCAGCGCGAACCGCCCGAGCCAGAGCCCTCCGCCGATGGCGCTGCCGGTCACCGCGGCGACCAGCCCGGCGATCACCAGCAGGCCCAGCCAGGCCTCGAAGACATCGACGAGCAGGCGGAGCTGGGTGAAGCCGTACGCCTCCTGGTAGAGGTGCATCCGATACAGGGCCGACCCGACGACGACGAGCGCTTCGGCGGCCAGCAGGCCCAGCGCGACCCGCAGCCAGAGCCGGTCGGCCACCGTCTCGACCGGCGCCTTGCGCGCGGCCGCCCAGATGACCAGCAGGGTCAGCGCGGTCGCGACGGTCAGCTGGCCGAAGCCCTGGTGGACGTATTCGGCGTACGTCAGCCCGGTCGTCTCGCGCAGGTAGTCCTCGCCGCCGAAGACCGCGGCCGCCTGCGCTGCCAGGAAGGCGGCGAAGACAGCGACCACGACCCCGACCGGAGCCAGCCACTCATAGCGGTTGGCGACGGGCTGGGACGTACGCTCGTTGCGGTCGATCCGGGGCGGGTTCACCGCCAGGTACGCAGCGGCCAGCACGACCCCGAAGACGAAGACGGTCATGAAGATCCGAGCCGCGAAGGTGTCCGGACGTACATCCGGCACGAACTGGTCGACCCAGCTTCCCAGCACCGCGTCGGCGGTGGTGAACAGGAGCCCGAAGATCACCAGGCCGAGCAGCGAGAGCAGCGTCGTACGGGCGACCGCCGCCCCGTGACCCTTGCCGGAGACGCTGGTCAGCGTGCGACCCAGCCACGGGATCCCGCGCAGCCCGGCCAGCGGCCAGGAGATCCCGGTCAGCACGATCCCGAGCAGCGTCTTCGCCAGGGTGGAGGCACACAACAGCACCGCGACCGCCGTGAGCAGGCACAACGCGACGATCCACTCGGCGTCGCGGAGCACCGCGACCGAGGAGAGCAGGACGAACAGGACGTAGCAGACGATCGGGAACCAGCTGCGTCGCCTCTCGTTGGCGAACATCACGACCCCGCCGGCGGCGAGCATCACGATGACCGTCCCGAGCCCGGCGTTGCGGTCGGGGATCAGCAGCCCGCCGAGCAGGCCCGCGACCACGGCACCGATGAAGAGCCCGAACCGCCCCGCGACACCCGAGTCGGGCCAGTAGATTCCGAAGATGTCGTCGAGGACTGATGGGGTCGCATCGGCGGCCTTGGGCGCCGCCGCAGGGATATCGACAGGTTTGGCCGGTTCGGCGGGTTCGGCCGCCGGGGGAGTGGTGGGCATCTGGCTCTCCTCGTGGGTGGGGGTGAGATGACTGGGACCGAGCTGATCGGGGACGGGCCGCGCGGGTGGGCGCAGCGGAAGGTCGACGCGCACCCGCGCGCCGGCGGCATCGGGGAGCGGGTCGAGGAAGGCGATGGAGCCGCCGTGCAGGTCGGTGACCCACCGGGCGATGGCGAGCCCGAGCCCGGTCCCGCCACCGCCACCGTCGCCGGAGGCGCTGAGCGTGCCGAAGGGCTCGAAGACGCGCCCGCGGTCGGCGACCGGGACACCGGGCCCGGAGTCGAGGACCTCGAGGTGGTAGCGGTCGCCGTCCTGGCCGGCGCGCACGGTGACCACGCCGCCGCGGGGACTGTGCCGGGAGGCGTTGTCGAGCAGGTTGACGACGAGCTGGCTGAGCCGGTCGGCGTCGGCCTCGACGACGAGAGAGGCCGGCACGTCGAGCTCGTAGGTGACCGGCCGGCCGTTGACCCGCGTCTCCGCGACACAGGCCTCCAGCAGGGGGCCGAGCTCGACCGAGGCGGTACTCAGCGGCGCCTTGCCGGCATCGACCCGCGCCAGGTCGAGCAGGTCCTCGACCAGCCGGCTCAGGCGCTCGGCCTGGCCGAGCGCGGTCTGGAGCGCGGCCGGGTCCGAGCCGACGCCGTCCACGAGGTTCTCCAGCACGACGGTGAGGGCCGCCAGTGGCGTACGCAGCTCGTGGGAGACGTTGGCGACGAGGTCGCGGCGCTGGCGGTCGACGGCGCCGAGGTCGCTGGCCATCGTGTTGAACGCACGGCCCAGCTGGCCGACCTCGTCGGCACCGACGGCAGGCACCGAGACCGAGTAGTCGCCCCGGGCCATCCGTCGTGCTGCGATGGTCATCTGCCGCAACGGCGAGGTCATCCCGGCCGCCAGCAGCTGGGTGACCGCGAGCGCGATCCCGATCGTGACCGGGATCGAGATCCAGGGAGAGACCCCGGTGATCCGCCCGACGGAGGCGACGACCGCCGCCACCAGGGCGCTCGCGGCGACCAGGAGCCCGAGCTTGACCTTGATCGAGGAGACCCGTTCCAGCGGAGTCATTCGCCGGCCTCCAGGGCATAGCCGACGCCGTGCACGGTACGCACCCGCGCCGACCCGATCTTGGCGCGCAGCCCCTTCACGTGGCTGTCGACGGTGCGGGTGCCCGAGGCGTCGTTCCAGCCCCAGACCTCGGCGAGCAGCCGCTCGCGGGTGACGACGGCGCCGGGGTCGGCGGCCAGACAGACCAGCAGGTCGAACTCGGTGGGCGTCAGCCGCACCTCGGACCCATCGACCCAGACCCGCCGGGCGGCCGAGTCCATCCGGAGTCCTCCGATCTCAGCCGTACGCCGCGGCGAGCCGGCTAGCTCGGCCGCCCGCTCCACCCGCCGCAGGAGCGCATTGACCCGGGCCACCAGCTCGCGGGCCCGGAACGGCTTGGTCAGGTAGTCGTCGGCCCCGACACCGAGGCCGACCAGCACGTCGGCCTCCTCGACACGGGCGGTGAGCATGAGCACCGGGACGGGGCGTACGGCCTGGATCCGGCGGCACACCTCGAGGCCGTCGTAGCCGGGCAGCATCACGTCGAGGACGACCAGGTCGGGCGAGGTCTGCTCGAAGCAGGAGACGGCCCCGGGGCCGTCCCACGCCCGGACGACGTCGTACCCCTCCGCCTCGAGCCGGTCGGAGACGGCCTGGTTGATGACCGGCTCGTCCTCGACGACGAGGACCCGGCGTGTCGCGGTCAGATGTTCTGGCACATGCTCAGGCTAGAAGCCCGAGCCGCCGGAAAGGCTGCAGAAGTTGTGTAGGTCCTGTGAAGAAGCTCTACGTCTGGTGGACGTACGCCTCGAGCTGGTCGCGCTCGAAGGCGAGCTGGTCGATCCGGTGCTTGACCAGGTCTCCGATGCTGACGATGCCGACCAGGCCGCCGTCGGGGGAGACGACCGGCATGTGCCGGATCCGGCGCTTGGTCATGATGCCGAGGATCTCGTCGATGGTGGCTTCGGGGACACAGGTCTCGACCTCGGCGGTCATGATCGAGGAGACCTCGGCGGCGAGCAGCGCGTCGTTCTCATGGAGACGCCGCACCACGTCGCGCTCGGAGACGATCCCGGCGACCTCGGTGCCGTCGCCGCTGACGACACAGGCTCCGATGCCGTGCTCGGCGAGCACCCCGAGCAGGTCACGCACGGTGGCGGTTGATGCGATCGTGACGACTTCTGCGATCGCCTTGCGAGTGAGTACGTCCGCGATCTTCATGTACCAACGGTAGCGGCCGTGACGCACGTCACGCCAGGGTCTGTTCGGGAACGGCTACTCGGTTCCCGGACGGCGGAACGCGGTGACGGATCCTGGCTGCGCGGCCGGCCAGTCGGCGTCGTTGTTGCCGTCGGGCAGGCCACCGAGGAAGGAGAGCACGGCGTCGTGCAGGTGTCCGTTGGTGGCCAGTGCGTTGCCGCCCCACGGCCCCGGGTCGCCGGCGAGCGAGGTGAACTGGCCGCCGGCCTCGCGCACGATGATGTCCAGCGCGGCCATGTCGTACAGCTCCAGCTCCGGCTCGACCGCGATGTCGACCGCGCCCTCGGCCACGAGCATGTAGGACCAGAAGTCGGAGTAGGCGCGGGTGCGCCAGCAGCTCCGCATCAGCGCCAGGAAGTCCTCGAGCCGATCGCGCTCCTCCCAGCCGTGCAGCGAGGAGTAGGACATCGAGGCGTCCTCCAGGCGGCGTACGTCCGAGACCTGGCAGCGGGTCGACTTCATCAGCGACTTGCCGGTGTGGGCGCCCTGGCCCTTCGCCGCCCACCAGCGCCGACCGAGCTGGGGCGCGGAGACGACCGACATCACGACCTCGTTGTCGACCGCGAGCGCGATCAGGGTCGCCCAGACCGGCACGCCGCGCACGAAGTTCTTGGTGCCGTCGATCGGGTCGACGATCCAGCGCCGGCTGGAGGACCCGGAGGATCCGGACTCCTCGCCGGTGATCGCGTCCCGCGTACGCGCGCGGGAGAGCGTACGCCGGATCGACTCCTCCACGGCCTTGTCCGCGTCCGAGACGGGGGTGAGGTCGGGCTTGTTCATGACGTGCAGGTCGAGCGCCTTGAACCGCGACGTCGACAGCGAGTCGGCATCGTCGGCCAGCAGGTGCGCCAGCCGCAGGTCGTCGTTGAAGTCAGGAGTGCTCGCCACGAGGGTTCACTCTAGTGGCTCCGCTCCCGGAGCGGTCCCTCCCCTGGTAACCGGTTCCCCACGAAAACACCGGCCGGGGCATCGAGGGGCACTCCCAGGTCAGAGCGCGTACGTCGGCACCGACCGTGCCTCGAGCAGGCGACGGAACGAGGCGACCCGTTCCGGATCGAGCCGGCCGTCCTCGACCGCGATGTCCAGCCCGCACTCCGGTGAGTCAGCGGCGTGCGAGCAGCCGCGCGGGCACTCGGCCGTCGCCTCCTGCAGATCGGGGAAGGAGACGATGAGCCGTTCCGGCTCGACGTGAGCCAGCCCGAACGTACGGATCCCCGGGGTGTCGACGATCCACCCGGCCCCCGGCAGCCGCAGCATCAACGCCGAGGTGGAGGTGTGCCGACCGCGCCCGGTGACCGCGTTGACATGCCCGACCTCGCGCCCGGCGTCGGGAACGATGGCGTTGACCAGCGTCGACTTGCCCACGCCACTGTGGCCGAGGAGGACCGACGTACGGCCGTCGAGCCTGTCCTGCAGCGCACTCATGTCGCCGCCCCGCTGCGTCACCACCCACGGCACCCCCAGGGACCGGTAGGTCGAGACCAGCGACTCCGGATCGGCCAGGTCGGCCTTGGTGATGCACAGCAGCGGGTCGATGCCCGCCTCGTAGGCAGCCACCAGCGCGCGGTCGATGAACCCCGTGCGTGGTTCGGGGTCGGCGATCGCGGTGACGATCACCAGTTGGTCGGCGTTGGCGACCACGACCCGCTCGACGGGATCGTCGTCATCAGCCGTACGCCGCAGCACGGTCTCCCGGGGCTCGAGCTCGACGATCCGTGCCAGTGCCCCTTCCGCGCCCGAGGTGTCGCCGACGACCTTCACCCGGTCACCCACGACCACGCCCTTGCGGCCGAGCGGGCGGGCCTTGACCGCCCACACCTCGACGTCGGGAGCCTCGTCCATGACCAGCGTGAACCGTCCACGATCGACCGTGATCACTCGCCCGAGGTCCGCCTCGTCGTAGCTGGGCCGGTCCTTCGTCCGCGGCCGGGTGCGGCGCCGGGGACGGTCGTAGTGCTCGACGTCCTCGGTCCCGTAGCGCCGCTGTGCCTTGGCCATCAGCTGCTCAGAAGAGACCGGCCCAGAAGGGCGCGAAGTCGGTGAAGGTCTTGGCCGTGGTGATGATGTTCTCGACCAGGACGTCCTCGACGGCAGCCCCGATGATCACACCGGCGTGGGCCATCCGGTGGTCGGCGTAGGTGTGGAACACCCCGCCGTGCAGAGCGGCCGGGCGGATCGTCAGCCCGTCGGGATGCTCGGTGACGTCGGCCCCGAGCGCTCCCAGCTCGCGCGCGAGCGCCGCGAGCCGGTCCGTCTCGTGGCCACGGATGTGGCCGATGCCGGTCAGGTGGGAGGGCGTCGAGGCGAGCGCGCACAGCGCGGCGACGGCGGGGGTGAGCTCGCCGATGTCATGCATGTCCAGGTCGATCCCGGTCAGCTGCTCCGGGCCGGTCACGGTGAGCCCGTCGTCGGTCACCCGTACCTCGCAGCCCATCAGGGAGAGCACCTCACGCAGCTGGTCGCCCGGCTGGTCGGTCGCCTGCGGCCAGTCGCGCACCGTCACCGTCCCGCCCGACACCGCGGCCAGAGCCAGGAACGGGGCGGCGTTGGACAGGTCCGGCTCGATGGTGCGATCCAGCGCCGTGATCGGCCCCGGGGCCACGGTCCAGCGGTTGGCATCTGCGTCGTCGACCGCGACGCCGTGCTCACGGAGCATCGCGACCGTCATGTCGATGTGGGGGAGCGAGGGGACGGGCTTGCCCTCGTGGCGTACGTCCACCCCCTGCTCGTAGCGCGCCCCCGCGAGCAGCAGCGCGCTGATGAACTGGCTCGAGGCCGAGGCGTCGACCACCACGGTGCCGCCGGGCACCGCGCCGGCGCCACGGATCGTGAACGGCAGCCCGTCACCCTCGATGTCCACGCCGAGATCGCGAAGCGCACGCAGCACCTCGCCGACCGGCCGGTTGCGCATGTGCGGATCGCCGTCGAAGGCGACCGTGCCCGTGGAGAGCGCGGCCACCGGAGGTACGAACCGCATCACCGTCCCCGCCAGCCCGCAGTCGATCTCGGCATCGGTGCCGAACGCCCCAGGCGTCACGGCCCAGTCGTCGCCTTCGGTGTCCACGTGCGCACCCAGCGACGTCAGCGCTGCCGCCATCAGCAGCGTGTCGCGGGACCGAAGCGCACGACGTACGACGCTGGGCCCGTCCGCGATCGAGGCCAGCAGCAGCGCCCGGTTGGTGAGCGACTTGCTCCCGGGCAGCGACACCGTCGCCGTCACCGGACCGTGCGCGCGCGGCGCCGGCCAAGGGTCGGCCGGTCCGTTGGCAGGGTCAGCGGCACGGTCGGTCGTCGTAGTCACAGGTCCAACTTTAGAGGTTTCGCGAGCAGAGGCGGCCGCCGGACGCCGGGGATGAAATCACCCGATCCCGATCGCCTTCAGGAAACCCTTCCAGGTCAGACCGCCCGTGGCGGCGCCGCGCTCGACCTCGGGCGTCGTGCCCGGGCTGGCGCTGGCACTGGGCTCGCCACTGCCTTCGGGCAGCGAGGGGCTCGCGCTCGGAGAGCCCGGGACGCTGGGAAGGTCCGAGGACGGCGTCGGCACCTGTGGTACGTCAGGAGTCGTCGGCGGCGTGGGCACCTGCGGCACGTCGGGAGTCGTGGGCGGTGTGGGCACCTGCGGCACGTCGGGCGTCTCGGTGGGCGTCGGCTCAGGGGATCCAGCGCCCGCGGCGCTGACCCGGTCGTTCCCGGGGTCGGGGTCGGTGTAGCCCACAGGGGTCAGGCTCGCTTCGAACGTCCACTCACCGTCGGCGATGAAGTCGAAATGGAGTACGCCCTGGCCGTTGTTCGTGCTGGTCAGGGTGCACTCGCCCTCGACGACGCCGCCTTGGGGCACGGGCGGGACGGCAAGCTGCGAGCATGCCCACATCGATTGTGGGTTCGAGGACTCCGGATACGGCTGCGCGACGCCGGTCGCCTTGTATCTGAAGGTCGCGGTGTAGTCCCCTTCGGGGATGCCTTCAGCCGTGACCTCGATGTGCTCGTACCCGTCATAGGACACGTGATCCAGGGCGATTCCGGCGTCGTGCGCCGGCGGAGCCTCCTCGAAGGTCACCTCCACCGTGCCGACATCCGTGCCGCCGTGGCCGTCCGAGATCTGGTAGCTGAAGGTGTCGCTGTTCCCGGTGTAGTCGGGCGCCATCGTGTAGACGACCTGGCCGTTCTCGATGACGGCGTCGCCGTGAGCGGGCTTCTCGGTGATCGTGACCAGCCGGAGCACGTCGTCGTTGTCGTCGGTGTCGTTGGCGAGCACATCGATGGTGGTCTTGGCCGAGCGCTCCTCGCCGCCGTTGCCGACGCCGTTGTTGCCGTCGTCACCGGTCACTGTTGCCTTGGCAGCGTCGTCGACGGCCTTCGGGTCGGCGTTGGGGGTGGCGACGTCGACGGTGCCGGCGACATCGCCGCCGTTTCCGTCGGTGAGGACGTACTCGATGGTGTCGGTGCCGCGCCAGCCGATGTCGGCCTGGTAGGTCACCGTGGTGACGGGATCGCCGGCCATCCGCAGACCGCCGAAGATCGCGCCGCTGACGCCGCCGCCCTTACCGCCCGAGGCTGATCCGCCGCCCTTGGTGACTGTGCCGTGGGCGGGGGAGGCGACGGTGGCCTCCTTGACCGAGAGCGGGTCGCCGTTGGCGTCGGTGGCTCCCTGGGTCAGGTCGATCACGGTCTTGCCGCCAGGCTGCCCGCTCACGGTGGAGAGTGGCGAGGTGATGACCGGCGCCTGCTGCGTCTGGGCCGGAGCCGGGTCGGCGGGCGGGTCGACCGGCTGGTCGGCGGGAGGCGCCGCTGCCGGCGGCGCCGCGGGGTTGTCAGCGGGAGGTGCGGGCGGGGCGGCGGGGTTGTCAGCGGGAGGTGCGGCCGGGTCGGCCGGTGCCTCGGCGGCAGGCTCTTCGGCGGCGGGCACCTTCGGGGCCGGGTCGCCGCCGGTGAGCGCGAGCCCGGCGGCCACGGCCGCAGCAGCCGCGACACCGGCACCACCCGCGACCGTACGTCCCACGGGGTCGCCCAGCACCCAGTCCTTGAGCCGTCCGAAGAAGAGCACCACGCCGCCCTTGGCGGCGACGCCACCACCGACGGCGAGGTAGCCCGCGCCGGCGGCGCCGAGCAGAGCCGGAGCGAGCCAGGCACCCATCCCGGAGTTGACCTCGGTGAGCTCGAGATAGATCGCGGTGCACGGACGGCAGTCCTGCAGGTGGTCGTCGACCTTCGTCGAGTCGCGCTTGGACAGGCCGTTGCGGATGTAGGCGCCCAGGTTGGCACGCGTGGTGGCGCAGGCCTCCTCGCCGGCGTCCTGCGCGTGCATCGAGATGAACGCCTGCTTGAGGCCCTCGCGGGCCCGGTAGGCGAGCGCGGAGACCGAGTTGGCCGACATGCCGAGCATCGGCGCGATCTCGGCCGGCTTCTGACCCTCGACCTCGGTGTGCCACAGCACCTGCTGCCAGCGCTCCGGAAGCTGCTGGAACGCCTTCGCGGCGGCCTGGTTGTCGAAGCCCGACACCGCGGTGTCCTCGAAGGGCACGCCCGGGTCGAACGGCGTCAGGTCGTCGGTGGTGGTCAGCTTCGAGGCGGCGCGGATCTTGTCCACGTGGAGCCGGCGCAGCGAGGTCAGCAGGTAGGCGCGGAAGGCCAGGTCCGGGCCGCCACCCCTCTGCAGCACGTTGAGCACCTTGGCGAACGCCTCGGAGACCAGGTCGTCGGCATCACCGGGCGACACCAGCTGGCGGGCGAGGCGGCGGGCGGCCTCGACATGGCGCTCGAACAGCGCCCCGTACGCATCCAGGTCACCGCCACGGACGGCGGTGATCAGCTCGGCGTCGCCAGGGGCGTCGAGGATAGGTAGAGAGGTGGGGGTCGATTCGCTCACAGCACCAGAGACGTTAGAAGGACGGAGGTATGACGCGGGTTGCGCCAACGAGGGACATGCGTTGTGCTAACGACTGCGGAAGCCCGCACGTCACGCCCCCTCCCCGGATCTGACAACAACTTTCGCGATACCCAGAAATGTGGGTCGCTACCGCGTCATGGTTGCCGATTTGGTACGTCAAGTCCATGTGGGCACGCAGTAGATCGGCGCGCGAACCACTGTATCCATGACCCAGCGATTTTGGACAAGGAACGACACCAACGCCAGGAAACACGAGGAAAGAGGTGAGTTGTGCGGCTGTTCTCCCGAGGTCGGCGTGCGCCCGCATCCACCTCGCCTGAGATCGCAGATCTCTCCGACGAGCAGCGCGCGGCGCTCTCGCCGCGGTTCGAGGCTGTCGCCGAGGCGCTCGCCGAGCGCAGCAGCTACGTCGCCGAGGCCTGCTGGGTCGCCGGCCACGACCTCGCCGAGTCGGGCGTCTCCCTCGGGGAGAGCCTCGAGGACCTCCGGATGACGACCCAGGCCATGGAGGATCGCGACCCTGCCTTCGCCGAGGTGCACGCCCTGTCGGTCGCTTGGAGCGAGGCGACGCTGGGCTACCTGCACACCATCTCCTGCGCCGACCCGCTCACCGGCCTCGCCACCCTGGCGCACCTGCGCGAACGCATCTCGGACCTCTACCGCGAGGCCACCGCGCTCAGCCACGCGCTGGTCGTCACCGACGCCCACCTCCCGGGCGCTCCCGGTGGGAAGACCGACAGCATCGCTACCGCCCGCCGGATGTCGCTGCTGGGCCAGACCGCGCGCTCGGTCTTCGCGACCGCGGCCGCGGTCGGACAGGTCGGCCACAGCCGCATGGTCGTGGTCGCCCCGCGTGACGAGACGCTGGTCAAACGGCTCGGGCTCCTCAAGCGGATGGTCGAGCAGAGCGCCGACCGGATCTGGATCGAGGGACTCCCCGAGAACGACAGGTCAGCGGGACACCTGCTCGACGAGCTCGCCCGCGGAGCCTAGAAATACCGCCGAACACCACGGGCACCCGGCGCTAAGGTGAACGTATGTGCGGTCGTTACGCGTCCAGCCGCCAACCCGACGAGCTGGCCGAGGAGTTCGAGATCGATGAGCTGCGCCTGCAGGAGCCGCTCACCGAGAGCTACAACGTAGCCCCGACCGACGATGTCTATGCCGTCCTCGAGCGCCCGCCGAACACATCGCCTCGGGCTCCGCTTCGGCAGGGCGAGGAGGACACGTCCAGCGAGCGCCAGCTCCGTTCCGTACGTTGGGGCCTGGTCCCGTCCTGGGCCAAGGACGTCAAGATCGGCAACCGAATGATCAACGCCCGGATGGAGACCGTGGGCGACAAGCCCGCCTACCGCCGGGCCTTCGCCAAGCGCCGCTGCCTGCTACCTGCCGACGGCTACTTCGAGTGGTACGCCACCGAGGCGAAGGATGCGAAAGGAAAGCCCCGCAAGCAGCCCTACTTCATCACCCCGAAGGACGGGGGAGTGCTGGCCATGGCCGGGCTCTACGAGCTGTGGCCCGACCCCGCCAAGGCCGAGGACGACCCCGGCCGGTGGCTGTGGAGCTGCACGGTGATCACCACCGAGGCGGAGGACTCGTTGGGGCGGATCCACGACCGGATGCCGCTGATGGTGGAACGTGAGCGCTGGGACCAGTGGCTCGACCCGACCCGTCCGGGCGACCTGGACCTGCTGACCCCGGCGGCGCCGGGCCGGCTGGAGGCCTACCCGGTCTCGACGCTGGTGAGCAACGTACGCAACAACGGTCGCGAGCTCGTCGAGCCGCTGCCGATCGAGGAAGCCTGGGGATGACATGGGTGGAACCACGACGCAGATGATCGACACGCCCTACGGACAGGGGCGGCTCTACACCCGCCGGGCGCGACGACCGCAGGCGACGCTGCTGCTCTCCCATGGTGCCGGCAACGGCATCGACACCCATGACCTGATGGCGCTCAACGACGCGCTGCCGGCTCAGGGGATCACCGTGGTCCGCTTCGAGCAGCCCTGGCGGGTCAAGGGGAAGCCGGTGGCCACGCCGCCCAAGTCCCTGGATGCGGCGCTGACCCTGGCCGCCAACTGGATGCGGGTGCGCACACCGCTGGTGGTCGGCGGCCGCTCCGCCGGGGCCCGCTCGGCGGTCCGTACGGCGCGCGGGTTCGGCGCCGCGGGGGCACTGTGCCTGGCCTTCCCGCTGCACCCGATCGGCAAGCCGGGCATCTCCCGTGCCCACGAGCTGCTGGAGTCCAGGGTGCCGACGCTGGTGCTGCAGGGCACCCGGGACAGGTTCGGCAAACCCGAGGAGTTCCCGGAGGGGATCGAGGTCACCCCGATCCCGGGAGCCGACCATTCCCTCGTTGTCGGCAAGCGCGGCCCGATCACTCAGGCCGACGCCGACGCGATCCTGGTCGAGTCCACCCTGGAGTGGCTCGTCCGCGAGGTCATCGTCTAGCGGGAATGTTTCGCGTCGGTCGCGGCGTTCCCCGGACATGACCATCCTGCTCGAACGCCCCACGGAGAACGTGTCGCCGATGGGCGCCCCGATGCTCACGCGCGTACCCTGGGACGTGATGAGCGAAAATGAAGAGGTCGTCGACCTGGCCACCGAGACACCCGAGGAGCGCGCGCTGCGCTTCGAGCGGGACGCGCTGCCCTTCCTCGACCAGCTCTACTCGGCGGCGATGCGGATGACCCGCAACCCGTCCGACGCGGAGGATCTGGTGCAGGAGACGTTCGCCAAGGCGTACTCCTCCTTCCATCAGTTCAAGCCCGGCACCAACCTGAAGGCCTGGCTCTACCGCATCCTCACGAACACCTTCATCAACACCTACCGCAAGAAGCAGCGCCAGCCGCAGCAGTCGATGTCCGAGGACGTCGAGGACTGGCAGCTGGCGCGGGCCGAGTCGCACAGCTCGACCGGTCTGAAGTCCGCGGAGATGGAGGCGCTCGAGCACCTGCCAGACTCCCAGGTGAAGGATGCGCTGCAGCGCCTGCCGGAGGAGTTCCGGCTCGCCGTCTACCTTGCCGACGTCGAGGGATTCGCCTACAAGGAGATCGCCGAGATCATGGAAACCCCGATCGGCACCGTGATGTCGCGTCTTCACCGCGGCCGGCGCCAGCTGCGCGATCTTCTCTCCGACTACGTTCGCACCAACGATCTCACCGGCGCTCGCGGAGGTGCGTCATGAGTGCCCACCAGCATGACGCGTCGCCCACCGACTGCGCGGACTTCCTCGAGCAGATCGTCTTCCTGATCGACAACGAGCTCGCCGAGCCGGACGCCGACCAGGTCAAGCGCCACCTGCAGAGCTGCAACCCCTGCCTGGAGACCTACGACCAGCAGCGCATCGTCAAGGCGGTCGTGGCGCGCTCGTGCACCGAGGTCGCCCCGGGCGAGCTGCGCGCGAAGATCATGGTTCAGATCCAGGAGCTTCGCACCAGGTCCTGACCCGGCCCCAGACGCGACGAGAGCCCCAGCCGATCGGCTGGGGCTCTTGCGTCTTGACAGCTCTGACCCGTGAAGGGCCAGCGGTCAGGAGTTGGGGCGCTTGCCGTGGTTCGCGCCCTTCTTGCGGCGCGCGCGGCGCTTGCGACCGGTCTTGCCCATGATGATCTCCTCCATTGGGGTACGTGGACCCCGAGGGGCCTCGGGACAGTGTCTCAAAGCCAGGTGGGTGAGAGCCAATCTCGGCCCGCGATCAGGTCAGGTAGGTGGCGTTCGACAGCTTCAGGGCGGCGACGACGACCAGCAGCAGGTCGCCGCGGATCTGCGGGATGTCGTTGCTGAGCGCGAGCTGGATGTAGAGGGCCCGCAGGAACGCCTCGGCATTGCCGGTGAGTAGGAACGGGTCACGGTCGGGCGTCTCCGGGGTGGCCGTGGCGACGGTGACGATCCGGTTGATCCACGGCTCCATGATGTTGAGCGGGACCAGGTTGCGACGCAGCACGGACATCGTGGCGGCCGCCAGCCGGTCGGGCTCACCGTGGGCGTAGATGGTGTCCCCGCGGGCGAGCACCCGGTCGGCGACGACGTCGAGGATCACGGTCAGCTCGGGCTTGCCGAGGTGCTCGGAGGCGGCCAGGGTGCCCAGTGCGTCGGCGCCGCGAGCGACCGCATGGGCCCAGCCGCGCTCGGGAACGAAGGCGCGGAGGTCTCGCTCGCGCAGCAGCCAGGTGGCGATCCGGTCGCCCCACTCCAGGACCTTCTCCGCCCGGACCAGCGAGCGGGCGTTGTCGCGGGCGATGCACTGGGCCAGAGCCTCGACGGAGGAGGCCCGCCGGAAGACGCCGTTGTTGCCGGAATCGCCGAGCCCGACCACGAGCCCGGCCGCCATCCCGTCGCCCAGACCCCCGAGCAGGTCGTCGTAGACACCGCGCTGGATCCAGGTCGACAGGGCCGGCACGGCCAGCCCGCTGCGTACGTCCGGATCCGGGTCGCCGAGCATCCGGGTGAGCTCGATGGTGAGGTCGCCCAGCGGCCGGTCGGTGGGTACGGCGAGGCCAGTTGAATGAACCTCGCGCCAGTACGCCTCCGACATGGAGAACATCCTGCCAAACCCGGCCACGCGCCGACCACCGACCCGCGCAATGCGCATACCTTGGTCTACATCTACGCTGTCCGCGTGCCCACCCTGAGTGAGCTTGCCCAGAGCCACACCGACCTCGACAGCGAGGACATCGGGTGGCTTCAGCTGCTCATGGCCGACTGGCAGATCCTGGCCGACCTCTCCTTCGCTGACCTGGTGCTGTGGTTGCCGGACAAGTCCGGGAACGGCTTCTGGGCGGCCGGACAGATGCGTCCCACGACCGGTCCGACGGCGTACGTCGACGACATCGTCGGCATGTTCGTCCCGAAGGGACGCCACGCCACCCTCGACGACGCCGTCGACGTCGGCCGGCTGGTTCGCGAGGGCGATCCCGAGTGGCGCGACGACCTCCCGGTGCGGGTCGAGACCATCCCCGTACGCCGCGCCGGCCGCATCATCGCGGTGCTGAGCCGCAACACCAACCTGCTCGGCGTCCGTACGCCCTCCAAGCTCGAGCTGTCCTACCTGCAGACCGCCGCCGACCTGACCCAGATGGTCGCGAACGGCTATTTCCCGGCGGTCGGGCAGCGCAGCGACCACACCGACACCCCTCGGGTCGGGGACGGGTTCGTGCGGGTGGATGCCGATGGAGTCGTCGACTATGCCAGTCCCAACGCGCTCTCGGTCTTCCGCCGGCTGGGGCTGTCCGGTGACCTCGCGGGCCAGTCGCTGGCCGGGATGACCCGCGCCCTGGTGCCGCCACGCAAGCGCCCCGACGAGGAGACGCTGAGCGCGGTCCTCGGTGGTCGGGCGCACCGCGACACCGAGATCGACACCGGGGTGATGGCGATCATCATGCGCTCGATCCCGCTGCGGCCGCGTGGCGAGGCGATCGGCGCGCTGGTGCTGCTGCGCGACGTCACCGACCTGCGCCGACGCGATCGTGAGCTCGTCACCAAGGACGCGACGATCCGCGAGATCCACCATCGGGTGAAGAACAACCTACAAACCGTGGCCGCGCTTCTCCGGATGCAGTCTCGCCGGGTCGACTCCGGTGTCGCCCAGGATGCGCTGAACGAGGCCGTACGGCGTGTCGGGTCCATCGCACTGGTCCACGAGATCCTCTCCCAGCAGGCCGTCGAGGAGACCGTCGAGTTCGACGAGATCGCCGACCGGCTCGCCTCCATGGTCGGGGAGGTCACCTCGGTCGGCGTCGCGGTGCGGGTGCGCCGTGAGGGCTCGTTCGGATCGCTTCCCTCGGAGGTGGCCACGCCGATGGCGATGGTCGTCACCGAGCTGCTGCAGAACGCGGTCGAGCACGGCTACCGCGGCAGCGGCGCCGGTGATCCCGAGACGGGCAAGATCATGATGTCCGTACGACAGCAACCCGCCGGGCATCTCCGGGTGACCATCGAGGACGACGGTCATGGACTACCCGACGGGTTCAGTCTCGACACATCGACAAACCTGGGGTTGTCGATCGTGAAGACTCTCGTCGAAGGCGAGCTCGGTGGTCGGCTCTCGTTGGGGCCCCGGCCTGACGGCCATGGGGCGAGAGCTGCGGTCGAGCTGCCGTTGGAACTCTAGGTGGAGCTTCTAGGGGTTGATGGCCTCTAGGGGTTGGTCAGACGGCGGTGCGGACACGGGAGCGGGCGTTGCGGCGCTTCAGCGCACGACGCTCGTCCTCGCTCAGTCCACCCCACACGCCGTGGTCCTGACCGGCCTCAAGAGCCCACTGAAGACACTGCTCCCGGACGTCGCAACGCCGGCAGACCTGCTTGGCTTCCTCGATCTGGAGGATGGCTGGACCGGTGTTTCCGATGGGGAAGAACAGTTCCGGGTCTTCATCGAGACAAGCCGAACGGTGGCGCCAATCCATGGCTGGGTAGACCCTCTTTCTGACGTAGGATGGGCAAGGCCCTGGTGGTTCGAGACCCTGCGAGTAGGCACGTGGCGGGGATGTGTGAATGTCTTCACGTGCGTGCTGGTCTCTAGAGTTCCAAGAAATGGACTCCGAAACAACCCCTAACCAGTGTCTGGTTCGTCACCGGACCGTAACACTCAGTCTTCCTGGGGCTAGACAATTCGGTAACGCGGTGAGTTACCCGCAGAACCGGTGGTGTATGCTCTCGCCGCTTTCATGCCCGCGAGCTCCAGTGTACGCGGATGCCCTAGGCTGCTGAGGTGACCGCGCCGCACCGCCCCTGGACTCTTTTGCTGACCGTGTTCGCCGCAGGCGTCGAGGCCGCGGCGATGCTGTTCTGGGGAGCGATGGAGTTCGTCCGCATCCCCGACGCCGCCTCGCTGACGACCGCGATCGCAGGCGGTCTGTTCTTCCTGCTCTGCGCCGCCGGCATCGGCTGGTGCGCCGCCATGCTCTGGCGACTGGAGTCGTGGGCACGGGCGCCGCTGGTGCTCGTCCAGCTGATCGTGCTCGGACTGGCCTGGAACCTGCGCGAGGACCTGGCGATCGCAGGCGGGCTGGCCGTGGTCGCGATCATCGCTCTCGTCGGCATCTTCGCACCGCCGAGCATCGCCGCGCTCGAGGAGCGCCAGCCCTAGTCCTCCTCCAGCGCCCTGCGGAGCTGGGCGAGCGAGCGCTTGAGCAGCCGGGAGACCTGCATCTGGGAGACCCCGAGCTCGGCGGCGATCTCCGTCTGGGTCTTGTTGCGGAAGAACTTCAGCATCAGCACCTGCTTCTCGTGGGCCGAGAGGCTGTCGAGCACGGGCTTGATCGACTCCCGCACCTCGACGTCGTCCAGGCGCAGGTCGTGGGCGGTCAGCGAGTCGAGCATCGGCGCGGTCTCGTCGGTCTCGGAGTCGAGGGACAGCGCTGCGTACGCATTGCTGGACTCCAGGCCCTCCACGACGGTCTCGAGGCTGACCCCGAGCCGGGTGGCGAGGTCGCGGGCCGTGGGGGAGCGCCCGAGCTCCTGGGAGAGCTCGGCGGTGGCGTCGCGGAGGTTCTGCTGCAGGTCGCGAAGACGACGCGGGACGCTGACGGCCCACCGGCTGTCGCGGAAGTAGCGCTTGATCTCGCCGAGGATCGTGGGCACGGCGTACGTCGAGAACTCCACGTCGCGGGAGAGGTCGTAGCGGTCCACGGCGTTGAGGAGGCCGACGACGCCGACCTGGACGAGGTCCTCGTGCGGCTCACCGCGACCGTAGAACTGGGAGGCGCAGTACTCGACCAGCGCCATGTTGAGGTGGACCAGCTCCTCGCGTGCGGTGATGCGCTCGGGATCGCTCAGGTCAGGACCGGCGAGGGTCGTGAAGAGCTCACGGGAACGGGCGCGGGCGTCCTCCACCTCGCTGGTGCTCCTGGACCTCGACGACCGGATCGTCTCCTGCGCCATGTCAGCGCGCGGCTCCAAGCGGGGTCGCCCCGGCGACCAGCGAAATCCTGAGCTGGTCACCTTCGGGGATGGCGGTGACGTCCCTGGCCAGCGTGGTGAGCACCTGCCAGGCGAAGCTCTCCTCGTCGATCTCCGCCTCGGCATCGCAGGTCGTGGTCACGGTGACCCCGATGGTGTCCTCACCGAGGTCGAAGACGACGTCCAGGTCAGCGGCCTCCGCCGCGCACTCCAGACAGATCGCCGCCGCCTCGCTGACCGCCATCCGCAGGTCCTCGATGTCCTCGAGCGTGAAGTCGAGGCGCGCGGCGAGCGCGGCCGTCGTCGTACGCAGCACGGAGACGTAAGCGCCTTCTGCGGGAAGGCGCAGCTCGACCTGGGGCATCTGGGTTGTCAGTCCTTCTGTGGGAGTCTCGATGATTATGCAACGAGACCGGCCTCGCCGTGCCGTTAACGCACCACAGCCGCTCCGGGACCGGAGCGGCTGTGGCGTACGGGCTTGATCTCGAGAAGGCTCAGGCCTTCTTGGTCGCCCAGAAGATCTCGGCGATCTCGTCGATCTTGGCCAGGAGTTGGTCGGCGACCTCGATGTCGAGGGTGCCCTTGGTGCCGGCGGCGCCGGCGAGCTTGGTGGCCTCGTTGACGAGGGTGTGGAGCTGGGGGTGGGC
>NZ_JBEYUV010000061.1:0-18401 GCF_040643685.1 Nocardioides sp. NPDC047086
GCGTCGGCGAATCTTCACAACACCCCCCCCGGTGTCGGCTCGTCATGACGAGCCGACTCGGCGGAGGTTTTGGTCAGGACGGGCCGACTCGGCGAGTTTCAGCCGATCTAGCCACGGCTGGTCGAGCCGCGAGCGCCAGCGAGCGTGTCGAGACCAACACAGTCCTATCGAGCGCGCCATCAGACTGTGTTGGTCTCGACACGCCTCCGCCTAGCGGCTCCGGCGGCTCGACCAGCGGTGCGTTCAGCCGATCTGGTGGGTGAAGATGCGGTCGAGCTCGGCGGCGGCGTCGGTGGTGACACCACCGTGGACGGGTCCGGGCTGGAGGACCGTGGACTTCGGGGCCTTGAGGAGGCCGAAGCGGGCCGACTCGTTGTCTGAGAGCGCCCGGATGCCGTATGCCGTGGCGCGGACGCCCGCGCCGAAGCCGGCGTGGGCGGCACCGGCACAGATCAGGTCCACCGACTCCAGAGCGGCCCGCACGAGCGACTGGTCGAGGCCGGGTGCGAAGGCGGCCAGGCGCTGCTCGTCGAGCGTCCACCGAGCGGCGAGAAACTTCTGCTCGGGGCAGTGCAGAACGACGCCGACGTTGAGGAACTCCTCGCGCTCAGGGCGGGGTACGCAGCGGAGCACGACGTACTGGTAGGCGTCCATCACGCCTCCTGGGCGGGATCGACCACAGGCAGCCACGGGCGGCCGCCGTCGAGGCGAGCCCTCAGGAACGCGACATAGCGCTCGCGCAGCGACTCCGGGGTGTCATAGCCGGGAACGGGCTCGAGCCACTCGTCCGGTACGTCGGCGAGCACCTTCTCCAGCACCGCGTCGTCGAGCCGCGTGGCGAGGTCATCGTTCTGGGCGAGTGCCTCGGCGGCGAAGGCCCGCAGGATGTGCTCGGAGGTGTCGAAGGGCTGCGCCGCATAGCGCGCCGGGTCTCCGCCGCCGCCGGGCCAGACGTGGTGGAAGTAGAGCGAGGCGCCGTGGTCGATGACGTAGAGCGCGCCGTTCCACAGCAGCATGTTGGGGTTGCGCCAGGAGCGGTCGACGTTGGCGATCAGCGCGTCCAGCCACAGGATCCGCCCGGCCAGCGACGGGTCGGGCTGGTAGGCGGCGTCGTAGCCGAAAGCACCCGCCAGGAAGTCGATGCCGAGGTTGAGCCCCGCACTGACGTTGAGCAGGTCCTGGACCTCCTCGTCGGCCTCGTAGCGGGCGATCTCGGGATCGAGGTCGAGCACGACCTGGTCCGGCGTCGGGATGTCGAGCGCCCGGCACAGACCGGTGACGATCACCTCCGCGACCAGCACCCGCAGCCCCTGCCCGGCGCCGCGGAACTTACAGACATAGGTGCCGAGGTCGTCGGCCTCCACGATCCCGGGCAGGCTGCCGCCTTCCCGGAGCGGAGTGACATACCTGGTCACCCGCACCGTCTCAAGACTCACGCGGCCACACCCGTGGCGCAGGCGCCAGAATACGGGCGCGGCCGCGTGATGCTCTCATGGTTCGCTCGCTGGCGCTCACTCACGAGATGGTGTCCTCTTTCAGTCGTCTCTTCTCCTCGGCGATGTCGAAGCGAGGCGCGGGCCAGTCCAGATCGAGCCGGTCCAGGGTCTCCAGGAGCAGCTCGCCGATGGCCAGGTTGCGATACCACTTCTTGTCGCTCGGCACGAGGTACCACGGAGCGTACTCGGTGTTGGTGCGCTCCAGCGCAATCTCGTACGCCCTCTGGTAGTCGTGCCACAGCTGACGCTCGTCGATGTCGCCGGGGCTGTACTTCCAGTGCTTGGTCGGGTCCTCCAGCCGGGCCAGGAGCCGCTTCTTCTGCTCCTTGGGCGAGATGTGCAGCATGCACTTGAGGATGACGGTGCCGTCGTCGGCCAGCCGCTTCTCGAAGTCGTTGATCGCGGGGTAGCGCCGTTCGATCTCCTCGGGGGCGGCGAGCTCACGGACGCGGCCGATCAGCACGTCCTCGTAGTGGGAACGGTCGAAGACTCCCAGGTAGCCGGGGTCGGGCACCGCCTTCTCGATCCGCCACAGGAAGTCGTGGGCCCGTTCCTCGGCTGTCGGTGCCTTGAAGCTGGTGATCTTCACGCCGACAGGGTCGACCAGACCGACGGTGTGCTTGAGCACACCGCCCTTGCCGGAGGTGTCCATCCCCTGCAGGACGAGCAGCACCCGCCGGGGATCGTCGCTCTCCTTGGAGGCGAACAGCTTGGTCTGCAGCTCGAGCAGCGTCGGGCCGAGCTCGGCGAGCACCTGCTTGCCGGTCGCCTTGTCGGCGCCGACGCCGGGCGCGGAGTTGGTGTCGTACTTCCGCAGGTCCACCGATCCGGCCGGCAGCCGCAGCTCCTCTAGAAGGCTCATGTCCTGACCATAGGTGCCGCCGCGCGGGTCGTCAGCCGAGTACGCGCCGAAGATCGAGCGAGCAGCCGACCATCGTGGTCGTCGAGCCGTCGGGTTGGGGCTCGTCGAACCAGGTGCCCTGCTCGAAGCCGACCTTGGCGAGCATCCGCAGCGAGGCGGCGTTGCGGTGGTCGGGGGCCGCGAAGCATGCCGTCGCACCGGGATAGCGGCGCGGGATCGAGGTCAGCCAGACCCAGGCCATCCGTGGCCCGATCCCCCGACCCACGAAGGCCGGCTCCCCGATCGCGTAGTCGAAGCCGATCGCGTCCGGGTCGGGGGTGAGCAGTGCATAGTCGGGCTCGTCGCTGATCCGATAGTCCTGGCAGAAGCCGACCGAGCGCCCGTTGACCTCGATCACCCAGAACGTCACCGGGGTCTTCCCGTCGATGTCGGGCCCGTAGTTCTCCGTCACCCACTCGGGCGTCGGCTCGCCGTCGACGGCGTACCAGCGGTGCACGTGCTCCGCGTTGAGCCAGCGGATCAGGTGCGGCAGGTCGCCGCGGGTCATCGGCCGCAGCGCCACCACCGGCATCGGGTCGGAGGAGAACTCCTTCACCTCACCGGAGAGGTCCACCGCGTACGCAGGACGCCCGGCGATCCTCGTCGCCGCCGATGCCCAGCTCTCCCCCGGGCGCGTCACGCCGCCGAGACGGTGCGTCCCGGTGTGGACGGCGACCGGCGTGAACATGTTTCCCAGGCTAACGCCGCGGACTCAGTGAGCCTGGCCGCCGCGGCGGTCGACGAGCGGCGGCTGGGAGGACCACGGGAAGTCGATCCAGCGGTCGGTCTTCTTGTAGACGTAGTCGGCGTTGATCACGGTCCACGGCTTCTCGAAGATCACCGCCGTGCGGGCCTCGGCCACATGGCCCTCGCAGAAGTCGTGGACGATCTCCAGGGTCTTGCCCGTGTCGGCGACGTCGTCGGCGATGAGCACCTTCATCCCGGTCAGGTCGACGGCTGCGGGCGTCGGCGGGAGCATGATCGGGACGTCGAGACGCTCGTTGATGCCGGTGTAGAACTCCACGTTGACCGCGGACAGGTTCTTCACGTCGAGGGCGTAGCCCAGGCCCATCCCGAGGGCCAGGCCGCCACGGGCGATGGAGAGCACGATGTCGGGCTCGTAGCCGCTGTCGACGACCTTCTGGGCGATATCGCGCACTGCGGTGCCGAACAGGTCGTAGGTCAGGATCTCGCGCTCTTGCTGCTCACTCACAGGTCGGATTCTGACACGACACCGTAGCCACCATCGTCATCGGCCAGAGCGAGCTCCTCGCGGACAATGCTGTAGGCCACACCGGCGCCGTATCCCTTGCGGGCGAGCATCCCGACCAGACGCCGGGTCTTGGTCTGGTCGTCGAAGCGCTCCAAGGAGCGCAGCTTGCGCCGGACCATCCGCCGGCCGGCCTCACGCTCGTCGTCCGGATCGATCTCATCGAGCGCGTCGCGGGCCACGTCGTCGTCGATGCCCTTGCGGCGCAGCTCTTGGGCCAGGGCTCGCCTGGCCAGGCCCTTTCCGGGCTGTCGGCTGGCGATCCAGGCTCTGGCGAAGGCCTCGTCATCGATCAGGCCGACCTCTTCGAAGCGGTCCAGCAGCCGGGTCGCGAGGGCGGCCGGGACCTCCTTCTTCTCCAGCTTGTCGGCGAGCTCCTTGCGGCTGCGCGCCTGCCCGGTCAGGGCGTCGAGAAGGATCTTGCGGGCGATCGCCTCGTGGTCGGGCTCGGGGTCGTTCTTGGGGTCTGCGGGGTCTGCGGGGCGAGGTTTGCTGCGACGGGACCGTGTTGGCCTCGACACGTCGTCGCTCCTTCGTCGCGACGACGGCTCAACCAACGAGGACGGCGGCTCGGCCGACGGGGCGGGGTCGACCTTGCCTGCCCAGGCTTCGACACCGAGGCTCACATCCCCCAGCCAGTCGGGCGCGGGCCGTTCGTCCACCCAGGGATCCTGGGTGGACGAACGGTCATGCTTTGACGAAGCCACGGGTCAGCAGGCGCCTGTGGACTAGAAGTCCTCGACACCGGCGGGCTCGGCTGCGGGCGCCTCGCCGTCGGCCGGGGCGTCGACCGTCGGCACCACCCCGAGCTTCTCCAGGATCCGCTTCTCCAGCTCGTTGGCCAGATCGGGGTTGTCCTTGAGGAAGTTGCGGGAGTTCTCCTTGCCCTGGCCGAGCTGGTCACCCTCGTAGGTGTACCAAGCGCCGGCCTTGCGGACCAGGCCCGCCTCGACACCGACGTCGATCAGGCCACCCTCACGGGAGATGCCCTTCCCGTACATGATGTCGAACTCCGCCTGCTTGAACGGCGGGGCCACCTTGTTCTTCACGACCTTGACGCGGGTGCGGTTGCCGACCATGTCGGTGCCGTCCTTGAGCGTCTCGATCCGGCGCACGTCGAGTCGCACCGAGGAGTAGAACTTCAGCGCGCGACCACCGGTCGTGGTCTCGGGCGAGCCGAACATCACGCCGATCTTCTCGCGCAGCTGGTTGATGAAGATCGCGGTCGTGCCGGAGTTGTTGAGCGCACCGGTCATCTTCCGCAGCGCCTGGCTCATCAGTCGAGCCTGGAGGCCGACATGGCTGTCACCCATCTCGCCCTCGATCTCGGCCCGGGGCACCAGCGCCGCGACGGAGTCGATGACGATCAGGTCGAGCGCACCCGAGCGGATCAGCATGTCGGCGATCTCCAGAGCCTGCTCACCCGAGTCGGGCTGGGAGACCAGCAGGGCGTCGGTGTCGACGCCGAGGTTCTTGGCGTATTCCGGGTCGAGCGCGTGCTCGGCGTCGATGAAGGCCACGATGCCGCCGGCGCGCTGCGCGCTGGCGACCGAGTGGAGGGCCACCGTCGTCTTACCCGAGGACTCCGGGCCGTAGATCTCCACGACCCGCCCGCGGGGCAGACCGCCCAGGCCCAGCGCCACGTCGAGGGCGATCGAGCCGGTCGGGATCACTTCCAGCGGAGCCCGGGTCTCATCGCCCAGCCGCATGACCGAGCCCTTGCCGAACTGCCTCTCGATGTTGGCGAGAGCGGCGTCCAATGCCTTCTCGCGATCACCTGCCGCCATGTTCTTTCCTTCCTGAGGGGCAGACTTCTTCCCCTTGCCTGCCGCTTGTCCACGTGTCTTCGTCGTCATCAAGGCAGACGCTAGACGGGACCACCGACAGTTTTGAACGGGACCCTCTGGCACGGTGTTTCACGACCCGGTTTTTGCCTGGGCGATAGCACGAACCACGCTCCACCTACTACCACACAGTAGCCCGAACAAGCGTTCGATGTGAACACCTGTTCGGGCGTGTCGAGGTGGTCGGATCCTCAGTGGCCCTGCATCTCGACCTGCTCGGCCGCGTCCGAGCCGCCACCGATCTCGTCGGCGATCGCGACCGACAGGCCACCGAGCATGAACGCGATGACCACGGCCGCGAGCGCGCCGCTGGAGAAGGACGGAATGAGGCGGCGTACGCCCTCCTGGACCGGCTCCGCGCCGTGGTACTGATGCGTGAGCGCATGGCCCTTGCCCCGCTGGAGCAGGTATCGGTTGACCGGGAAGGCCGCCACGAAGGCGACCGCGAGGGCGATCATCATCCCGACCCAGAACACGACGTTGACCAGCCCGGCCTCCATGGCGCCCGGGATGAGCGCCATGACCAGGTTGTCGACCAGCTCCATCGTCGCGATCGAGAGGGTGTCGGCGGCGAGCACGACGCTGAACGCCGCACCGAGCGCCATGCCCGACTTGAGCAGCGGCAGGGTCGAGAGCGTGTAGCCGAACACGAACGCCAGCGCGACGGCCAAGGCGATCGTCCACGCCGCGCTGAGGCCGACGGCGGTGCCGATCATCAGTCCGGCGATCTCGCCGATCGCACACCCTGTGAGGCAGTGCAGCGTGGCGCTGGCGGCCATCGCGTTCACCCCGCCGTGCCCGGAGTGGTCGGAGTGCCCGGAGTGGTCGTGTCCGGCGTGCACGTGCTCGTCATGCGACGTCATGTCGCTCCCTTGCTGGATCCGTTCGGTGCCTACCCGCCAATTCATACCCCATAGGGGTATTGAGTTGCAAGCGATATCGGGTTCGTGGCCCGCTTTGTCCAACGGTGGCCGACTCCCTAAGGTGTGCTGTGTGTGGACGGCGGTGCGACGCGAGCGGACGACCCGGATGGTCGCGCGCGCCGGTCTGCTGACCGCGGTCGTCGTCACGGTGGCCGGCCTGCTGGCCATGCATGCGCTGAGCCTGCACGGCACCGGCACGGACGGCGAGCACGGGCGCATGAGCCTGCCCGCCGCGCATGTGGCGCACAGCCACGCCCTCGATCACGCAGCCCACGACACGACCCACGACACGACCCACGACGCGGCCCACGACGCGGCCGACGACACCGGTCACCCCGGCGGTGAGGGACACACGGCGATGATGCTGTGCGCCGCGTTCCTGATCGCGGCGGGAGCGCTGCTGCTGAGCAGACTGTGGCGGCGTACGCCTGCCTGGTGGTTCGCCCATTCCCACCTCCGGTCCCGGGCCGCCGGGTCCACGCCCTTCCGCACGCATCCCGCGACCGGCCCGCCGCCGGAGTGGGCGTTCTCTGTCATCAGGTGCTGAGCGGTCCTCTTCCACGGACCCCGAAAACAGCACTTGACAAGGAGAAACAACAGATGCGTAAGCACCACCCCCTCATCCGCACGACGTGGGCGGCGGCCGGCTTGGCCGTGCTGCTGACCCTGTCCGCCTGTGGCGGCGGCGACGAGTCCGCGAAGCCTCAGGAACTCTCGGAGACCGAGCACAACAAGGCCGACGTCGCCTTCGCGACCGACATGATCCAGCACCACGCCCAGGCGATGTCGATGGTCGACCTGACCATGGACCGCGACCTCGAGCCCGAGGTCCAGGAGCTGGCGGACGCGATCCGGGCAGCCCAGAGTCCGGAGATCGAGACCATGTCCGGCTGGCTCCAGCAGTGGGGCGAGGAGGTCCCCTCGACCATGCGCGACCACGTCAACGGCGGCCACGAGGGCCACGGTGACGAGGACAGCAGCATGTCCGACTCGATGGAGGGCATGGAGCACGACATGCCCGGGATGATGTCGGCCGAGGACATGGATGCCCTCGAGAAGGCCTCCGACGCCGAGTTCAGCGACATGTGGCTGGAGATGATGATCGAGCACCACGAGGGCGCGGTCGAGATGGCCGAGACCGAGCAGGACGAGGGCCGGTTCAAGCCCGCCGTCGACCTGGCCGGGACGATCATCGAGTCGCAGTCGACCGAGATCGACACGATGGAGAAGCTCCTCGGCTGACCCGTCGACAAACGACGGGACGTTCTTGTCGGTTACCAGTCGGTAGACCGACAAGAACGTCCCGTCGTACCTCGAAAGAGGAGAACTGGTCAGGCCGACCGGCGGGCCACGTACGCAGCCCCGAACAGCACCACGACCAGGCAGATCGTGCCGAGCGCGAGTGCCGGATATCCGGCCAGGTCGACGACGATCCCCGACACCGCCCCCGCGCCGGCAGCGGCGACGCCCATGATCAGGTCGGCGGTGCCCTGGACGTCGGCACGTACCTCGAGCGGGGTGTGGTCCGCGACCGAGGTGGCTGCCGCGATCGTGGCCAGCGACCAGCCGAGACCGAGCAGGAAGAGCCCGACGAAGATCCGCGCCGAGCTGCCCTGCGGCGCCGCGGCGCACAGGACCAGGGACACCAGGAGCACCCCACCGCCGAGCGCCATCACGTCGGCCCGGCCGACCCGGTCCGCGAGCCAGCCGGCGACCGGCGCGAAGGCGAACATGCCCAGGACGTGCCCGCTGATCACCAGCCCGATGATCTCCAGGCCGGCGCCGCCGTGCTCCATGTGGAGAGGCGTCATCACCATCACCGCCACCATCGTGGCGTGGGCCGCGGCCTGGCCAGCGACCGCTGCCGCGAGCGCGGGGCGCGCCCGGATCACGGCCAGCGCCCGCCGCCAGCTCGTGGTCTCGACAGGCTCGACCACCGGTGAGGACTCCGTGGCCGGGGCACCCTCCCGGGCGACCAGCAGCGGGTCAGGTCGCAGGAAGACGCCGACCACGAGCGCGGCAGCCAGCATCCCCATGGCTCCGAGCGCGAACGGGCCGGTGAGGACCGGGATCCCGACGGCCTCGGAGAAGAGCTCCGCGACGCCGGTCAGGTTGGGGCCGATCACCGCGCCGAACGTCGTCGCCCAGACCACCACCGACAGCGCCCGCGCCCGGCTCCTGGCCGGCGCCAGGTCGGTGGCCGCGTAGCGAGCACCGTTGTTGGCCGCGGTGGTCGCGCCCAGCAGCACCGCGCCGACCAGCAGCAGCGTCATCGACCCGACCACGCCGGCCAGCACCGCCAGCAGCCCGCCGGCCGCCCCGAGCAGGTAACCCGCCACCAGCCCGAACCGGCGCCCCCGCGCGTCCATCACCCGCCCCAGGACGTACGCCGCCACGGCGGCGCCGAGCACCTGGGTCGTCTGGGAGAGACCGGCCATCGACTCCGAGCCGGAGAGGTCGCGCGCCAGCAGGGACGCGGTCGCGATGCCGATCGTGATGCCCATCGCCCCGACCGCCTGGGTCGCGACCAGGGTGAGGATGGTGCGTTTCTGGACCGCGGCCACCGAGGCCGGAGCGACCAGCGTCACCGCTCGCGCGCCGGCAGCTCCAGGGCCTTCCAGACCGCGGCCCAGACCTCCTTGGGCGGAATCCCGTCGTCGAGCGCCTCTTGGGCGGTGCGCCCGCCCAGGTCGCCCATGACGAACTGGCGTGCCCACGCTCGCGCGTAGCCCGCGCCGAGCGCCTCATCCATCCGGGACCAGAACTCCGTGTGTCTCATCGACCCGAATGCTACTCAGCAGACCTCAGCCGCGCCGCCGGGCGAGGACGTCGAGCCAGACGTCGCCGAGGCGGCTGTCGGCATGCCCGACCTCGAGCACCTCCCAGCCGGCCTCGTCCAGCGCCGCGCGGAGCGCGGGCTCGCGCCAGTAGACGAAGAGACGGGGAGCCTCGATGTGACCGCGGTTGGTCCACTCCTCACCGTCGCCCTCCTTCATCGACACGTGCAGCGCGCCGCCGGGGCGGGTCACCTCGGCGAGCCGGGCGAGCACCGTCCCGAAGTCGTGGCGGGCCACGTGCAGCAGCGTCGCCGAGGCCCAGACCGCGGCGTAGGGGACGTCGGGGTGGACCGGGTCGCGCAGGTCGTCGGTCAGCGGGTCCAGGCAGGCGGCGGCGTACCCCTGCTTCCGCAGGTGCGACACGAACCCCTCGCTGATGTCGGTGCGCCGCACCCGCACTCCCCCGGCTTCGAGGGCCTTCGCGTCGT
The DNA here is from genome assembly GCF_040643685.1 of Nocardioides sp. NPDC047086. Lineage (NCBI taxonomy): Bacteria > Bacillati > Actinomycetota > Actinomycetes > Propionibacteriales > Nocardioidaceae > Nocardioides > Nocardioides sp. NPDC047086. The sequence continues at coordinate 9,700 of NZ_JBEYUV010000061.1, forward strand.
GGCCGGGACCGGTGCCGATCTCAAGCACGTGGTCACCGGGCTCGAGCTCGGCCAGGAACCGGTCCAGGACCGAACGGGTCTCCTCGGAGAACGAGGTGCCCTGGACGTACGTCGCGACGCCGGCGTCGTAGGCGGCGACGGTCGCCCGCTTGGCGGCCGAGCGTACGTCCCACAGGTGGTGGACGACGTCGTGGAGGTGGTAGCGGCCCAGCGACTCGACGCTGAACACGTCGCCGTTGGACCGGGTCCCGCGACGGCCCCAGGCGTCCGGCGGGACCTTCTCGTAGATCGTGGCGATCTCGTCGGCGGCGTCCATCAGCTGTTCGGCGACGACGACCGGGTCCTGGCCGGCGTAGTCCTCCTCGCGGGCGGCGACGTCCTGGTCCCAGTTGGCGAACCGCGGCTCGTCCTCGGTCAGCATCTGCTGCAGCCGCTCGGCGAAGATGCGGTGGACGTCGCGTACGTGCGCTCCGTACTCCAGCGCCGACCACACCCCCGGCCGGGGCCGCTCGCGCGCGTTGTCGGCGGCGAGGTAGATCTCCCAGTAGGTCGCGTTGTCCCGCACGATCTCGGGCAGCTGGTCCGCGGTCACCGCACCGGCGACGAAGCCACACTCCGGGCAGGGCCGGTCGAGGACCCAGGTCCAGTCCTTGGTGTCGGGCGTGATCGCGTCATAGGTCATGGCATCCATCTTGACGGCCGACCAGGGCCGTCACGAGGGAGATCCTGCCTGTGAGACGCGAGTTGCCGCCACTCAGGTGAGCAGGAGCGCGTCGAGCCTGCGCCGCACGATCACCAGACCGACCGCCCCGAAGGCCAGCAGGTAGACCACCGAGGCCAGCGAGCCCCACGACGGCACCCCGAGCGTCAGCTCTCGGCACAGCACGACGCCGCGGTAGAGGGGCGTGACCTCCACGATCCAGCGCAGCCACTCCGGATAGGCCGTCACCGGGAAGAACGTCGCGCTGAACAGGAACATCGGCATCATCGCGAGAGTGACCTTCTCGAAGTCCTGCCAGGAGGTCATGTACGTCGTCAGGGCCATGCCCACGGCCCCGAAGGCCGACCCGATGAGCAGCGCCGCCGGCACCACCAGGAGCGCCCACCACGAGTGGACGAGGTCCATCGCGACCATGATCAGCAGGAACGCGGTCACGTAGATCCCGCTGCGCAGCTGGTTCCAGAGGATCTCGCCGATCGCGATGTCGCCCGTACGCAGCGGGGTGGCCAGCATCTGGTCGTAGAGCTTGTTGTACTTCAGCTTGAAGAAGAAGTTGAACGTCGCGTCCAGCAGCGACCCGTTCATCGCGGAGGCCGCGATCATCCCGGGTGCGACGAACTCGCGGTAGTCGACCGGCTTCCCGGCGTACTCGAAGCCGACCACCATCGCGCCCACGCCGATCCCGATCGAGAAGAGGTAGAAGACCGGCTCCAGGAAGCCGGTGATGAACACCAGCCAGGCGCGCCGGTAGACCAGGATGTTGCGCCACAGCAACAGCCGGGCGGCCTCGCCGCCCCGCAGCGGCCGAGCGACCGTGGCACCCACGGCAGCGGTGAAGAGCGCCATCTCAGGAGACCAGCCTCTCGCCCAGCTTGCGCACCGCGAGCCACCAGCAGACCCCCGCGAGCAGCCCGAGGTAGGCGACGTGGACCGCGGCCAGCGCCCAGTCGATCTCGCCCAGCGCGAGCATCCGGGTCAGGTCGACCCCCTGCCACAGCGGCGAGGCCATCGCGACCTTCTCCAGCACGGGGCCGAGGTTGGCGACGGGGAAGAAGGTGCCGGAGAAGAGCGTCAGCGGGATCATCCCCAGCCGGAATATCAGCGCGAAGGACTCCTCGCCCTTGATCGAGAGCGAGAACAGCAGCACCGGCGTGCCGAAGGCCAGCACGACCAGCCCCTGCACCAGCCACGCCGCCAGCATGCCCCACCACGTCTCGAAGACCCCGAAAGGGGCCAGGACCAGCAGAAAGACCCCGCAGGCGAACAACGTACGCAGCATCAGGAAGCCCAGCTGGGCGAGCACGATGTGGGAGGCGGTCAGCGGCGAGGCGATCATCGAGAAGTAGATCCGCTGCCACTTGACCATCCCGTAGACCGGATAGGTCATCTCGGAGAAGGCGATCGTCATCGCGTGGGCCGCGACCATCCCCGGCGCGACGAACGCCAGGTAGGAGTCGGCTCCCTCCAGGGTGGCCGGATCGGCCTCGACGAAGCCCCCGAGCAGCACACCGAGCGCCAGCACGTAGAAGAACGGCGTAACGAAGGTCGTGATCACCCCGCCCTTCCAGGTGCGCGCCAGGACGGTGAGCCAGTAGTCGCCCATCCGCAGCGCGCCGGAGACCAGCCCCGAAGGCGCTGTCGGCCGGGTCCCCGGCGCGGAATCGGCGTAGTCGGCCATCAGTCCACCAGGGTCCGGCCGGTCAGGTGCAGGAAGACGTCCTCGAGCGAGGAGCGCCGCACCAGGGTGGCCACCGGCGACAGGTCGCGGCTGTGGACGGCCTCGATGACCGCCTCGCCGTCGTCGCTGTAGAGCAGCAGCCGGTCGGGCAACACCTCGACCCGCTCGGCGAGGTCCTCGACCTTGGCCGCCAGCGCCTCGTGCTCGCCGACACCGAAGCGCAGCTCGGCGACCTCGCGGGTGGAGTGCTGCTGGATGAGCCCCAACGGCGTCCCGTGGGCCACGATCCGGCCCTGGTCCATCACCACGAGCTCATCGCACAGCTGCTCGGCCTCGTCCATGTAGTGGGTGGTCAGCAGCAGCGTCACACCCGCCTGCTTGAGCCGGAAGAGCCGGTCCCAGATGACATGGCGGGCCTGCGGGTCCAGGCCGGTCGTCGGCTCGTCGAGGACCAGGATCTCGGGTCGGTTGATCAGGCTCCGGGCGATCGTCAGCCGTCGCTTCATACCGCCGGAGAGGTCGTCGACCTTCGCCTTGGCCTTGTCGGTGAGCTGGACGAAGTCGAGCAGCTCCTCGATCCGGCCCTTCACCTCCGCCCGCGGCAGGCCGAAGTAGCGGCCGTAGACGAAGAGGTTGTCGTAGACGTTGAGCTCCATGTCGAGGGTGTCCTCCTGGGGGCACACCCCGAGCCGGGCCTTGATCTTGGGCCCGTCCTTGGCCGGGTCCATCCCGAAGACCCGCAGCTCTCCCCCGCTCGGCGGCGAGACGCAGCAGATCATCCGCATCGTCGAGGACTTGCCGGCGCCGTTGGGACCCAGGAATCCGAAGGCGACACCGGGTCGCACCGAGACGTCGATGCCGCGCACGGCCTCGAAGTCGCCGAACGACTTGCGCAGCCCACGCGCCGAGATCATCAGGTCTTCACCCACGTCGGCAAAGACTAGATGCGCGCACCGACAGTTTCGAGCCAGCTCGGTCGGTGCCTACCGGCCCTGCTGCTTCTGGCGCCGGTTGTAGTCGCGCATCCGCTGCGGTACGCCGACCACCGCGGCGTCGTAGGACGGGACCTGGTTCTTGTTGGCGAACTTGTGCGCCCACTGTGCCGACGGCACCCGCCGCCGGGTCCACTCGCCGTCGTGCGCGACCAGCAGCAGGGTGACCTCGCTGACGACGGTGCGCGGCTCGACGAACCCCTCGACACCACGCCGCGTCTTCACGAACTGCTCGAGATGCTGTTGGTCGGTGGAGTCCGCGGCGCGCACCCTTGTGGATCCGGTGTAGCTCTCGCCCGTGGGACGGCTCATGCGCGTCCCGCGGCGTCGGAAGCGATCGAACAGGCTCACCCTCCAATTGTGCAGGTAAGCGCCCAACGCGCGCCCGATAAACCTGTTGGGCGCCCACTCCGTGGTCGCCTATGTTGGAGCCTTTGACCCCGCGCCCCCATCGAAACCTGCCGCCACGGAGAAGCGATGAACCAGCCATGCCCATAGACGACCTAGACGCCGAGCGCGAGCATCTCGCCGCCTCCCGGCAGGACCTGGCCCGGATGCGGCGGAAGGTGGAGTCGCTGGACTCCTCGACGGCCGGCAACTGGGTCAGCGCCGAGATCCTCGACGCCACCCTCGCGCACCGGCTGGAGCAGCTCGCCGACGATCCGGACGTGCCGCTCTTCTTCGGCCGCATCGACCGCACGGCTGCGGTGGGAGCCGAGAGCTTCCACATCGGCCGTCGCCACATCTCCGACAGCGTGGGCGACCCGATGGTGGTCGACTGGCGCGCCCCGGTCAGCGTCCCGTTCTACCGGGCCTCGCGGACCGAGCCGATGGGGCTGGCGCGGAGGCGGCGCTACGGGTTCTCCCACGGGGAGCTGACGGCCTTCGAGGACGAGTCGCTGACCGACGCCGGCCCCCGGCAGGAGCACTCCGCGATCCTCGAGGCCGAGATCGAGCGGCCGCGCGTGGGGCCGATGCGTGACATCGTCGCCACCATCCAGCCCGAGCAGGACGTCCTGGTCCGCGCCGACCTGTCCCAGACGATCGTCGTGCAGGGTGCGCCCGGGACAGGGAAGACGGCGGTGGGGCTGCACCGGGCGGCGTACCTCCTCTACGCGCACCGCGACCAGCTGACCCGGCGCGGGGTCCTGATCATCGGCCCCAACGCCTCGTTCCTGCGCTACATCCGCGACGTGCTGCCCGCGCTGGGTGAGATCGAGGCCAAGCAGGCGACGATCGCGGAGCTGGTTGCCACGAATGGGCAGAGCCATGGCACCGTCCGCGCGGAGGAGCCCGCGCCGGTGGCGACGCTGAAGGGTGACGTACGCATGGCCGCGGTGCTCCACCGGGCCGTCTGGTCCCACCTCGCCGAGCCGGACGAGGCCCTGGTCGTCCCGCGCGGCTCGCGACGCTGGCGGGTGCCGACCTATGAGGCGCTGGAGGCGCTGGAGGGGCTGCGCGCCAACGATCTGAGGTACGCAGCGGGCCGGGCCCTGCTCCCGCGCGCCCTGGCCCACCGGGTGCTGGTCCAGATGGAGCGCTCGGGCGACTCCCCCGACGACCGGGTGCATGATGCGGTGGCGCGGGCGAAGCCGGTCAAGGACTACGCCGCCGCGCTGTGGCCCGACCTCAAACCGGCGAAGGTGCTCTTCCGGCTGTTCACCGACGCGGCGTGGCTGACGGAGGTCGCCGGCGGGCTGCTCTCGGAGGCGGAGCAGGCGAGCCTGCTCTGGGAGAAGCCACCGCGCTCGGCCGGGGCGGCACGATGGTCGCTGGCCGACCTGGTGCTCCTCGACGAGATCGCCGATCTGCTCGACCGCACGCCGTCGGTGGCCCACATCGTCGCCGACGAGGCGCAGGACCTCTCCGCGATGATGCTGCGTGCGCTCGGGCGCCGTTCGACCACGGGATCGCTGACGATCCTCGGGGACCTCGCCCAGGCGACCACGCCGTGGGCCTCCTCGTCCTGGGCCGATGCCCTGGCACACCTCGGTAAGCCCGACGGTCACGTCGAGCAGCTGACGCGTGGCTTCCGCGTACCGGCCGACGTGATCGCCTACGCAGCCCGCCTCCTCCCCCACATCGCTCCCGACCTGGAGCCGCCGGTCGCGGTGCGCCGCACACGCGGCGACCTCACCTTCACCACCTCGTCGGTCACCGAGGCCCTCGCGGACGCGCTGGACCGCCCCGGATCGGTGGGGCTGATCGCGCCCGACGCCTCGCTGGCGTCGGCCCGCGCCGAGCTGACCGGGGCCGGCCTCACCTTCGCCGAGATCGGGGTGGTGGCCGACGAGGAGACCGAGTTCGACGCCCATCTGGATCTCGTTCCCGCCTCGCTCGCGAAGGGGATCGAGTTCGACCACGTGGTCGTCTCGGACCCCACGGGTATCGTCGCCGGCGAGCCCGACCGCGGCACCGGTCTGCGCCGTCTCTACGTCTGCCTCACCCGCGCGGTCACCTCCCTGGTCGTTCGCCACGGTGACCTCCCCGGCGGCCTCCCCGAAGAACTCGGTGGCATCCCGGAGCGAGAAGGTGCGAAGGTGGGCGCATGATCGACACCCGACCTGATCCGCTGGTGAAGGCCGAGTGGCCGCTACGCACCGAGCGGCTCGTGATCCGCCGGATGGCGCCCGCCGACATCGAGCCGACCTGGGCCTTCCGTGGGCTGCCCGAGGTGGCCGAGTGGGTGACCACCTCGTTCGCGGACCTCGCGGCCTACCGCGCGATCTTCGAGCGTCCCGACGTCATCGGTCCTTCGCTGGTGATCGAGCGTGACGGGGTCATCGTCGGCGACCTCATGCTGCGGATCACCGACCCGTGGTCGCAGACCGAGGTGCGCGAGCAGGCCAACGGCACCCAGGCCGAGCTCGGCTGGACGATCGACCCCGCCCACCAGGGCAACGGCTACGCCACCGAGGCCGTACGCGCCGTGCTGGACGCCTGCTTCGGCCCCCTGGGTCTGCGCCGCGTCGTCGCCGAGTGCTTCGCCGACAACGAGGCCTCCTGGCGACTCATGGAGCGCCTCGGCATGCGGCGCGAGTCGCACACCGTCAAGGACTCCCTGCACCGGACCCGCGGCTGGCTCGACGGCCTCTCCTACGCGATCCTCGCCGAGGAGTGGGCGCTCAAGAGCTGAGCGCAGCCTCGATCGCGGCCTCGCAGTGCAGCCGGGTCGTCGGGAACAGCGGCATGCCTGCGTACGTCTCGATCGGCAGCAGCAGCTCGATCTCGGTGCACCCGAGGATGACGCCCTCGCAGCCGGCAGCGACGAGCCGGTCGATGACCTCGAAGTACGCCTGCCGCGAGCTGTCCAGGAACGTCCCCAGGCACAGCTCCTCGTAGATGATCCGATGGACGGTCGCCTGGTCGGGCTCGGTGGGGACGGCGACCTCGAGACCGTGGCCGCGGAGCCGATCGGCGTAGAACGGCTGCGACATCGTGAACCCGGTGCCGAGCAGCCCCACACGCCCGACACCTGCCGCCTCGACCGCGGCCGCCGTCGTGTCGCCAAGATGCAGGAACCGGTCCCCGTACGTCTCCTCCAACGCACCCGCGACCTTGTGCATCGTGTTGGTGGCCAGCACGATCACCTCGGCCCCGGCACCGCTGAGCCTCGCCGCCTCGTCAGCAAGACGCTCCCCCGCCCACCCCCACTCGCCGGCGGCCTGCATCTCCTCGATCTCCGCGAAGTCGACCGACCGCACGAGCAGATCCGCCGAGTGCAGTCCGCCCAGCCGCTTCGCAGCGATCTCGTTGAGCAGGCGGTAGTACTCCGCCGTCGACTCCCAGCTCATCCCACCCAGTACGCCGATCCGTCGCATGCCCCTCAGTCTCCCCGGGCGGCCAACACCACAGCGAGGCCCTCGCGCAGGTCCTCGACGAAATGATCGGGAACCTCCATCGACGGGAAGTGCCCGCGTCTCTCGGGTATCCCCCGAATGGGCGATCATCGGTGCTGCTGCGCCCACGGACATGGACAGCGCTCGACGTCGCCGGGGTCGATGGTGGTCGCTGACGGGACGTCGACCCGGAGGTCGGGGCCGAGCCCCCGACCGTCGATGGCCGTGCAGAACTGGTCGGGCCCGGTCCGCGCGCCGCCTGATCGACCGTCTCCGCCTCCGGCAGCCTCCTAGCAACCAACTGCGTCACGCCTCCGCGCGGGCTCGAGCGTCCTCCCAGCCACAGCTCACCGGATCCTCGTGAGGACCTGCGGAGAGACGTACGACCTCGACCTCGCCGTCAACCTTCCACCCGAGCAGGCAGTCGGTGGCCATTCGCCCGGTCCAGTAGCCGGTGATCCCACTGGAGGCGACGTAGACCCGCGTGCCCTCGGCCTGCACCTCCAGCCCTGGAAGATCGGTGAGGGCACGTACGCTCGCCGCCGCGGCGTCCGCGCCCAGGGCTGCCTCGAGCTGGAGCTCGGCATCGTGCGGCAGTTCGACGGACTGCGCGGTCGTCGTGTCGATCTCCGTCGTCCTCGGACAGTCGACCTCGTCGGCGGTGTCCCAGTCGCGCGGCTCGGACCACTCGAAGCAGCGGGTGGCGGAGTAGGTGTTCGAGGAGTCGGCCCAGATCCGGGTGGCACACTCCCAGTTCGTTCGGCACTCGTGGTGCGCCGTGATCGCCAGCACGATCCGCCTGCCGTCCTCGGGACTGTCGGACGCCACCAGGATCTCCACGTCTCCCTGCCGCTCCCCCTCGCGCGCCTGGTCATAGGCGGTCCTGCCGGGATAGGTCTCCATCGCGTTGAAGATCGCCACCGCGCGCGTGTGCATCCGCGCTTCCGCCGGCGATCCCTGAGCCCACGCCCAGAAGGCGCCTACACCTGCGACGAGAGTCAGCGCCACGACGGCAAGCACGGCCCACAGAGTCTTCACGTCGGCCAGTCTCGACGGCCTCAAACCGGCCTGGCTTGAGCACCGATACTCAATTACGGCGCAGACAGTTCCCGCGCTGCGTCTCAGGGGCGGCGGGTGAATCGGATGCTGCCATCCGGTAGTCGCTCATGAAGGTAGGCCGGGTTGTGCGCCAGCCGGTGATGATGCGGACACAGCAACGCGCCGTCTTTCAGATCGGTCTTCCCGCCGGCGGCCCAGGGGTCGAGGTGGTGGGCATCGCACCACTCCGGTGGCATGTCACAGCCTTCGGCTTGGCAGCACTTGTGCTGTAGCCGTAACGCTTTGCGCTGGATGGGCTGGAAGAACCGACTGGCTCGACCGGCGTCGAGGACCTCACCATCTCCACCCAGGGCCCAGGGGATGATGGTGGCGTTGCAGGCCATCCTCCGGGCTTCGGCCGCGGTGATGGTGGT
>NZ_JBEYUV010000062.1:0-18185 GCF_040643685.1 Nocardioides sp. NPDC047086
AATACCCGGTCCCATCCCGAACCCGGAAGTCAAGCCCTTCAGCGCCGATGGTACTGCAACCGAGAGGCTGTGGGAGAGTAGGACGCCGCCGGACAAAATTTCAGGTAGAGGCCGCCCTTTGGGGCGGCCTCTACTGCTTTTTACTGACGAAATGATCTACTGGCGAAATGATCTGGGGATCTTTCGAAGTCGGCTGCAGTACGCAGCAGTGAGGATGGCAGCTATGGCTGACGAGCGCCGTAGCAACAGAGGCGGTAAACCCGCCGGACGCCCCGGGCGTCCGAAGAGCTCTGGTTCGGGTTCATCCACCGGTGGCCGTGGAGGCCGATCGGGTGATGGCAAGCCGAGCGCTGGTCGACCGAGTGGCGGTCGCCCGGGTGCCGGTCGGAGCAGCGACCGTCGTGATGGCGGCGGAGGTCGCGGAGGTGAGCAGCGCCGTGACGGCGGCCGCGGAGGCGACGAGCGTCGCGACGGTAAGCCGTCGACCGGCCGCGGCGGCCCTCGTGCCGGCGGCCGCTCTGACGGCCCGAAGCGTGGTGGCGGGAGCGACCGCAAGGGCGGCTACTCCAAGGACCGCGGCGGTAAGCCCGGGGGCAAGCCGCAGCGCCGCTTCGACGAGCCGCGCGAGGAGCGTACGGCCGACCAGCGGGCCTACGACGGTCCGGAGCTGCCGGAGGAGGTGACTGGCAAGGAGCTGGACCGTGCGATCTCGGCTCAGCTGCGAGGCCTGCCCGAGAAGCTGGCGGCGCGGATCGCCCGCCACCTGGTCGCTGCCGACATGTTCATCGACTCCGACCCCGAGCTTGCCTACCAGCACGCCAAGGCTGCCAAGTCGCGTACGCAGCGGATCGCTGTGATCCGTGAGGCACTGGGCGAGGCTGCGTACGCTGCCGGCCACTACTCCGAGGCACTCGCCGAGCTGCGCGCAGCCAAGCGGATGAACGGTGCGACGGCCTACCTGCCGATCATGGCGGACTGTCACCGAGCGCTCGGCCAGCCCGAGCAGGCGATCAAGCTCGCACACAGCCCCTCGGTCGCGAACTTCGAGGCGCCGGCCAAGGCCGAGATGACGATCGTCGAAGCGGGTGCACGTCGGGACATGGGGCAGTACGACGCGGCCCTGCGGATCCTCGAGCAGTCGCCGCTCAACAACAAGAGCCGCGAGTCCTGGGTGGTGCGGCTGCGTTACGCGTACGCGGACACGCTCCAGGACGCGGGTCGCGACAAGGACGCGCTGACCTGGTTCCACCGCACCTACGCCATCGACTCCGAGGAGATCACCGACGCCGCGGCGCGGGCAGAGGCTCTCGAGAAGACGGTGGAGAGGGACTGACGGTCCCTCAGAACACACCATCAGTGGCGATCGCCATCCGTGCCGGTCGCCACTGGCCGTTTTGCTTCGATACTGGAGATCCTGGGCCCGGTAGGTAAGAATGGGCAGTACAACTACATCCCTGTGATCCACCGAAGTGTTTCCTTCACGCAAGATCGAGCCCGCTGGGGAAGGCGTAGCTCGCGCCGCAACTAAGGAGATATTCGGTGACCACTCAGATCAAGGACCCGAGCGCCTCGCGTGGCATCGCACGAGGCGTTGTGTTCGTGCATTCGGCTCCCTCCGCACTCTGCCCGCACATCGAATGGGCCGTTGCGGGGGTACTAGGCGCGCCGGTGAACTTCGACTGGACGGCCCAGCCCGCCCAGGCCGGCACCTACCGAGCCGAGCTCTTCTGGTCCGGTGCGGTCGGTTCCGCAGCGGCGATCGCCTCGGCGCTGAAGGGATGGACGCACCTGCGCTTCGAGGTCACCGAGGACGGCACGTCGACTTCCGAGGGTGCGCGCTACTCCTTCACCCCCGACCTCGGCGTCTTCCACGCCGTCACCGGGATGCACGGCGACATCATGATCCCGGAGGACCGGCTCAAGGCAGCGGTCGTCAAGGCCGCTCTCGGTGACACGACGCTCGAGCTCGAGGTCGACAAGCTTCTCGGCAAGCCGTGGGACGACGAGCTGGAGACGTTCCGCCACGCGGGGGAGGGCGCCCCCGTGCGCTGGCTGCACCAGGTCGTCTGAGCGACCCTGTCGGCCGCGGAGCACGGCCGACCAAGACCGAGGCCCCGGAGCGTGAGCTCCGGGGCCTCGGTCTGTGTCTGACCGGTGTCGGTCAGAGTGGGATGTTGCCGTGAGCACCGCGGCGTACACCGACGGTCTGGATCGCTTCCTCGAAGGCGGCCGCGATCGCCCCGCGGGTCGCCGACGGCTCGATGACTTCGTCCACAACACCGATCTCGACAGCCTTGTCGACACCGCCGGCGAGACGCTCGTGCTCGGCCGCGAGCTCCGCCTCGACCTGAGGACGGAGGTCGGGAGCGACCTCGGCGAGCTTGCGGCGGTGCAAGATGCGGATCGCGGCGACCGGGCCCATGACCGCGACCTCCGCTCCCGGCCACGCGAAGACCTTGGTCGCGCCGAGGGAGCGGGCGTTCATGGCGATGTAGGCGCCGCCATAGGTCTTGCGGGTCACCAGCGTGACCCGGGGGACGACACACTCCCCGAAGGCGTGCAGGAGCTTGGCGCCACGGCGGACGACCCCGTCCCACTCCTGGCCGACGCCGGGCAGGTATCCAGGGACGTCGACGACGACGATCAGCGGGACGCCGAGGGCGTCGCAGAGGCGTACGAACCGGGAGGCCTTCTCCGCGGAGAGGGAGTCGAGGCAGCCGCCGAGCCGCAGCGGGTTGTTGGCGACGACACCGACGGTGCGGCCGCCGAAACGGCCCAGCGCGGTGACGATGTTCGGGGCCCAGCGAGCGTGCAGCTCCTGGGTGGTGCCCTCGTCGAGGATGTTCTCGACCAGCGGGTGCACGTCGTAGGCGCGCTTCTTCGACTCGGGCAGCTGCTCGGCGAGGTCCTTGTCCTCGACCGCGGCGACGTCGAGGCCGCCCTGCGAGCCGAGGAGGGAGGTGACCGTGCGGGCCTTGTCGAGCGCCTCACGCTCCGACTCGGTGAGGATGTGCACGACTCCGGAGCGGCGTCCGTGCGGCTCGGGACCACCGAGGCGCAGCATGTCGACGTCCTCACCGGTGACGGAGCGTACGACGTCGGGGCCGGTCACGAAGATGCGGCCCTCGGGGCCGAGGATGACGACGTCGGTGAGGGCCGGGCCGTAGGCAGCGCCGCCGGCGGCCGGGCCGAGGACGACCGAGATCTGCGGGATCTTGCCGCTGGCCTGCGTCATCGCGTGGAAGATGCGGCCGACCGCGTGCAGGGAGAGTACGCCCTCGGCGAGCCGGGCTCCGCCGGAGTGCCACAGGCCGATGATCGGGATGCCGTCGGTCATAGCGCGGTGGTAGGCGTCGACGACCACACGGCAGCCGAGGTCGCCCATCGCGCCGCCCATGACGGTGGCGTCCGAGCAGAAGGCGACCGCCCGGGTGCCGTCCACCTCGCCGACGGCGGCCAGCATGCCGGAATCGTCGTCGGGGGAGATGAGCTCGACGGTGCCCTCGTCGAAGAGCGCGCTGAGGCGGGTCAGCGGGTAACGGGGGTCCTGGTCGCGAGGGAGATTCTGCTTCCTCGCGGGCGCAGGCGCGGGGGCGGTGATGGTCATCAGATGCTTCCGTAGACGACCGCGACGTTGGCGCCACCGAAACCGAAGGAGTTGTTGAGAGCCGCGATGTCGCCGACTGGCAGGTCGCGCGTCTTGGTGGCGATGTCGAGCTCGACCGCGGGGTCGAGGTTGTCGAGGTTGATCGTCGGCGGCGACTGGCGGTGGTGGATCGCCAGGACGGTCGCGACGGTCTCGAGGGCTCCGGCACCTCCGAGCAGGTGGCCGGTCATCGACTTGGTCGAGGTGACCACGACGTTCTCGACGTGGTTGCCGAGGGTGGCGTGGAGCATCAGGCCCTCGGCGATGTCGCCCTGCGGGGTCGAGGTCGCGTGGGCGTTGACGTGGGCGATGGTGCTCGGGTCGATGTCGCCGTCCTCGAGCGCGCGCTTGATGGCACGGCTGCCGCCACGACCCTCGGGGTCGGGCTGGGCGATGTCGTGGGCGTCGGCGGTCACACCGGCCCCGAGGACCTCGGCGTAGATCCGGGCGCCGCGGGCCTGGGCGTGCTCGAGCGTCTCGAGCACGACGATGCCGGCACCCTCACCGAGGACGAAGCCGTCGCGGCCGGTGTCCCAGGGGCGGCTGACCGCGGTCGGGTCGCCACCGTCGGGGCCGGAGGCGGTCTTGGACAGCGCCATCATGTTGGCGAACGCGGCCATCGGCAGTGGGTGGATCGCTGCCTCGGTGCCACCGGCGAGCACGACGTCGGCGCGGCCCAGGCGGATCTGGTCAGCGGCCAGGGCGATCGCCTCGGAGCCGGACGCACAGGCGGAGATCGGGGTCTGAGCCGCGGCGCGGGCGCCGTAGATCAACGAGATGTTGGCAGCCGAGGCGTTGGCCATCAGCATCGGGACGGCCAGCGGGCTGACCCGGCGCGGCCCCTTGGCCAGAAGTGTGTCGTAGTTGTCGAGCAGGGTGGTGACGCCGCCGATGCCGGTGGCGACGGCGACACCGAGGCGCTCACCGTCGAGGCCGGCCTCGGTCGCGGTGCCCTCGAAGCCGGCGTCCTTCCACGCCTCGGCCGCGGCGACCACGGCGAACTGCGCGGAGCGGTCCAGGCGTCGGGCCTTGACCCTCTCCAGGACCTCGGACGGCTCGACGGCGACACGGCCGGCGATGCGTACGGGAAGGTCCTGGGCCCACTCCTCGGTGAGCTCGCGGATGCCGGAGCGGCCGGCGATCAAGGCATCCCAGGTGGTGGGGACATCTCCGCCGACCGGGTTGGTGGTGCCCAATCCGGTGACGACGACTCGGGTGCGGCTGCTCATGTGGTCTCCGTGTGAGGTGTTGGCGCGTTGGGTCAGGTGATGCAGGTCCGGCGGCTCGGCCTGGGAGGGTTGGCCGAGCCGCCGGGGCGCGTCAGGCGTTCGCGGAAGCCTTCTCGATGAAGCTCACCGCGTCGCCAACGGTCTTGAGGTTCTTGACCTGGTCGTCGGGGATGGATACGCCGAACTTCTCCTCGGCAGCGACGACGACCTCGACCATGGACAGCGAGTCGACGTCGAGGTCGTCGACGAAGGACTTGTCGAGCTGAACGTCGGCGACATCGATGCCGGCGACCTCGTTGACGATCTCGGCGAGGTCGGAGCGGATCTCTTCGGTGGTGGCCATGTGTGGTGCTTCCTCTCGGATTTTTTGTGTGGTGAAACTCTGGGGTGGTGCGGACTACGGAACGACGACGACCTGGGCCGCATAGACCAGTCCGGCGCCGAACGCGATGAGCAGGGCGGTGTCGCCCGACTCAGCCTGACCCTCCTCGATCATCCGCTCGAGGGCAAGTGGGACCGAGGCGGCCGAGGTGTTGCCCATGGTGGCGATGTCGCGGGCGATCTTGACCGACTCCGGAAGCTTCATGGAGCGGGCCAGGGCGTCGACGATGCGCATGTTGGCCTGGTGCGGGACGAAGCAGTCGAGCTCGTCGGCCGTGATGCCGGCCTTGTCGAGCGCCTCCTGGCCGACCTTGGCCATGGCGTAGGAGGCCCAGCGGAAGACGGGGTTGCCCAGCATCGTCAGCCAGGGAGTCTCCTTGGCCTCGTTCGCCTCGAACCAGTCGGGGGTCTGGATGTGGTCGGCCTTGTCGCCCGAGGAACCCCACACGACCGGACCGATCCCAGGCTCCTCGCTCGGGCCCACGACAGCGGCGCCCGCACCGTCGGCGAAGATGAAGGCGGTGCCACGGTCGTGCGGGTTGGTGATGTCGGAGAGGCGCTCGACACCGATGACGAGTACGTGGCGGGCGCTGCCGCCGCGTACGAAGTCGCTGGCCATCGCGATGCCGTGGCAGAAGCCGGCGCAGGCCGCAGAGACGTCGAAGGCGGCCGGGTGGTCGGCGCCGAGCTCGTCGGCGATCAGCGCGGCGACCGCGGGGGTCTGGCGCAGGTGGCTGACGGTGGCGACGATGACGCAGTCGATCTGGTCGATGTCGATCTTGGCGTGCTCGAGCGCCTTGCGGGAGGCGGCGACCGACATCATCTGAACGGTCTCCTCCTCGCCCGCCCAGCGACGCTCGGTGATGCCGGAACGGGTGCGGATCCACTCGTCGGAGGAGTCGATGAGGTCGACGATCTCGCTGTTGGGGACCACCCGGGTCGGGCGGTAGCCGCCTACGCCGAGGATGCGGGCGTGCGGGGAACCTGTCGGGGCTGAGATCACGAGTGTTGGACTCCTGTCGGGTGCAGACGCAGCAGCGGCTGACCGGGGGAAACGAGGTCGCCGTCCTCGACGAGCCATTCGATGACCTCGCCGCCGTGGGCCGAGGTGATCGCGATCGTGTCGCGGAGGCTGGCGATGGCGCCGATCTCGGCGCCGGCCGGGATCACGTCGATCCCGGACACGGTCTCGGAGAGCTTGAAGGTGCCCTTGGACGGGGAGACGACCATGCGCCAGGTCGGCGTGGTCTCGATCGGGTTGGCCTCACCATGCTTCTCGACGAACGCGCGGGCGTCCTCGAGCTGGTCGGGAGTCTTCAGCGCGAAGGTCTCGACCCCCTTGAGGGCACGCTTGGCGATCCCGGTCAGGGTGCCGGCCGGCGGCATCTCCAAGATGCCGGTCACGCCGATGTCGGACATGGTGTCGAGGCAGAGGTCCCAGCGCACCGGGTTGGCGATCTGACCGACGATCCGGTCCAGTGCCTTGGCGCCGTCGTGGACGATCTGGCCGTCCTTGTTGCTGATCAGGCGCGTACGCGGGTCGTGGGTCGAGACGCTCTGGGCCAGCCGGGAGAGGTGGCCGACCGCAGGCTCCATGTGCTTGGTGTGGAAGGCGCCGGCGACGCTGAGCGGCATCAGCCGGGCCTTGGCAGGCGGGTCGGAGGCGAAGGCCTCGAGCTGCTCGAGGGTGCCTGCGGCGACGATCTGGCCGGGGCCGTTGTCGTTGGCGGGAGTGAGGCCGTGCTTCTCGATCGCGGCCAGCACCTCCTCGCGAACGCCGCCCAGGACCGCGGTCATGCCGGTCGGCGTCTTGGCGGCGGCCTCGGCCATGGCCTTGCCCCGCTCGCGAACGAGGACCATCGCCTGCTCGGCGCTGATCGCGCGCGCGCCGGCGGCGGCGGTGATCTCACCGACGCTGTGGCCGGCGACGGCACCGATCTTTCCGAAGGCGTCCGCGGGCTGCGGGAACAGCTCGAGCGCCGCGACCAGACCGGTGGCGACCAGCAGCGGCTGGGCGATCTCGGTGGCGCGGATGGTCTCTGCGTCGGCATTGGTGCCGTAGTCGATCAGGTCGATGCCTGCGACGGTTGAGAGCCACTCCATACGAGCGGCGAAAGCGGGGTCCTCCAGCCACGGGGTGAGGAATCCTGGTGTCTGAGCACCTTGTCCTGGGGCGACAATGACGAGCACGGAACGATGGTCCCGTCTGGAGGGGTGTCGGATCACCTTCAGCGGCGACGAATATCTGTCACGCAATCTTGTAGGGGTTCTACAACTTGCGTCGCTGCCAGGGTTAATGGTCCTGTTGCCGGCCGAGAATCAGGGCGACCTGCAGGGCGAGAGCGTCGCGCGGGTCGGTCGGGAGGAACCCGGTGAGCTCCGCGACCTGCTTGAGCCGGTAGCGCACGGTGTTGGGGTGCACGAACAGCGTGCGACCGGTGGCCTCGAGGCCACCTCCGGCGGCGAAGTACGCAGCCAGCGTCTCGATCAGGGTGCTGCGGGCCTCCACCAGCGGTTGGTAGAGATGCTCGATCAGGTAGCGGTGGGCCCAGGCGTCGCCGGCCAGGGCACGCTCGGGCAGGAACGACTGGCTGCGTGCCGGGCGAGGCGCGTCGGGCCAGCCGGGTGCGGCCCGGTAGGCGGAGAGCGCGGCCCGGGCGGACTCGGCGGCGGTGGCGAGCCCGGCCGCCATCGGTCCGACCACGACCGGCCCGTCCGCGAACAGGTCGGCGATGCGCTCCGCGGCCTCCAACGGGTCCTCGATGCCGCCGAGCAGGGCGACGAGGCGGTCACCCTGGACCGCGCAGAGTGTGTGCAGGTCGTGGGCGCGGCCGCGGCGGCGTACCTCCTCCATGGCGACGTCGAGGCGGACGCCGTCCGGGGCATGACCCAGCACCGCGCACAACGGCAGGTCGGCGTCCCAGCCCAGCGCGCTGGCCCGGGAGAGGACGACCTCGTCGGTCTCGGCACGCAGGACCGCATCGACCACGAGCGCCTCGAGCCGGGCGTCCCAGGCGCCGCGCTGCTCGGCGGCGCGGGCGTAGACCTCGGCCGTGGCGAAGGCGACCTCACGGGCGTAGCGGCCGATCGCCTCGTGGACGTCGGCGGCGTCCTCGGGGCCGAGGAGGTGGTCGATGTTGGCCTCGACCACCTCGATGGAGAGGCGGACGAGGTCCACGGTCTGCTGGAGCGTGATAATGCCGGTCAGCGCACGGGGTGCGACGCCGAACATCGACGCGGCCAGGTCGGGCTTGGCGGTGTCGGCGGAGGCGCCGCCGCCGTACCAGCCGACGAACTCCTTGATGCCGGCCTGGACGATCAGGCCGACGAGGGAGCGGTTCTTCGCGGAGAGGTCCTTGAACCACGGCATCGCGTCGTCCATCCGCGACGTGGCGGCTGTCGCCAGCCGGCCGGTCGCGCGCCGCAGCGCTGTTGCCGTCCGTCGACGTGTGTCGACGCTCGCCTGATTGGTCACACTGCTGATCCTTCCACCTGGAGATGCGGCCGGGGGCCCGGAACTTCTCGCTCCGAGCCCCCGACCTGACGAACAGACGCTCAGGCGTCTCCGCCCTCCTGCATGATGCCCTTCGTCGCCGTCGGGTCGTCGATGCGGTAGGTGTCGAAGGCCTTCTTCACCAGTGCGGCGTCGATCTCGCCGGCCTCGGCCAGGGCCTGGAGGGCCTGGACGACGACGGACTGGGCGTCGATCTGGAAGAAGCGACGCGCGGCCGGGCGGGTGTCGGCGAAGCCGAACCCGTCGGCACCGAGGACGCGATAGTCGTCGGGCACCCAGCGGGCAATCTGCAGCGGGACGGCCCGCATGTAGTCGGAGACCGCGATGACGGGGCCGTTGGACGCCGAGAGCTTCTCGGTGACGTACGGCGTGCGCGGGGTCTCACCGGGGTGGTTGAGGCTCCACTGCTCGGCGTCGATGGCGTCGCGGGCGAGCTCGTTCCACGAGGTGACCGACCAGGTGTCGGCCTTGACACCCCAGTCCTCCTCGAGGATGCGGGCAGCCTCCTCGACCCACGGGAAGCCGACGCCGGAGGCCAGCAGGCGGACCTTCGGACCCTCGCCCTCAGCGGTCGAGACCTGGTGGATGCCCTTCAGGATGCCCTCGAGGTCGACGTCGTCGGGCTCCTTGGGCTGGCTGACCGGCTCGTTGTAGACGGTCAGGTAGAAGATGACGTTCTCGCCGTGGGGGTGCTCCTCGGTCGAGCCGTACATCCGCTCGAGGCCGCTCTGCATGATGTGGGAGACCTCGTAGGCGAACGCGGGGTCGTAGTGCACGACCGCCGGGTTGGTCGCCGCCAGCAGCGGGGAGTGACCGTCGGCGTGCTGGAGACCCTCACCGGTCAGCGTGGTGCGACCGGCGGTGGCGCCGACCAGGAAGCCGCGGCCCATCATGTCGGCCATCGCCCAGATCGAGTCACCGGTGCGCTGGAACCCGAACATCGAGTAGAAGATGTAGAACGGGATCATCGGCTCGCCGTGGGTTGCGTACGCCGTGCCGGCAGCGGTCGCCGAAGCCAGCGCCCCCGCCTCGGAGATGCCCTCGTGCAGGAGCTGGCCCTGCGCGGACTCCTTGTAGGAGAGCAACAACTTCCGGTCGACCGACTCGTACTGCTGGCCGCCGGGGTTGTAGACCTTCGCGCTGGGGAACATCGCGTCCATGCCGAAGGTGCGGTACTCGTCGGGTGCGATCGGCACGATGCGCTTGCCGATCTCCGGGTCACGCATCCAGTCCTTGAGGAGCCGGACGGTGGCCATCGTGGAGGCGATCTTGTTCTTGCCGGAGCCCTGCTTGAGCTCGGCGTAGACCTTCTCGCCCGGCAGGGTGAGCGGCTTGAACTCGACCCGGCGCTGGGGGAGCGGGCCGCCGAGCTGCTTGCGGCGCTCCATCATGTATTCGATCTCGGCCGACTCCGGACCCGGGTTGAAGAACGGCGCCGCGCCGGTCTGCTCGTAGGTCGCCTCGAGCTCCTTGTCGGAGATCGGCAGGAGCAGACGGTCGCGGAACTTCTTCAGGTCCGCCATGGTCAGCTTCTTCATCTGGTGGGTGGCGTTCTTGCCCTCCAGAGCGTCGATCGTCCAGCCCTTGATGGTGTGGGCGAGGATGACGGTCGGCTGCCCGACGGTCTTGGTGGCCGCGTCGAAGGCCGCGTAGACCTTGCGGTAGTCGTGGCCGCCGCGGGGGAGCTTGCGGATCTGCTCGTCGCTCATCTGCTCGACCATCTTGCGCAGGCGCGGGTCGGAGCCGAAGAAGTTCTCCCGGACGTAGGCACCGGTCTCGACCGAGTAGGTCTGGAACTGGCCGTCGGGGGTGGAGTTCATCTTGTTAACCAGGACGCCGTCGACGTCCTTGGCGAGCAGCTGGTCCCACTCGCGGCCCCAGATGACCTTGATGACGTTCCAGCCGGCACCGCGGAAGTTGGACTCCAGCTCCTGGATGACCTTGCCGTTGCCGGTCACCGGACCGTCGAGCTGCTGCAGGTTGCAGTTGACCACCCAGACCAGGTTGTCGAGCTCTTCGCGGGCGGCGACCCGGATGGCGCCGAGCGACTCGGGCTCACCCATCTCGCCGTCGCCGAGGAAGGCCCACACGCGCTGGTCGGAGGTGTCCTTGATGCCGCGGTTCTGCAGGTAGCGGTTGAACCGAGCCTGGTAGATCGAGTTGATCCCGGTCAGGCCCATCGAGACCGTCGGGAACTCCCAGAAGTCCGGCATCAGGCGCGGGTGCGGGTAGGAGGAGATGCCCTGGCCGACCCCGTGCTGCACCTCCTGGCGGAAGCGGAAGAGCTGCTCCTCGCTGAGCCGGCCCTCGAGGAACGCTCGCGCGTAGATCCCGGGGGAGGCGTGGCCCTGGATGAAGACCTGGTCGCCGCCGCCGGGGTGGTCCTTGCCGCGGAAGAAGTGGTTGAAGCCGACCTCGTAGAGGCTCGCGGAGGACTGGTAGGTGGCGATGTGGCCGCCCACCTCGAGGCCCTTGCGGTTGGCGGAGGAGACCATCACGGCGGCGTTCCAGCGGATGAAGGCCCGGATGCGTCGCTCGATGTCCTCATCGCCCGGGAACCACGGCTCGCGGTCGGAGGGGATGGTGTTGATGTAGTCGGTGCTTCGCAGTGCGGGGACGCCGACGGACTGTTCGCGGGCGCGCTCCAGAAGGCGCAGCATGACGTAGCGGGCTCGCTCGCGTCCGCTCGACTCGAGCATCGCGTCGAACGAGCCGAGCCACTCACTGGTCTCTTCGGGATCGATGTCCGGAAGCTGGGTCGGTAGACCCTCGTGGATAACGGTCGGCTGGGCGGGGGTCGGGCCCTGCGGACCACCAGTCGTCTCGGTGGATTCTTCGGTCACATCCTCAATGGTCGCACGCGGTCGAGAGCGGTTGCGCACCCGCGGTGGGTTACTGGACAGTAGGCGGTTTCTGCTGGTCAACCCAGAAAATTCCTTCGTACGCCGAGTTGCTACTCTGCCGCCGTGACCAGCCTGGATCGTGACAATGCCGTTGCCGACGTATTGGTGGTAGGTGAGGCACTGGTTGACGTGGTCACCACGTCCGACGGCGTGACCCAGGACCATCCGGGCGGCAGCGGCGCCAACGTCGCGGTCGCGCTGGGCCGGCTCGGCCGTCCGGTGCGCTATGCGGCCTCCTACGCCGACGACGCCCGTGGGCAGGCGCTGGCCGCCCACCTGGCCGGCTCCGGGGTCCGGATGGCATGCGACCCGCACGTGCTGGCCCGCACCTCGACGGCGCAGGCCACCATCACGGCCGACGGGTCGGCGACGTACGTCTTCGACCTGGAGTGGAAGCTCGGCGAGGTCTCGGTGGGGACGCCGCGGTTCGTGCACATCGGTTCGCTCGCGCCGGTGCTCTCACCCGGTGCCGAGACGGTCTTCGACCTGCTCGACGGGCTCCCCGACTCCACCCGGGTCCTCTACGACATCAACATGCGGCCCACGCTGACCGGAACCGGCCAGGAGATCGTCGCGCGGATCGAGCGCGCGGCGGCGTACGCCGATGTGGTCAAGGCCAGCGACGAGGACCTGGAGACGCTCTACCCCGGCGTCGGGCTCGACAAGGCTGCCGCGCGGCTGCTCGAGCTCGGTGCTGGTGCGGTCGCGGTGACCCGCGGTGGCGACGGTGCCAGCTGGATCACCGGCGAGGGACGGATCGACGTCGAGGCCGAGAAGGTGACGGTGGTGGACACCATCGGCGCCGGCGACACCTTCTCCGCGGGCCTCGTCGACGCGCTCTGGGACGACTTCGAGCGCGACCGGCGCGAGGTGCTCGCCCACGGCGTCCGGGCGGCGGCGGTCACCGTCTCGCGCGCCGGTGCCAACCCGCCGACCCGGGCCGAGCTCGAGGGCTGGACCCCCTAGGCCGCGAGGCGCTCGGCGAGCGTACGTCCCAGCCAGGCCGAGGAGCGGACCGAGCTGCCACATCCGGCCAGGAGCAGGCCGGGCGCCGGCTCGTCGAGGACCAGCTTCTTCTGGGCCACGTCGACACCCCACAGGATCTGCTCGACCTTGGCGTCGCGAAGCCAGGGGAGCGCGGTCGCGAGGCCACACTCCAGGAGGGTCTCCCAGTGGTCGACGGGGCCGCTGAGGTCGTCGTCGTCGACGATGTCCTCCTGGCCGACCAGCACCCGCAGGTGCCCGTCGACCGACTTCACGAAGGCGTAGCCGAAGCCGTCGCCGACCGGCACGATCGTGTGCGGCATCCGCTCCCGCTCGGGAGGGACGGGCAGGTCGAGCACGAAGAGCTGCCGCTTCTCGAGCTCGGCCTCGGTCTGCGGGAAGAGGCGGGCGTTGGCGGCGCCCAGCGCGAACAGGACCCGCTCCGCACGGATCGTGCCGCGGGCGGTGTCGACCAGGTGGCCCGACCCGTCAGCACGTACGCCTTCGACGACCGCGCCGGGGACGACCTGTGCCCCGGCGTCGGTGGCCCGTTCCAGCAGGTGGGAGACGAGCCGGGTCGCGGAGATGTTGAGCGCAGGGATGTGCTCGCCGGTGTGGAGCAGGTGGTAGGTGTTCTCGATCGCGGCCAGGTCGACGCCCTCGGCGAGCAGGCCCTGGACGAACGAGGCGGTCTCGGCGGTCATCTCGCGCTTGACCGGGTCGGCCCAGGTCCACCGGATGCTGCCGCCCGAGTAGCGGTAGGTGGAGGCGTGGTCGGGGTCGTCGTCGGGATCGTCGCTGAGCACCACGACCCGCAGCTCCGGTGACATCTGCGCCAGGAAATAGGCTGTCGCGGCGCCGATCGGGCCTGCTCCACAGATCGCGACATCGGCCTCTGCGGGCACCGTCACGAGTTGGTCAGCGGTCAGGTCGGCGGGGAGATCAGTCAACGAAGTCCTTCCGGGAGGTACATCAGGCCTGTGCGCGAATATGCGTCCAGAAGGCTATCGGCTGGGGTGCGCCCCGCGCTCAGCAACTGGTCCAGACAGTCGAGGTGACCGCTCTCCGGCACGCCGGCGAGCGCCCGGCGGGCGGCCGCGAGCACGTCGCGGGCGCCCGCAGCGATCTCGGGGTCGGCGAACGCGGCGACTGCGGAGCGTTGGTGCAGGTCACGACTGGGTTTGTCGGCCAGCCCGGGCAGGTCGTCGGCGAGGCAGACGCCGAGCGTCAGCGCCGCGCCGGCGAGCAGCAGGTCGCGGGAGAGGAAGGCGTCGTAGGCCTTGAACTCGATGCGTCCCTCCTCACGCGGGATCCGCGGCGGGTGGACCATGGTGGGTTCGGCTCCGGCGGGCGGGGCGACGAAGCAGCGGGCCGCCACCCGTCGCCAGGTGCGCTCATAGGTGCGTTTGCTGGGGCCGCGCCATCGGGCACCGGCGTGGAAGGGCGAGCTGAAGCTGAACGGCACCATGAACGGGCTGTAGTAGGTCAGCCGGCGTGTCACCTCGACGACCTGTTCCGCGGAGAGCCCGGGGAAGGAGAGGTTGATGTCGGGGCCGTAGCTCAGGTTGGAGACCTCGGCGTGGTCGTACTCACGATGCTCGGCCCGCATCTTCCGCTCCCACTCGTTGAGGGGCGGGTCGAGGACGTACGCCTCGCGGACCGGGTTGAAGCCGACGATGCCCAGGTGCAGGCCGAGGGGCTCGAGACGCTTGGAGATGTCGTCCTGCAGATCGGCCAGCCGGTCGGCGGCCTCGGTGGTGCTCGAGCAGATCGGCGTGCGGATCTCCACACCCTTGACCAGCATCGACGTGAAGGTGCCGTCGGCGCTGAACCGCTCGTCGCCCTCTAGGTACCAATAGCCGCTCTTGATCCCCAGGTCACCGCGGACGAGGCCTTCGTCGGTGGTTCCTGAGCCGTCGGCAAGGGCGCGTTGGAGGGTTTCGAAGTCGAGATCCACGAAGTCGTGGAAGCTGCCCGTGTCGCGAAACGTGCCCGCGCCTACGTCGGGTGACTCCGTCACCAGGGCATATTCGAACTCGAACCCGGCGGAGTAGAGCACGGCGCAAACTCTAGGGCAGTCCGCGGGCCATCATCCGCATTTCTCGAAATTTAGGTTAGGCTCCCCTCATGTTTCGCGCGGTGAAGCCGGAGTCAAAGCCGGAGACGCGGGTCGTGGTCACCTCGACCCGGCGTCTCAGCGCCGGCATGACCCGCGTCCATCTCCGCGCCGAGGACCTCTCCGCGTTCGAGGGCAGCGTGTGCACCGACCGGTTCGTGCGGCTGGAGATCCCGGTCGGCGACGGCTCGACCGTCTGCCGCACCTACACCGCGCTGGACCCCTCGGTCTCCGAGGGGACCCTGGCCGTCGACTTCGTGCACCACGGCGACGAGGGCGTCGCGGGCCGCTGGGCGGCCACCGCCGGCCCGGGTGACGTGCTCACCGTGCGCGGGCCGGGTGGGACGTACGCTCCGGACCCGGCGGCCGACTGGCACCTGCTCGTCGGCGATGAGTCCGGTCTGCCCGCGATCCGTGCGGCGCTGGCGGCGCTGCCGGCCGACGCCGTGGGCTACGCCGTGATCGAGGTGCCCTCCGCGGAGCATCTCCAGCAGGTCGCGAGCCCGGCCGGGGTCGCGGTGCGTTGGCTGGATGCGACCGTCGACCCGCCGCTGGACGTCGTCGTGCGCGGCTTGCCCTGGCTGCTGGGCCGGGTGCACGCGTTCGTGCACGGCGAGGCCGAGGTCACGATGCAGCGGATCCGGCCTTACCTGCTGCGTGAGCGCGGGGTGCCGCGCGGCGACCTGTCGATCTCCGGCTACTGGCGCCGTGGCAACGACGAGGACAGCTTCCGTACGTGGAAGCGCAGCCAGGCGTCCGACCGCCAGGTGGCGTACTCGGCCCGCTGAGCCGGCTCAGGCCCTCGGCGCGACGATCTCGACCGGACCCTCGCTCCGGGCTGCGACCCAGGCGCGGTGGAAGTCGCTGCCGGGGGCGACCTCGGCGCGGCGCTCGGGCTCGAGGACGAGGTCGACGGGGCACTCGATCCGCTGTCGGGCGACCGCCTCGGGGCGAGGGCCGCGGTGCTCGGCGATCGCGGCGGCCAGCGCCTCGGCGACGGGCTTGCGCCGGTGGTCGATGGTGAAGAGACCGAGGTCGTACTCCCGATCGGGGAAGTCGACCAGCGATCGGTCCAGGTCGTGGGAGCACCACCAGGTGATGCCGAACAGGGCCGGGTTCCGCGCGACGTGGCCGACGGTGCCGCTGACGAACTCGCGCACGCTCTCCGGTCCGATCTCCGGCAGGGGAGCGCCGATCTCCTGGAGCCAGACCGGGCGCCCCGGCTCCGCGGCGTACGCAGCGGCCAGCGCGACCAGGTAGTCGGCGTGCGTGAGCGTGGCCGGGCCCAGGGGCGCGTCGATCGCGCCGACTCCGTTGAAGACCCAGGAGTGCACGGTGCTGAGGTCGCCGAGCGTGGTGACGTCGGCAGGCCCGAAGGGGTGGTCGGGAGCATAGAAGGCGTCGTCGAAGAGCGAGTGCAGGCATAGCAGATCCGGCGCCGCCTCGCGGGCGGTCTCGAGGAGCTCCTGGGCCCAGGAGCGCGAGTCGGCGACGGTGGTCGGGTTGGCGGGCCACAGGTTGTTGACCTCGTTGCCGAGGGTGAGCGCGAAGACGTTGTCCCGGGTGGCGACCGCACTCGCGAGGGTGTCGACGTAGGTGCGCAGGCCCGCGCGCACCTCGGGGTGGCTGAAGACCGATCGCTGATGGTGGGTGAGCACCCATGAGGGCAGGAAGTCGAAGCTGGACAGATGGCCCTGGACCAGGTCGACGCAGACGTCGAGCCCGCGGGCGGCGGCAAGGTCGATGGTGGTGAGCACGTCGTCGACCGCCGAGGACCGGATCAGCGAGCTGTTGGGCTGGATCCATGGCCAGACCGGGAAGATGCGTACGTGGTCGAGGCCGAGCCCGGCGAGGTCGTCGAAGTCCCGGGCGATCTGGTCGGCGTCGAAGTCGAGCCAGGAGTAGAACCAGCCGGACGAGGGCACGTGGTTGGCGCCGAAGCGCAACGGAGCGGTCGTCGAGGGTGTCGGAATCGCTGCCACCCGCGCAATATATGTACCTCGTTGACAGAGGCGACCTTGAACCGAGAAATCCAGCGAGCGAGGACGGGCACTGATGCACGACGACGTACACCTGACCGAAGGCCGGGTGAGCAGGGTCCTCGAGGAGCGCCTGTGGCCGGCGGTCCACACCACCTCGGCGCCCGTGAGCGTCGAGTCGCACGAGCTGCCCGGGGAGCCGATCGCTGTGGCCGAAGGACTCGCGCTGACCTACGAGCCCTTCGAGGTCGGCAGCGACTGGGGCCCGGCCTGGGGGACCGCCTGGTTCAGGATCACCGGCACCGTCCCGGCTGAGTGGGCCGGGCGTCGCGTGGAGCTGGTCTGCGACCTCGGCTTCGACGTGAACAAGCCCGGCTTCCAGTGCGAGGGGCTGGTCTACACACCCGACGGCGAGCCGGTCAAGAGCCTCAACCCGCGCAACCAGTGGGTGCTCGTCGCCGAGGAGGCGAGGGGCGGGGAGGAGATCGAGCTCTTCCTGGAGGCTGCGGCCAACCCGGTGCTGCTTGACTATCACCCCTTCCTGCCCACCCAGGAAGGCGACATCGAGACCTCGTCGCCGCGGAAGCTCTACACCACTCGGCGCATCGAGCTCGCCGTCTTCGAGAGGGACGTCTTCGAGCTCTGCCTGGATCTGGAGACCCTCCACGAGCTGCAGGTCGAGCTGCCCGAGGGGCCGCGCAAGTTCCGGATCCTGCAGGCCATCGACGACGCCCTCGACCGGGTCGACCTGCAACGGATCCCCGAGACGGCGGCTTCGGCTCGCTCGGCTCTCACCGGGGCCCTCGAAGCGACCGCGCACGACTCGGCCCACCAGATCGCCGCGATCGGCCACGCCCACATCGACTCCGCCTGGCTGTGGCCGATGCGCGAGACGATCCGCAAGGTCGCCCGCACCACCTCCTCGATGACCGAGCTGCTCGGCGAGGACCCGGACTATGGAGGTGTCATCCGGGTTCGGCTGGGGGCGTTTGAGGTTCGGACGTTGAGGTTCCGTCGGGCGGAGGAGTAAGGGGTCTGTGGCTGGGGTGAGATCTGGGTTCTTGGACGGGGTGGTGTTTCTTCGCTGCCGCGGTCGTTGGCCGCCGACCCTTTCTTGAGGGTCTTCTCGATCGTCCCCGGAGTAAAGGACGGGCCTTCGGCCGCCGGCTGCGCCGGCCGCTTCGCGGTCCTTGACACCGGCGACGATCGAGAAAAAAATTGGCTGGTTATCGGGTCGGCGGCCAGCCCTGTCTGTTTCGGGAATGGGTTGGGAGCCGGCCCCCATCAGTTTGAGGCAAAGCCCTGAGACGGGTGGCGTATCTGAGCCACCGACAAGCCCGAAAGATGGCGTCAATATGCCACCTGACCAGGTGAAATGCCTCGGGTTCTGTCGGTGGTCACTGGTAAAATATGGGGTATGGACGCACTCCACG
>NZ_JBEYUV010000063.1:0-17999 GCF_040643685.1 Nocardioides sp. NPDC047086
CCCCTGTCGCGCTCGATGGGACCGTGTTGGTCTCGACACGACGTCGTTCGTCCCTCACGACGTCGGCTCGACCAGCGGTGGCGTCGGCTCGACCAGCGGTGGCGTCGGCTCGACCAGCGGTGGCGTCGGCTCGACCAGCGGTGGCGTCGGCTCGACCAGCGGTGGCGTCGGCTCGACCAGCGGGGGCGTCGGCTCGACCAGCGGGGGCGGCTCGACCAGCGGCTGATCGAGCGGCGAAGGCGCGCGAGGCTTCGGCGAAGCGGTGAGCCAGGTGCGGGTGGCCGGCCCAGTGCACATGGAGGTACGACGCGTGGACAGTGTCGCTGCTGAAGCCGGTCGGGGCGCCGTCGACGATCCAGGCTGCCTGGGTTCCGGCCGGGGGCGAGGTGGTGGTGCGGTGGAACTCGTGGCCGCTGACCTGCTCGCCGGCGCGGGTGAGGAGGGAGTCGGAGAGGGCGGTGGCGACCGGGTAGCGCAGCGTGAGTCGCTCGCTCATGGCGGCGTGGGCGGGGAGGGCGCCGGCCATGGGTACGCCGTCGAGGGACTCGGCCAGATAGAGGAGCCCGGCGCACTCTGCGACCGTCGGGACGCCGGCTTCGACGGCGGCCCGGAGGTCCTCGAGCAGGGATCGGTTGGCGGCGAGCTCGGCGGCGTACATCTCGGGGAAGCCGCCGCCGAGGTAGATCCCACTCGTGCCCTCGGGGAGCGCGGGATCGGTGAGCGGGTCGAAGGAGCGTACGTCGCAGCCTGCCGCCTCCAGGAGCTCCTCGGTCTCGGGGTAGCGGAAGGTGAAGGCGCGGCCGCCGGCGACGGCGATCACAGGGCGCGCTGTGTTGGTCTCGACACGCTCGCCGGCGCTCGCGGCTCGACCAGCGGGGGCGGCTCGACCAGCGGTGGCACCGCTGGTTGAGCCGGCGTCGTGAGGTACGAGCGACGCCGTGTCGAAACCAACACGGTCGTCCCCGCGCAGCTCCAGCAACGGATCCCAAGCGACATCGTCGAGGTCGGGGGCGGAGCGGGCGACGTCGAGCAGGTCGGACAGGTCGAGGTGAGCCGCGACCTGCTCCCCCAGGCGCTCGATCAGCGCGACCGACTCGTCGCGCTCGGCGACAGGAACGAGACCCAGGTGACGCGACGGGGACGCGAGCGACTCGTCCCGCGGCAGCATGCCGAGCACCGGCAACCCAGCCTGCTCCAACGCCCGCCGGATCTCGGAGGCGTTGCGCCCGGGAGAGCAGCGGTTGAGCACGACTCCCCCGATGCGTACCGACGGGTCGAAGGCCGCCATCCCGGCGGCGATCGCGGCAGCGGAGCGGGACATCCGGGCGACGTCGAGGACCAGGACCGCCGGCGAGGAGGTCAGCGCCGCGACGTGGGCGGTGGAGGCGAAGCCGTCGGTGCCGAGGCGGCCGTCGTAGAGACCCATGACACCCTCGATGACCGCCACGTCGGCCCCCGCAGCACCATGCAGCAGCAGCGGCACCACCCGTTCGATGCCGACCAGATGCGGGTCGAGGTTGCGCCCGGGCCGCCCGGTGGCGAGCGCGTGGTAGCCGGGGTCGATGTAGTCAGGGCCGACTTTGTGCCCGCTCACCGTCATCCCGGAAGCGCGCAGCGCCGCCATCAGCCCGGTGGCGATGGTCGTCTTCCCCGAGCCGGTCGAGGGAGCAGCGACCACCAGCCGGGGCAGGGTCACCATTCGATGCCCCGTTGGCCCTTCTGGCCGGCGTCCATCGGGTGCTTGATCTTGGTCATCTCGGTGACCAGGTCCGCGACCTCGAGCACGGCAGGGTCGGCGTCACGGCCGGTGATCACGACGTGCTGGCGCCCCGGGCGCTCGGAGAGCACCGAGGCCACCTCCTCGGCGGAGACCCAGCCCCACTTGATCGGGTAGGTGAACTCGTCGAGGACCAGCAGGTCGTAGCGCTCCTCGGCCAGGCACCGCTTGATCTCGGCCCAGCCCTCGGCGGCGGCCGCGGCGTGGTCCTCGGCCTCGCCCTGCTTGCGCGACCAAGACCAGCCGGAGCCCATCTTGTGCCAGTCGACCGGTCCACCCTCGCCGGTCTCCTCGTGCAGCTTCCCGAGGCGCTCGAGCACGGTCTGCTCGCCGATGCGCCACTTGGCCGACTTCACGAACTGGAAGACCCCGATCCGCCAGCCCTGGTTCCAGCCACGCAGCGCGAGCCCGAAGGCGGCGGTCGACTTCCCCTTGCCGGGCCCGGTGTGGACCATCAGCAGCGGCCGGTTGCGGCGCTGGCGGGTGGTGAGCCCGTCGTCGGGTACGTTCAGCGGCTGTCCCTTCGGCATCAGGCAGCGCCCCTTCCCACGGTGGATCCGGTGTACCCGTGGACGGCGGAGGTCAGCGCCTCGGCGCTCACCTCGGCGACCGGCACGTGCTCGGCTCCCAGATGCACGGCCAGCTCACGGGCCAGCCCGAGCCGCATCGGTCCGCTCTCGGAGTCGATGACGATGGTGGTGACGCCCAGGCCGGCGACGTACGCGGCGGCCTGCTGCGAACGCCGGACGGCGTCCTTGCCGTGGGCCTGCGCAGTTTTTCGGGATGAGTTGGCGCGGCCGTCGGTGACGACCACCAGCAGCGGGCGCAGATCGGGGTCGCGGAGGTGCTCGCGCTGGAGCACCCGGGCGGCCTCGAGGAGGCCTTCGGCCAGCGGCGTACGTCCTCCGGCGGGCACCTCGTCGAGGCGTGCCGCGGCGAGGTCGACCGACCCGGTCGGCGGCAGCACGAGCTCGGCGCTCTCGCCGCGGAAGGTGATCATCCCGACCTTGTCGCGGCGCCGGTAGGCGTCGAGCAGCAGCGAGAGGACGGCGGCTTTCACCTGGGCCATCCGCTTGCGCGCGGCCATCGACCCGGACGCGTCCACGCAGAAGAGCACCAGGTTGGCCTCGCGGCCCTCGCGGACCGCGGTGCGGAGATCCTCGGTGCGCAGCTCGACCTTCGCGGACGTACGCGGACGGGCGGCCTGCTTGCCCGCGGCCGCCTTGAGCGTCTCGACGAGATGGAGCGAGCCGCGGGTGCTGGTGTTCGCGCCGATCCGGCGGCCGCTGCTGCCGATCGCCTTGCTCCGGCCGCCGGAGCGGCCGGTGCCGAGGCCGGTCGCGGTCAGGAGGCGGGGGCGGTAGGCCGGGGCGGCGGCGGTGACGGACTCGGGCGCGACGCCGGAAGGCGACTGTGGCCGGTCGAGTGCGTCATCGGCTGTGTTGGTTTCGACACCGCTCGCTTCGCTCGCGGGCTCAACCGACGGGGGTTCATCCTCGGTCGAGCCGCCGGAGCCGCTAGGCGGAGGCCCAGCGGAATCTGACTCAGTGAGACCAACAGGGTCACCTTCGGCGCCCGAGTCGTCCCCCGAGCCATCCGCAGGCCCGCCCTCCGGCGGCTCGGGCGGCAGCTCCTCGTCGCCGAGGATGCGGTCGAGCAGGTCCTCGTCGAGACCGGGAGCGTCGAACGGGTTGCGACGGCGGCGGTGCGGCAGCGCGAGCAGGGCGGCGCGGCGGATGTCTTCGCGGGTGACCTCGGAGCGGCCGGCCCAGGCCGCGTGCGCGACCGCGGTGCGCGCGGTGACGATGTCGGCGCGCAGCCCGTCGACCTCGAACGCCGCGCAGACCTCGGCGATCTTGAGCAGCCCGGGCGCGGTGAGCCGGACCTTCCCGACGAGAGTGCGCGCGGTCGAGACCCGTGCGGTCAGGTCGCGCTCGGCGGCGACATAGCGCTCGACGAACGCGGGAGCGTCCAGGTCGAAGGCCATCCGGCGGCGTACGACCTCGGCGCGCAGCGCCGGATCCCGGGGCGCGGCGACCTCGACGGTGAGCCCGAAGCGGTCCAGCAGCTGCGGGCGCAGCTCGCCCTCCTCGGGGTTCATGGTGCCGATCAGCACGAACCGGGCGGCGTGCTCGACCGAGACGCCGTCACGCTCGACCGAGACCCGGCCCATGGCGGCCGCGTCCAGCAGCAGGTCGACCAGGTGGTCGTGGAGCAGGTTGACCTCGTCGACGTAGAGCAGACCCCGGTGTGCCCGCGCGAGCAGGCCCGGCTCGAACTCGACCGCGCCGCGAGAGAGCGCGCTCTCCAGGTGGAGGGAGCCGACGACCCGGTCCTCGGTGGCACCCACCGGGAGCTCGACCAGCCGCACCGGGCGGCTCTCCACGACGGCGGCGGACCCGAAGGGCCCGTCCGGCGACTCCGCGGACGGGTCGGCCGGGTCGATCGAGAACCGGTCCCCGGCGTAGACCGAGATCGAGGGCAGCACGGCCGCCAGGCCACGTACGGCCGTCGACTTCGCGGTCCCCTTCTCGCCACGGACCAGGACCCCGCCGATCTCCGGGGAGATCGTGGTGAGCACGAGCGCGAGGCCCATGTCGTCGAGGTCGTCCGCCTGGCAGCCGAGGACGGCAGAAAATGGGTAGTGCACCGGCATGAGAGGCTCCCGCTCCCTATCGCGTTGGATGGTTGGACGCGGGGCCGGTCTTCGGACTTGTCGAGTCCCCGTGATGGGGCTCGATTCACCGCAGCGGGCCTGTGCCGGATTCTCACCGGCTTCCCAGATTCTCCCCAGTCGGGGCACCTCGCGCCTGTGCGGTCACTGTAGCGTCTGGCCTCATGATCGTCGTGGTGGGCATCGGTGCCGGAGGTTGGGACGAGATTCCCGTACGTCACCAGCATCTGATCCGGGAGTCCCCGGTCCTCCTCGGCGGCAAGCGTCACCTCGACCTCGTCCCGGACGTTCCCGGCCAGCGTCGCGAGCCCTGGCCCTCGCCGCTGCGTGACGGTCTCCCGGCGCTGCTCGACGATGTCGGGGACGCGGTCGCCCTGGCCTCGGGCGACCCGCTGGTCTCCGGCATCGGGACGACCCTGATCTCGCTCCTCGGTCGGGAGAACGTACGCATCGAGCCGGCCGTCTCCTCCGTCGCCCTCGCCCGCGCCCGGATGGGCTGGCCGGCCGAGTCGTGCGTGGCCGTCAGCCTGGTCGGCCGCGACGTGTCGCTGGTCGCCCGCGAGCTCGCACCCGGCCGCCGGATCCTGGCACTCTCCTCCGACGAGTCGACCCCCGCGTCGATCGCGGACCTGCTGGTCTCAGCCGGTTTCGGAGAGTCCGCGATGACCGTGCTGGGCGACCTCGGGGCGGAGACCGAGAGCGCTCGGTCCGCGACCGCTTCGGTGTGGAACGGGGAGTCGCCGCGGCTCAACATCGTGGCGATCGAGTGCGTCGGCGCGCCCCTCTTCGGCTGGACCGCCGGCCTTCCCGACGACGCCTTCGAGAACGACGGCCAGCTGACCAAGCGCGACCTGCGGGCCTCGGCCCTGGCCCGACTGGCGCCCACACCTGGCGCGCACCTGTGGGATGTCGGCGCCGGTGCCGGGTCGATCGGGATCGAGTGGATGCGCGCGCACCCGTCGTGCACCACGACCGCGGTCGAGGCCTCCCCCGAGCGCGCCGCCCGGATCGCCCGCAACGCGGCCCGTCTCGGCGTCCCCGGGCTGAATGTCGTCGAGGGCCGAGCCCCCGATGCGTTGGGCGATCTCCCGGCACCCGACGCGATCTTCATCGGCGGCGGCGCGACCCGCCCCGGCGTGCTCGACACCTGCCTCACCGCCCTCCGCCCCGGCGGCCGGCTCGTGGTCCACGGCGTCACCCTGGAGACCGAGCAACTCCTGGCGCGACAGCATGCCGAACTCGGCGGCGAGCTGACCCGGATCTCGGTCGAGTCCGTCGACGCCATCGGCACCTTCCGCGGCTGGGCCCCTCAGCGCACGGTGGTGCAGTGGTCCTACAGCGCGCCTTTTACTAGACGATGACACCTGGTGAATCCACCTAGTTCACAAGGTGTCATCGTCTAGTAAAAGCTCCGCATCTCATGCGAGGACGATGCGCTTCAGCTCTGATCGAAGAGGATGTACTTCTTCACCCGCCGATTCTGACGGACTACCCGAACTTCTCCTCGTGGACCACCGTCGAGAGCGGTGAGCGGTGGCGCCAGCCGAAGCGCTCCAGGTCCGGGGTGTCGGGAAGGTCGGCCACAGGGCCGACGCAGAGCCAGGCGACAGGACGTACGCCCTCGGGCATCCCGACCAGGTCGCGCAGGAACTCCTCGCGGTAGAAGCTGACCCAGCCGACGCCGAGGCCCTCGGCGGTGGCGGCGAGCCAGAGGTTCTGGATGGCGCAGACGACCGAGTAGAGGCCCGCGTCGGCGATGGCATGGCGGCCGAGGACGTTGGGGCCGCCGCGGGTCGGGTCGTAGCCGACCACGATGCCCAGCCCGGACTCGCGGATGCCCTCGATCTTGATCCGGGAGAAGGTCTCGGCCCGCTCGCCGGACAGGGTGGCGGCGAAGGTCTCCCGTTCGCTCGCGACGTGGGCGTGGAAGCGGTCGAGGCGGTCGGCGTCGCGTACGAGCACGAAGTCCCACGGCTGCGACATCCCGACGCTCGGGGCGGCGTGGGCTGCCGAGAGGACCCGCTCGAGGACGTCGGGTGGGATCGGCTCGCCGGTGAACTCCGCGCGGGTGTCGCGGCGGCGGTTGATCGCGTCATAGAGGTCCATCAGGCGCAGAGCTCCATCAGGCACGCACCCGAGCGGCGTCGTAGAGGAACGACTCACCCCCGTCGCGGGCCAGCGCGGGCCCGGCGAGGATGACGGCCGCCTGCCGCAGCCCCGCGTCCTCGACCGCGTCGGCGATCGTCGCCACCGTTCCACGCAGCACCCGCTCCGCGGGCTGGCTGGCACGGTAGACGACCACGACCGGGCACTCCGGGCCGTAGTAGGGCAACAGCTCGGCCATCAGCTCGCGGGTGCGCCGGATCGCCAGGTGGAGCACGAGCGTGGCGCCGGTCGCGGCGTACGCGGCGAGGGACTCCCCCTCCGGCATGGCCGTCGACCGTGCCTGGGTCCGGGTGAGGACGACCGACTGCGCCACCAGCGGAACGGTCAGCTCCCGCCCCACCAGCGCGGCCGCGGCCGCATAGGCGGGCACCCCGGGGGTCACGTCCCACGGCACCTCGGCCGCATCGAGCCGCCGTGTCTGCTCCGCGACCGCCGAGTAGACCGAGGGGTCGCCGGAGACGAGGCGTACGACCTGCTTGCCCCCACGATGGGCGGCGACGATCTCGCCGACGATCTGGTCCAGATCGAGCTTCTGGGTGTCGACCAGCTGGGCCTCGGGGCTGCAGTGCCCCAGCACCTCGGGGTCGAGGTAGGTGCCGGGATAGAGCACCACGTCGGCGGCCGCGAGCATCCTCGTCGCGCGTACGGTCAGCAGGTCGGCGGCGCCGGGCCCGGCTCCTACGAAGTGGACGGTCATCGGACATACCTCGGCGTCCAGACCTGCCCCGCCGCGGTCGCCCGCGTCGAGCTCGCCCCCACGATGACCAGGCACTTCATGTCGATGGAGGCCGCGTCGAGATCACCGAGCGTGGTCACCGTCAGCGACTCCTCGGCCCGCCCGACGTCGCGGCCGACGACCACGACGGTGTCGGGCTTGCGCTGCTCGAGGAGTACGTCACGAGCCAGTCCGATCTGCTCGGTGCGCGAGCGGGAGGCGGGGTTGTAGATGGCCAGCACCAGGTCGGCGGCGGCGACCGCGCGCAGCCGGTCCTCGACGACGGACCACGGCTTGAGCCGGTCGGAGAGAGACATCACCGCGAAGTCGGCACCGACCGGCGCGCCCGCACGCGCGGCCACAGCCTGGACGGCGCTGACCCCGGGCAGCACCCGGACGCGTACGCCCGCGTAGGCCGGGTCCTCGGCGGCCTCGAACACCGCGGAGGCCATCCCGAAGACACCGGCGTCACCGCCGGAGACGACGGCGACCCGCTCCCCCGCAAGCGCCAGGTCCAGGGCGTGCCGAGCCCGGTCGACCTCGACCGTGTTGCCCGACGCATGCCGCTGCATCCCGGCGCGCTGCGGCACCCGGTTGACGTAGGGCGCGTAGCCGACGACGTGTCCGACCTCGGCCAGCGCGGCCGAGACCTCGGGCGTCAGCCACCCGTCGGGCCCCGGCCCCAGCCCGACGACGAGCACCTCCCCGCCACCGCCACCGCTGGTTGAGCCGCGAGCGCCAGCGAGCGTGTCGAAACCAACACGGTCCCCCGACGCGCTCGATTCGACCGTGTTGGTCTCGACACGGAGTCGCTCGTTCCTCACGACTCCGGCTCGACCGACGGGGGTGGAGGCTCGACCAGCGTGCGGCGCGGGGGCGGTGTCGCCGGGGACGACGATGAGCGAGAAGTAGGGAACCGAGGCTGGGTCCACGTCCGCCACCGGCAGCCAGCGCTCCTCGGGCTGCGAGGCCCGCTCGACGTACCAGGCACCCTCGAGCCGCCCAGCGGCCTCGAGCGCGGAACGAACCGCCGGGAAGGTCCGGCCGAGCTTCATGATGATGGCGGCCTCGGTGTCGGCCAGCCGACGGGCGAGCTCGGGCTCGGGCAGCGTGCCCGGCAGCACCGTGAGGACGTCGGTCTGACGCACCAGCGGCGTCGAGACGGCGGCGGTGGCGGCGGCGAAGGCGGGGACGCCCGGCACGACGGAGGTCTCGTAGACCTCCTTGAACCGGTCGTGGAGGTACATCGAGGAGCCGTAGAAGAGCGGGTCGCCCTCGGCGAGCAGGACCACGTCACGGCCGGCGTTGAGATGGGCCGAGAGCCGCACCGCGCAGGACTCGTAGAACTCCGCCATCGCCCCGACGTACCCGCCCGGGTGGGTTGTGGTCCCCGTCGTGACCGGGTAGCGCAGCTCCTCCTCCACCGCACCGGCCGGGATCAGCGAGGACGCGATCCGGCGGGCGTGGGACTGCTTGCGCACCCCGGCGTGGTAGGCGATCACCGGCGCCGCGCCGATCAGCCGGGCGGCCTTGAGGGTGATCAGCTCGGGGTCGCCCGGGCCGATGCCGACGACGGTGAAGCTCCCACGGATCGGAGTGCTCATTCCTGCTCCTGGGCGAGTGCGTTGAGTGCGGAGGAGGTCATCGCGGAGCCGCCACGGCGGCCCCGGACGGTGACGAAGGGGATGTCGATCCCGTGGTCGGCGGCGAACGAGGCGAGCGCCTCCTTGGACTCGGCGGCGCCGATGAAGCCGACCGGGCAGCCGACGATCGCGGCCGGCCGGGGGCCGCCGTCGAGGATCATCTCGAGCAGGTGGAACAGCGCCGTCGGGGCGTTGCCGATGGCGACCACGGCCCCCTCCAGGTAGGGCTCCCACAGCGACAGCGCGGCGGCGGTGCGGGTCGTCCCCCAGGCCCGGGCCAGCGCCGGGACCCGGTCGTCGCCGAGCATGCAGAGCACCTCGTTCTCGCGCGGGAGCCGGCTGCGGGTGACCCCGGTGGCGACCATCGTCGCGTCGCACAGGATCGGCGCCCCGGCCTCCAGCGCGCCTCGCGCGGCCTTCACCAGGCCGGGGTGGATGACCAGGTCGGAGGCGAGGTCGACCTGGCCGCTGCCGTGGATCATCCGCACCGCGAGCCGCTCGGCGTCGGCCGGCACCGCGGAAAGGTCGGCCTCGCGCCGGATGGTCGCGAAGGAGTCGACGTAGATCGCCGGCCCCTGGTCGATGTAGTCGTAGCGACGGGTCGGGCGTGCCTTCGGCGACGGCACGAGTACGCCGCGCCACGGTGTCACCACGAGCGCCGGGCCCCGCTCCGCCAGCGCCTCGACGGCCGCCCGGTCCAAGGCTCCGTCGACGGCGGCGACGTGCTCACCCCCGGGCACCTCGCCGAACCCGAGCTCCTCGGCCGCAGCCGGCACCCGAGCATCGGCCGCCACCGGCTCGACGAGCGGGCCGTCGAGCTCGGTGACGTGCCAGGCCGCCGACGGCCCCGAGCCGCGTACGTCCAGGAAGCGGGAGGCGAGCGCGACCAGCCGGGGCGCGGCCTCGGCGAGCGGCACGACCGGCCCCCACGAGTCACCGACGCGCAGCTGACCCTCGGCCGCCGAGAGCGCCACCAGCCCGAGGTCGCACGCCCGCGAGACCAGGTCGCCGCGACCGTCGTCGAGCACGAAGAGGAACCGCCCCGGCAGCGCGGCCAGCTGCGGCGAGGCGCACAGCAGCCGGTCCAGCGACGCCGCGACGCCACGCAGGTCGGCCCGTCCCCCGGCGAGCCCGGTCTGCGGGGAGACCATCACGTTGCGTACGAGCTCGTGGGTCTGCGCCGGCACCAGGCCGGTCGCCTTCAGCGCGGTGAGCACCTCACCGGGCAGGTTGTCTCCAGAGCGGGCACCGTCGACGGCGGGCAGGCCGCGCACCTGCAGGTTGGCGCGACCGGTGAGGTGGATCCGCCCGTCGCCGTAGGTCTCCGCCACGGAGATCAGGGAGAGCAGCGCGGCGGACGAGACGGACCCGCCGATCAGGCGCAGCCGCACCAGCAGGCCGTCCTCGGCCGCCCACGGACGACCGACTCCGGGGCATCGGTCGGTTCGGACTCGCGACATCGGGACACCTGCTCTGCGTCATGTGCCCTTGCGCGGGGCACGTGGTGACCTGGCGGCGGGCGCCGCCAGAGCCAGCAGGTCTTCGGACTCGGAATCGATCGGTGCGGGACGCCTTCCCGGAGCCAGGCTCCAGTGGCTGCCCTCGCCGGAGAGAGGGCGTGTTCCGCCCGTCATCCTCACCGCTGCGCGTCAGTCCCGGACTCTCACCGGGTTCCCTGACCCCATCAGGCATGGAGTACGACTGGCAGGGCGAGACTACCCACTTGCGGACACGGCACCGAATTGCTCACCCCGCGGCCACGGTTTGTGCCAGTGTTCGCCTACTCGGAACCTCCCACCCGTCTTTCCACAGATGGAGTCCCCCGTGACCGGCTCGGCTCGGCGTCAACTGCTCGTGCTCGCGACCATCTCGGCGCTCGCGCTCGGCCCGACGGCCTGCGCCACGGCCTCGGAGGAGAGGGTCTCGATCGGCCTGGTGGTGCCCACCTCCGGCGTCTACGCGTCGATCGGCACCGACATGTCCCGGGGCTTCGACCTCTACCTCGAGCAGCACGACGGGAAGCTCGGCGGCCGGCTGATCGACGTCGTTGAGGCCGACGAGGGCGACCGGGTCGAGACCGGCCTCGCCGCGGTGCGCCGGCTGATCGAGGACGAGGAGGTCCACGCGGTCGTCGGGCTGGTGGGCTCGGAGACGGCGCTGGCGGCCAAGGACGTCGCGAAGAACAGCGAGACGCCGCTGATCGTCACCGGCGCCGGTGCCGACGACCTCGCCGACGGATCCGACTACCTGTGGCGTACGTCCTCGACCAACGCGGGCGTGGGCAGCGCGCTCGGGAAGGCGGTCGCCCAGGGGACAGACCGGGGCTCGGCGTACGTCATCGGCTCCGACGACGCGACCGGTCACGAGTTCTCCGACAGCTTCATGATCTCCCTCGAGGCGTCCGGCAGCAACGTGGCAGGTCAGAGCTACACCGCGGCGGGCGAGACCGAGGAGTGGTCGGGGCTCTTCGACAAGGTGAAGGAGTCGGGCGCGGACGCGATCTTCGCCGCCTATGCCGGGAAGGAGGCGGAGGCGTTCGTGAAGCAGTACCGCGAGTCCGGGCTGGCCAGGAGCACCCGGCTCTACGGCCCGGGCTTCCTCACCGAGGGCGACGTGCTGTCCGCGCTAGGCGGCGCCGCATCCGGTGTGCGGACCGCGCTGCACTACAGCGACGCGATGGACTCGCTGATGAACGACGCTTTCGTGAAGGACTACCGCAAGGCGTACGACTCCACCCCGACGGTCTACTCGGTGCAGGCCTACGACGCCGCGGCCGCGCTCGACAAGGCGCTCGGCCTCTCCGACGACGTCGACCGCAACGAGATCGCCGACTCCCTCGGGTCGGTCGGCACCATCGTCAGCCCCCGCGGGAACTGGTCCTTCGACCCCAACCACAACCCCGAACAGCCCTACTTCCTGCGGGTCGTCAAGGGCACTCCCGACGGCCCCCGCAACGTGGTGCTGCGGGAGATCGCCTCAGCGGGCAGCTGAGTCCGACCGCAGCTCGGCCCGGGTGAGGGCCAGCTCCTCGCGTACGGCGGTGAGGTCCTCGCGCAGCGAGGTGAGGACGGCCATCATCTCGGCGTCGGACTCCTCCTCGTGCTCGGCGAGGGACTCGACGCTCTCCATGCCGGAGACGACCACGGCGAGGAAGAGGTTGAGGACCGCGAAGGTCATCACCAGGATGAAGACCACGAAGAAGATCCAGGCGGAGGGGTCCTCGGCCATCACCTCGCGGGCGATGTCGGGCCAGGCCTCCCCGGTCATGGTCTGGAACAGCGTGAACGCACTGGTGCCGAGGTCGCCGAAGTACTCCGGCGCGATCGAGCCGTAGAGGTTGGTCGAGATGACCACCGCGACGTACATCATCAGCACCAGCAGCCCCGCGACCGCGCCCATCCCCGGCACCGCGTTGATCAGGCCGTCGACGACGCGACGCATGGAAGGGACCGAGTTGACCAGGCGCAGCACGCGCAGGATCCGCAGCGCCCGCAGCACCGACATCGGTCCGGTCGCCGGCACCAGCGCGATCGCGACGATCACGGTGTCGAAGATGTTCCACGGGTCGAGGAAGAACCTGGGGCCGTACGCCGCCAGCCGCAGCACCAGCTCGACGACGAAGACCCCGAGGAGCACGCTGTCGAGCAGCGCCAGCTCGTGGGCGAGGTGTTCGGGGACCATCGTCTCGACACCGAGGACCACCGCGTTGAGGATGATCACCCCGATGATGATCTTCTGGAACGTGTCGTTGTCGACCAGCGCACGCACCCGGCCGCGCACTGTGGTGATGCTCGAACCCATGTTCGCTTCGTCCTCCTGTTGACCCGTGACAGCGGCCGGAGCCTATCGGCCGGATCACCCCGTCCTCACCGCTCCCCCGCTGGTCGAGCCGCCGGAGCCACTAGGCGAAGGCGTGTCGAGACCAACACAGTCCCCCTGTCGCGCTCGACGGGACCGTGTTGGTCTCGAGCCGACGGGGGGAATCGGCTCGGCCAGCGGGGGTTCAGGTTGTGGCGAGGTGGAGCGCGAGGCCCAGGCCGGCGAGGCCGACCAGCCAGCGCAGCGGGCGCTCGGGGGCGACCCGGACGATCGCCGGTCCCAGGAAGCCGCCGATCACGGCACCCGCTCCGAGGGCGATCGCGGCCGGCCAGCTCACGGGGGCGAAGAAGACGTACGCGATCGCGGCGGTGCCGTTGGCCACGCCGGTGGCGACGTTCTTGACCGCGTTGGTGATCGCCAGGGCCTCGGTACGCTCGAGCACGAGGACGGCCAGCGCGATGATCCCGACGCCGGCGCCGAAGTAGCCGCCGTAGATGCCGAGCACGAACACGACGGCGCCCCAGCCGAACCCTCGGGCCAGCGTACGTCGCTCCTCGCCGTCCGGTCGTGGGCCCTGCCGTGGCGGCCGCGCGGCTGCGCGGGCGGCCGCCCAGGCCCGGATCCGGTCGCGGAGCAGCAGGAGCACCGCCCCGGCTCCGACCAGCCAGGGCACCACCGTCTCGAACGCCTCGGCCGGCGTGGTGAGCAGCAGGGCCGCGCCCAGCCCGCCGCCGAGGAAGGAGGCCAGGGCCAGCCAGGCGATCCTTCTGCCCTGGCCGCGCAGCTCGCGCCGTGAACCGGCGACGGTGCCGCCGGTGACGCCGAACATGGCCACCGTGTTGGTGACGTTGGCGACGACCGGCGGCAGCCCCGCGGCCAACAGGGAGGGGTAGCTGACCAGCGAGGCCAAGCCGGCCACCGAGCCGGTCAGTCCCGCACCGATGCCGGCGAGCAGGAGCCAGCCGAGCTCGGCGCTCACTCGGCGCTCACCGGGCGGTCATCGGACCAGGCACGGGCGCTTGGGGTCGAAGGTCCACTCCGGCACCAGGTACTGCATGGCGACGCCGTCGTCGCGTACGCCGAGCCCGTGCTCGAGGTAGAGCTCGTGCGCGGCCGCGACCCGGTCGCGGTCGAGCCGGATCCCGAGCCCCGGTGCGGTCGACACGGCGACGGCGCCGTCGCGGATCTCCAGCGGCGACTCGGTCAGGCCCTGGCCGTCCTGCCAGATCCAGTGGGTGTCCAGCGCGGTGATCTCCCCCGGTGCGGCGGCGCCGACGTGGGTGAACATGGCCAGCGAGACGTCGAAGTGGTTGTTGGAGTGGGAGCCCCAGGTCAGCCCGAAGTCGTGGCACATCTGGGCGACGCGGACCGAGCCGGACATGGTCCAGAAGTGCGGGTCCGCGAGGGGGATGTCGACGGCGTTGGTACGGATCGCGTGCGCCATCTGGCGCCAGTCGGTGGCGATCATGTTGGTCGCGGTGCGCAGCCCGGTGGCGCGCTTGAACTCGGCCATGATCTCGCGGCCCGAGTAGCCGCCCTCGGCACCGCAGGGATCCTCGGCGTACGCGAGCATGTCGTCCTTGCCTCCGAGCAGCCGGACGGCGTCGGCGAGCAGCCAGCCGCCGTTGGGGTCCAGGGTGATCCGGGCGTCGGGGAAACGCTCGTGGAGGGCGGTCACCGCGGCGACCTCCTCCTCACCGGCGAGGACACCGCCCTTGAGCTTGAAGTCGTGGAAGCCGTAGCGGGCCTGGGCGGCCTCGGCGAGACGTACGACCGCCTCGGGGGTCAGCGCGACCTCCCGCCGGACGCGGTCCCATTCATCGGTGGCGCCCGCCTCCCGCAGGTAGGGCAGGTCGGTCTTGTCGGGGTCGCCGACGTAGAAGAGGTAGCCGAGCATCGGCACGCTGTCGCGCTGCTGGCCGTCACCGAGCAGCTCGGCGACCGGCACACCCTGGGCCTGACCGGCGAGATCGAGGAGCGCGGACTCCAGCGCGGTGACGGCGTGGACGGTCGTACGCAGGTCGAAGGTCTGGGCTCCGCGGCCGCCGGCGTCGCGGTCGGCGAACGTGTCCGAGACCTGGCGAAGCAGGCTGCGGTAGCGGGTGACCGGCTGCCCCACGAGCAGCTCGGCGGCCTCTTCGATGGTGCGACGGATCGGCTCGCCGCCGGGGACCTCGCCGACACCCTCGCGGCCCTCGGAGTCGGTGAGGATCGCGATGTTGCGGGTGAAGAACGGCGCGTGCGCGCCGCTGAGGTTGAGCAGCATCGAGTCGTGGCCGGCGACCGGGACGACCTCGACCTTTGCGATGGTCGTGGTGCTCATGGCAGCTGCAGCTCTCCGTCGATCCGGCGGGCGAGGTGCCACGGGTTGTCGTCGCGGACGGCCTCCGGGAGGAGCGCGGCAGGTACGTCCTGGTAGGCGACCGGCCGCTGGAAGCGCTCGATCGCGAGGCTGCCGACCGAGGTGGAGCGGGAGTCGGAGGTGGCCGGGAACGGACCGCCGTGGACCATCGCGTGGCCGACCTCGACGCCCGTGGGCCAGCCGTTGAAGAGGATCCGGCCCGCCTTGAGCTCGAGGGCGGAGACGACCTGGGCGGCAGCCTCGTTGTCGGTGTCGGTGGCGTGGACCGTCGCGGTGAGCTGGCCCTCGAGGGAGTCCAGGCTGGGCAGCAGGTCCCCGACGGTGTCGTAGCGGACCACGACGCCGGAGGCGCCGAAGACCTCGTCGGTCACACCGGCGAGACGGGCGGCCTCGACGATCTGGGGCGCGGGGGCGTCGGTGTCGCCCGCGGTGCCCTCACCGACGACGGTCACACCGTCGGTGGCCCGGAGCTTCTCGGTGCCCGCCTCGTAGGCCCGGGCGATCCCGGTCGTGAGCATGGTCGCGCCGATGGCCTCGGCGGTGGCCCGCCCGGCAGCGGCCAGGAAGGCGTCTCCCGCCTCGCTCCTCGGGAGGAAGAGCAGCCCGGGGTTGGTGCAGAACTGTCCGGAGCCGAGGGTCAGCGAGCCGACGTACGCCGTGGCGAGCGCCTCGACGTCACCCTCGAGCGCCCCGGGGAGGACGACGACAGGGTTGATCGAGGACATCTCGGCGTAGACCGGGATGGGTTCGGGCCGGGCCGCGGCGGCCGCGGCGATCGCCAGCCCGCCACCGCGGGAGCCGGTGAAGCCGACAGCCTTGATCCGCGGGTCGACCACGAGGGCCTGGCCGAGCTCGATGCCGCCCTTGACGCCGGTGTCGAGGAGGAAGGAGAAGGTGCCGGCGTGCAGCCCCGCCTTCTCGACGGCGCGGGTGATCGCCTGCGCGACCAGGTAGCCGGTGAGCGGGTGCGCCGGGTGGCCCTTGACGACCACGGGGCAGCCCGCGGCCAGCGCCGAGGCGGTGTCGCCGCCGGCGGTGGAGAAGGCGAGCGGGAAGTTGCTGGCACCGAACACCGCCACCGGGCCCAGCGCGATCTGACGCTGACGGATGTCGGCCCGCGGCAGCGGGGTCCGGTCCGGGAGGGCCGGGTCGATGCGTACGCCCAGGTGGTCGCCGCGTCGCACGACGCCGGCGAACATCCGGAGCTGGCCGGTGGTGCGGCCGACCTCGCCGCTGATCC
This sequence comes from Nocardioides sp. NPDC047086, assembly GCF_040643685.1. Lineage (NCBI taxonomy): Bacteria > Bacillati > Actinomycetota > Actinomycetes > Propionibacteriales > Nocardioidaceae > Nocardioides > Nocardioides sp. NPDC047086. The sequence continues at coordinate 16,397 of NZ_JBEYUV010000063.1, forward strand.
GGCCCTCGGGCAGGTGCGACTCGGCGACGGCGGCCTCGACGATCTCGGCGCGGGCCGCCTCGATCTCGGCGGCGACGGCATCGAGGAAGTCCGCCCGGGCCTCGGGGGAGGTGGCGCGGTAGCCGGCGAAGGCCTCGGCTGCGGCGCTGGTGGCGGCGGTGACGTCGGGCTGCTCGGAGTCGGCTCCGGCGATGATCGAGCGGTAGCTCATGTTCCCTTCCTATCGGGTCGGTCTCTCAGGGGCAGATCGGCGTCAGGAGATCCGGGCGATCAGCTCGCGCAGCTCGTCGATCTCGTCCTCGCGCAGGTCGGTCAGCGGCGGGCGGACCGGGCCGGCGGGCCGGCCGATCGCGGCCAGGCCACCCTTGACGATCGACACGGCGTAGCCGGCCGTACGGTCGCGGATGTCGAGGTAGGGGATCACGAACTCGTTGAGACGACGGTAGACCTCGTCACGGTCCTGGGCGCGTACGGCCTCGTAGAACTCGATCGCCCACCTCGGCGCGAAGTTGAACAGCGCCGAGGAGTAGGTGCTCACGCCGAGCTGGAGCAGCGGCAGCGCGAAGGTCTCCGCCGTCGGCAGGCCACCGATGTAGATGAGCCGGTCGCCGACCCGCGCGTAGGTGCGCGTCATCTGCTCGACGTTACCGACGCCGTCCTTGAAGCCGATCAGGGTCGGGTTGCGTTCGGCGAGCTGGTCGACAGCCTCGTCCCGCAGCACCGCGTTCGCGCGGCTGTAGACGATCACCCCGAGGCCGGTCGCCTCGCACACGCGGCTGGCATGCTCCACGAGCCCTGCCTGCCCGGCCTCGGTGAGGTACGGCGGCATCAGCAGGATCCCGTCGGCCCCCGCGGCCTCGGCCGCCTTCGCCTGCGCGACCGCGTTCGCCGTGCTCCCCGTCGCCGGCGCCAGCACCGGCACGGCCCCCGCGACCTCATCGACGGCCGCACGCACGACCTGGTCGGTCTCCTCCGGGTTCAGCGAGAAGCCCTCCCCCGTGCCGCCGGCCGCGAAGAGCCCGGCCACCGGGTACTCGGCCAGCCAGCTCAGGTGCTTGCGGTAGCCCTCCTCGTCGACCTGCAGGTCCTCGTTGAAATGGGTGACCGGGAACGAGAGCAGTCCGCTCTTGAGCTGAGCGGCCAGGTCGGTCGGGCTGTACTCGGTCACGAGTCACGTCCTTCAGGTGTTGGGTTGCTGAGGGGGAAGGTGGTGACCATCACGTTAGGAACGTTCGGTGATGCCTGTCCAAGCCCGAATTTGAATCTCGTGATGCTTGCGGGGCATCAAAGGTGCTCGATCGTTCTACCCGGTGGTCGAGCTTGTCGAGACCACCCAACCCCGCTGGCCGAGCCTGTCGAGACCACCCCACCCCGCTGGTCGAGCCGCCGGAGCCGCTAGGCGGAGGCGTGTCGAGACCAACACAGTTCCTCGGCTGATCGAGCCTGCCGAGAACTCCCTGCCGGAACGTTTCGCCCGGAGGGCTGGCCTGGGCCGCCGACCCTGTTTGGAGGGTCTTCTCGACGGACCCCGGAGTCAAGGACGGCCTGCGGCCGCCGGCTTCGCCGGCCGCTTCGCGGTCCTGGACACCGGCGCCCGTCGAGA
>NZ_JBEYUV010000064.1:0-16867 GCF_040643685.1 Nocardioides sp. NPDC047086
AAAAACCCCAACACCCCGTCGTGTCGGCTCGTCATGACGAGCCGACTCGACGTCGATCTCGGTCAGGACGCGCCGACTCGGCATGGGGGCGGCTAGATTTTTCCCATGTTCGCTGTCGATGAGCTCAACGCCGCTCTGCTGGAGGTCGGCGCCACCGTGGCGACCGCCGAGTCGCTCACCGCCGGTCGCCTGGCCGCACTGCTCACCGAGCCGCCGGGTGCGTCGAAGACGTTTCGCGGGGGTTTCGTGACGTACGCGACGGAGCTGAAGCACACCCTGCTGGGTGTCCCCGTCTCGGTGATCGAGACCGTCGGGGTGGTCTCCGCGGAGTGCGTGGCGGCGATGGCCGCCGGGGCGCGGGAGCGGTCGGGGGCGACGTACGGGCTCGCGACCACGGGCGTGGCCGGTCCCGAGGAGCAGGAGGGAAAGCCCGTCGGGACGGTCTATGTCGGCGTTTCCGGTCCGCACGGTGAAACAACGGCGCTTCTCGGGCTGTCGGGCTCGCGCGCGGAGATCCAGCGTGATACGTGTTTGTTCGCTGTCGATGAACTACTCGGACTACTTCGGCGGGAACATCGAAGGGTCAGGTAGCGTTGGAGCAGGACGTCACCCAGATGTCGGTGACTTGTGAACTGTAGGAGGCTGACCGCAATGGTGCTCTTCCGTCGACTTCTCGGCGAGGTGCTTCGTGCCCAGCGGCTCGAGCGTGGGATGACCCTGCGCGAGGTCTCCGCGGAGGCGCGAGTCAGCCTCGGTTACATCTCCGAGGTGGAGCGTGGCCAGAAGGAAGCCTCTTCCGAGCTCCTCGCCTCGCTCTGCAGCGCCTTGGACGTGGCTCTCTCCGACGTGCTTCGCGACGTCTCCGACGCGGTCGCCCTCGAAGAGGCCACCATCTTGCGGATGCCTGTTCGCGCCGCGGCCGACGCTGCCGCTGCCTGATCGTCCCCGAGCGGGGAGTTTTTCCGTTCCGGGTGTCTCAAAGCGAGCGCATCCGTCTCCTTGGCGACGTGGGCCCACCATGGGCCCGCGGACTCAAGGGGAGATGGTGCGATGCGCATGGCTGTCGAGAACGAGCTTCCAGACCTGACGGTCCCGGCACCTCGGGGCGACTCGGATTCCCCCGATCTGCTCGAGGCCGAGCTCTTCGGGCTGGAGGAGACCCTGAACATCCTTCGCGACGAGTTCACCTCGGTCTCTCCCGGCGAGCGCGCGCACGTCGCCCGCCACATGCGTGAGACCAGGGTCCGGATCGCCCAGATCCGGTTGCGGCTGCTGCACGGCCGCTAGACCTGGCAGCTGGGGCAGTAGTAGGCCGGGCGCTCCTCGCCCGGCGGGCCGACCCTGGCCAGGGTCACGGTGCCGCCGCAGCGGCGACAGGCCCTGCGGCCGTACACCCACATCTGGCGGGAGCGGGACCACTCGGCCTGCATCAGGTCACGGGCTCGCTGGAGGATCCGGGGGAGCCTGTCACCGGCCTCCTTGACCGTACGCAACGGGTTGATCCCCGCGATGAAGCACGTCTCCGCGGCGTAGATCGTGCCGATCCCGGCGAGGTTGGTCTGGTCGCGCAGCGCCTCGAAGAGCGGGCGGTCCGGCTGTCGGAGGATGCGTTCGAGAGCCGCGTCGGGGTCCCAGTCGTCGGCAAGGACGTCCGGGCCGAGATGGGCGACGAGCCGATCCTCCTGGTCACGGCGGACCAGCTCGACGATGCCGAGAAGGAAGCCCACCGCATCGGTCCGCTCGGTGCCGAGCACCACGCGCGCCTGGAAGCCTGGCTTCGGCCAGCGCCGTCCGGCCTCGAGGATCCGCCAGGACCCTTCCATCTTCAGGTGGGTGTGCAGCGTCCACTCGCCGGTGCGGTGGTCGATCCGGGTCAGCAGGTGCTTGCCGCGGGGCACCGTGCCGCGCACCGTGCCCCCGGACAGGTCTGCCGTGGCCAGCTGCGGCACGCGGAAGTCCGTACGTGTGAGCACCTGCCCCGCCAGCCCCTTGTCGAGCCTGCGGGCGGTCCGGAGCACTGCGTCACCCTCGGGCACGACCTCACCTGCTCTGCGAGGTCAGGCGCAGGCCGCGCGGGGTGGCGACGAAGCCCGCGTACTGGAGCGCCTGGCGCAGCGGGGTATCGCCCGAGCCGAGCAGCGGGGCGCCATCGGCCTTTTCGACCGTGAGCCGACCCAGTGCCCCTCGGCGGACGGCGTCCGCGAGCGCCTCGGCGCCGGGCTCGAGAAGGTTGGGGTCCTCGGACCAGGTCAGCAGGGTGCGGCCGCCGCGCTCGACGTACATCGCCAGCTCGCCGTCGACCAGCACCACGATCGCGCCCGCCTTGCGGCCGGGTCGGTGGCCCTCCTCAGCCACCGGCCAGGAGAGCGCCGCGCCGTAGGGGTTGGCGGGGTCGGTCGCGGCGAGCGCGAGCGCGACCGGCTTGTCGCTCGGCTCGACCCGGGAGAACGTACGCAGCCGGTCGACCGAGCCCGCGGTGCCGAACTGGGCGGCGCCGAGGCCCTCGACGAAGTAGCCCCGCCGGGCTCTGCCGGACTCCTCGAAGGCGCTGAGCACCTTGTAGACGGCGGCGAATCCTCCGGGGGTGCGCTCGGACTGGACCGCGCCGCGGGTGACCACACCGTGGCGGTCCAGGAGCCGCTCGGCGGCCGCGTGGGCGCGCTTGGTCGGGTCGGGATCGGGTTCGGGCAGGATCGTCCACCGCCCGGCCGTCTCCGGGAGACCGGCCCGGGCCGGCATCCGCGCGCCGCCGGTGTAACGGCCGCCGCGGGCTCTGGGCGGAGGTCTCCGAGAGCGGTGCGACGGCGTGCCGGAACGGGTCAGCGCGCGCAACGGCAGCAGGGTGTCGTTGCTGACCCGCCCCGACCAGACCAGCTCCCACAGCGCGGCGCTCAGGTCGGCGTCGCTCGGAGTCTTCTCCTCATCGGCCGCCACGGTCCGGGCGAGCTGGTGGAAGAACCAGGCACCGCCCGGCGCCAGGGCGTCGAGGAGCCGCTCGGCGAGCGGCCCCGGAGGCATCTCAGCGGGCGAGGGCAGAGTCAGGTCCGCGGTGTCGGCCGGGTGCAGCGAGACCCAGCCGTCGGTGCCGGGAAGGGTGCCGTGACCCGCCCAGAGAACCTCGCCGCCGGAGGTCAGCTCGTCGAGGAACGCCGGCTCGTAATCGACCACCCGGGCCGGCAGGATCAGGCTCTCCAGCGCGCTGGCCGGGACCGGGCAGCCGGCCAGCTGGTCGACCACGCTCAGCACTCCGTCGACCCCGCGCAACGCACCCTTGCGTACGGACGTCTTCTGCCACGCCGGGAGGAACCTGCCCAGCGCTGCCGGCTCGACAGGCTCGACCTCCTTGCGCAGCCGGGCCAGCGAGCGCCGGCGCAGCATCCGGAGCACGTCGGCATCACACCACTCCAGCCCGCTCCCGCCGGGCCGGAACTCCCCGTCGAGCACCCGCCCGCGCGCCGAGAGCCGCGCCAGGGCATGCCGGACGACCGCCTCGCCCAGCCCCAGCCGCGCCGCCACATCCGCTGCCGTGAACGGCCCGTGCGAGCGCGCATACCGTGAGACCAGGTCGCCGACCGGGTCCTCGACCGGCTCGGTGAACGCCGACGGTACGCCCGGAGGGACCGCCACCCCCAGCCCGTCCCTGAGCCTGGCCACATCCTCGACCACCGCCCACCGAGCCTCCCCGGCCACCCGCACCTCGACCACCCGCCGAGCTGCGGCGAGGTTCTCCAGCACTTCGAGAACTCCTCCGCCTCCGCTGGTCGTGTCGAGACCAACACGGTTCCCCTCGGCGCTCGGATCGACTGTGTTGGTCTCGACACCGCTCGCTTCGCTCGCGGGCTCGACCAGCGGTGGGACCGTTCGGGCGGTGATCTCGTCGAGAGTGAGCGGGCCGATGGTGCGGATGAGGTCGGTGATGCCTTCGGCGCCTCGAGCCCGCCGGCCCGGGGCGAGGCGCTGGAGCTCGGACTCGACCTCGGCGAGGACCTCGGGGTCGAGGAGCTCGCGGAGCTCGGCGCGGCCCAGGAGCTCGGCGAGGAGACCCTGGTCGAGGGTGAGGGCGGCGGCGCGGCGTTCGGCGAGGGGGGAGTCGCCCTCGTAGAGGAACTGGGCGACGTAGCCGAACAGGAGCGACTGAGCGTAGGGCGACGGGGTCGGGGTGGCGACGTCGACGATCGAGATCTCGCGGCGCTCGATGCGGCGCAGGAGGCCGACGAGGGAGGGGAGGTCGTAGACGTCGCGGAGGCATTCGCGGACGGCCTCGAGGATGATCGGGAAGCTCGGGTACTGGGAGGCGACCTCGAGCAGGGCGGCGGAGCGCTGGCGCTGCTGCCACAGCGGCGAACGACGCCCGGGGTCGCGGCGGGGTAGGAGCAGCGCCCGCGCGGCACACTCACGGAAGCGGCTGGCGAACAGCGCCGAGCCACCGACCTCGGTGGTGACCAGGTCCTCGATCTCGTCGGGCTCGAAGACGATGATCTCGCCGGTCGGCGCCTCGGCATCGGTGTCGGGAAGCCGGATCACGATGCCGTCGTCGCTGTCGATCGCCTGCCCGTCGACGCCGTAGCGCTCCCGGATCCGCGCGTTGATCGCCAGCGCCCACGGTGCGTGCACCGGGCGGCCGTAGGGGGAGTGGACCACCAGCCGCCAGTCGCCCAGCTCGTCGCGGAAGCGTTCGACGACGATGTTGCTGTCGGAGGGGAGGACGTTGGTGGCCTCGGCCTGCTCGTGCAGGTAGGTGACCAGGTTGGTGGCCGCGTAGGCGTCCAGGCCGTCCTGCTGGGCCCGCGCCTCCGCCTTCGCCCGCGGGAGCGCGCCGAGCTCGCGGGTGTAGGCGCCGACGGCTTCGCCGAGCTCGGCGGGGCGGCCCAGCGAGTCACCCTTCCAGAAGGGCAGCCGCCCCGGGATCCCGGGCGCCGGCGTGACCAGCACCCGGTCGTGGGTGATGTCCTCGATCCGCCAGGAGGTCGCGCCCAGCGCGAAGACGTCGCCGACCCGCGACTCGTAGACCATCTCCTCGTCGAGCTCACCGACCCGCCGGCCCACCCCCTCACCGACCAGATAGACCCCGAAGAGGCCGCGATCGGGGATGGTTCCGCCGCTGGTGACGGCCAGCCGCTGCGCCCCCGGACGCCCGGTCACCGTCCCGGCGACCCGGTCCCACACGATGCGCGGTCGCAGCTCGGCGAACTCCTCGCTCGGGTAGCGCCCGGCGAGCAGGTCGAGGGTGGCGTCATAGGCGGAGCGGGGGAGGGTCGCGTACGACGCCGTCCTCCTGACCAGCGTGAACAGCTCGTCGACGTCCCAGGTGTCCAGCGCCGTGGCGGCGACGATCTGCTGAGCGAGTACGTCGAGCGGGTTGGCCGGCAGGCTCATCGACTCGATCAGGCCCTGTCGCATCCGCTGCACGCTGACCGCGGTCTGGGCGAGGTCGCCGCGATGCTTCGGGAAGAGCACCCCGCGCGACACCTCGCCGACCTGGTGGCCGGCCCGACCGACGCGCTGGAGCGCGGAGGCGACGCTCGGCGGTGACTCGATCTGGACGACGAGGTCGACGGCGCCCATGTCGATGCCGAGCTCGAGACTGGAGGTCGCGACCACCGCCGGCAGGCGGCCGGACTTGAGGTCGTCCTCGATCAGCGCCCGCTGCTCCTTGGACACGCTGCCGTGGTGAGCCTTGGCGATCACCTGGGCCGCGCCGTGCGACTGGCCCGACTGCGCCATCACCTGCGCCGGCGGCCCGCCGCTGGTCGAGCCGCCGGAGCCGCTAGGCGGAGGCGTGTCGAGACCAACACGGTGCCCTGTTGCGCTCGATCCGACCGTGTTGGTCTCGACACGCTCGCTCTCCCTCGGGGTCTGAACGGAGTGGCCCCGACCAGCGGATGTAGCGGGTGTCTGCCAGAGGCGATCCGCGGCGATCTCGTTGAGCCGGGCGGTCAGCCGCTCCGCGATCCGGCGGGAGTTGGCGAAGACGATGGTGGAGCGGTGGGCGGTGACCAGGTCGGCGACGTGCTCCTCGACATGGGGCCAGATCGAGGAGGCGCGCTGCGGGTCCTCGTCCTCGTCCTCGCTGTAGGGGCTCGGCGCGGTCATGTCCTCGACCGGCACGACCACGCTCAGGTCCCACCGCTTCTCGGCAGGCGGAGCGACGATCTCGACGGGCTGGGCACCGCCGAGGTAGCGCGCGACCTCCTCCAGCGGACGTACGGTCGCGGAGAGCCCGATCCGCTGCGCCGGCCTCTCCAACAGGGCGTCGAGACGCTCCAGGGTCAGCGCCAGATGGGAGCCGCGCTTGGTCGCCGCGACCGCGTGGACCTCGTCGACGATGACCGTCTCGACGCTGCGCAGCGTCTCGCGGGCCTGGCTGGTCAGCATCAGGAACAGCGACTCGGGCGTGGTGATCAGGATGTCCGGCGGCGAGGTGGTCAGCTTGCGACGATCGGCCGCGGCCGTGTCGCCGGACCGCACCCCGACCCGCACCTCGGGCGCCTCGACACCGAGCCGCTCGGCGGTCTGCCGGATCCCCACCAGCGGGCTGCGCAGGTTGCGCTCGACGTCGACGCCGAGCGCCTTGAGCGGGGAGATGTAGAGGACCCGGCAGCGTTCCTTCTTCTCGGGCACCGGCTCGGTCAGCAGCTTGTCGATCGACCACAGGAACGCGCTCAGCGTCTTCCCCGACCCGGTCGGCGCCACCACCAGCGCGTTGCGCCCCGCCCCGATCGCATCCCAGGCACCGGCCTGCGCCGCGGTAGGCGCCGCGAAGGCCGCCTCGAACCACGTACGCGTCGGGTCGCTGAACTGCGCCAACGCCGAACCTGTGCTGCCGCTCATGGGACAAACCTAGTCGCGCCCACCGACATCGGACGCCACACTGACCGCATGCACCTCGTCGTCCTCTTCGGCCCACAGGCGGTCGGCAAGATGAGCGTCGGCCGGGAGATCGCGTCCCGGACGCCGTACCGCCTCCTCCACAACCACGCCACGATCGAGCCGCTGCTGGAGGTCTTCGACTGGGGCACCGTGCCGTTCAGCACGCTGAAGAAGGAGTTCCGCAGACGCGTGATCGAGGAGGCGGTGGCTCACGACCTACCGGGGTTGATCCTGACGTTCGCCTGGGCGCTGGACGTCTCTTCCGATACGGACGAGGTCGAGTGGATGATCGCGCCCGCGGTCGAGGCGGGAGCTCGGATCGACTTCGTGGAGCTGTACGCCGACGTCACGGTCCGTCTCGCCCGTGAGGGCACTCCCGAGCGGCTGGCCGCGAAGCCGTCCAAACGCGACACCGAATGGGCACGCGGAGACGTCATCGGTTCGAACGAGCGCTGGGAGCTCTCGACAGGGCCTGAGGTGCCGTTCCCGCTCGACCATCCGCACTTCGTCATCGACAACAGCGATCTGTCTGCAGCCGAGGTGGCCGAGAAGATCATCGCGCGCCTGCGACTGCCGAGCTGAATGTCGCCACCACCGACGGGGAAATGTGGTCCAATCCCGCTGTGGACCTCGCGCTCGATCTGACCGACCGATCCGTCAGGTCCGCGTCGCTCTACCAGGCCCTTCGCGACGCGCTGGGTGACGGCAGGCTGAAGGCGGGGGACCGGCTCCCTGCCAGCCGCGAGCTGGCCAAGGACCTCGGTATCTCCCGCAACACCGTCGCCACGGTCTACGAGCGGCTGGTCGCGGAGGGGTTCTGCGAGTCCCGCGTAGGTGCCGGGACGTACGTCGCCGAGACCACGCGGCAGCGCAGAGACACCAACCCGGGGTCGCTGAGACCGCGCCCGAGCTGGCAGTGGGCGCCGCGGCCTACGAGCGCGGAGGCGGCGGTCCCGGCGTACGACCTGCGGGTGCCCTCCTCGACTTCGCGAACACGCACGGCGCGGGCATCGTGGAGGACGACTACGACAGCGAGTTCCGGTTCACCGAGCGCCCCCTGGGGCCGCTGCATGCCCTCGACGACCAGGGCCGGGTGATCTATGTCGGCACCTTCTCCAAGTCGCTGCTGCCGAGCCTGCGCACCGGCTACCTGGTCGCCCCCGGCTCCCTCGTCGACAGCCTCCTGGCGGCCAAGCAGCTCGGCGACGGCTTCGGCCCCGTCCAGCCGCAGGCCGCCCTGGCCCGCTTCCTGGAGGAGGGTCTGCTCGCCCGCCACGTACGCAAGGCGTCCAAGACGTACGCCGAGCGCCGCTCGCTCCTCCTCGAGGCCCTCGACGCCTGGCCGGTCGAGGTGCTCCTGTCGGCTGCCGGGCTGCACCTGTCGGCCTACGTGGATCTCCCCGCCGACCTGCCCGAACGCGCCGCAGCCGAGGGGCTGGCGCTGGACACGATCACTGCCCACCGGCTGCTGCCCGGCCGCGACGGGCTCGTCCTAGGCTACGGAGCCGTCCGGACACAGACCCTCCCGCGCGGGCTCGAGCGCCAGGGCCAGCTCGCGGGCTGGGTGTGACCGGCCTCGTCGGGAGCGGGCCAGCGACCAGACCAGGCCGGCGCCGCCGCAGAGGACCGGGCCGAGCAGATGGGCGCCGGTGAGGCCCAGCAGGACCAGCGCCGCGACCATCGAGCAGACCGCCGCCCACCACGACCCGGTGCCACGAGGGAGCAGCCGTAGCGCGGCTGCGGCACCGACCACGTACAGCAGCGAGAAGGTGCCCGACGCCATCAGGAGGAGGGCGTCGGTCGAGGCGCCGGCGACCCAGATGACCGCGAGGGAACCGAGCGCCACGGCACAGATGGCGAGCAACGAGCGGCGCGGGATGGCCGACTCGGCGTCGGCGAGGAAACCAGGCAGCGCCCCCTGACGGGCCAACGACGCTCCCAGCCGCGAGCCTCCGGCGAAGTAGGCGTTGATCGCTCCGACGGTCAGCAGCACGGCGACCACGGCGGTCACCGGCCGTGCGGGCTCTCCGAAGCCCAGGACGAGCAGGTCCGCCAGCGGCGCGGCACCGGAGGTGGAGCCGAGCGAGGCGACCGTCGCGAACGCGATGCCGAGGTAGAGCACCGTCACGGCGCCGAGCGCCAGGAACGTCGCCCGGCGGATGTCGCGCGCCGGGTCGCGATACTCGGCCGAGAGCGACGAGAGGATCTCCCACCCCGCGAACGCCCAGACCAGCATCGCCGCCGCGGTGCCGACCGAGCCCCACCCGTGCGGTGCGAACGGCGTCAGCCGCGCCAGCTCGGCATGCGGCAGTGCCACCACGACCGCCACCGCGAGCAGGATCGCGATGGCCCCGGCGATCGCCAGCTGCACGCCCCCGGAGACCTTGATCCCGAACCAGTTCATGACGGTGACCAGCACGATGATGCCCGCCGTCGCGGCGAGGGACATGTTCTGGCCACCGCCGAACGCGTCGGCGACGTACGCCCCGCCGAACCCCGCCGCGACCGGCGCCCCCACGCCGATCGTCAGGTAGAACGCCCAGCCCACCATGGTCGAGACGTGGGTGTCGAAGGCGAGCCGGGCGTACGTCGCCACCCCGCCGCCGTCAGGATGGCGCGCTCCGAGCGCGGCGAAGGTCGCCGCCAGCGGCACCGAGAGCACGATCAGGGCCAGCCAGGCGACCAGCGAGGCCGGTCCGGCCTCGTTCGCGGCCAGCGCGGGCAGGGAGATGACACCGGTGCCGAGCACCGCACCGAGGGTGAGAGCCGCGCCCTGGGGCACGGAGAGTCCGTCGTTCTTCACAAGGAAAACGCTAGTGAGAGCGGGGCCTTCCACGCCCGGCCAATCGGGCCGTCGTCTCCTGGGCCAATCCGGCACCTAATGTACGTTCCGCCGCACCCGTTCCTCGTACGCCGCCCGTGCCGCCGGATCCACGCCCGCGAGCAGCTGGGAGGCGTTGGTGGCCCGGTCGACGAAGTCCTGGAACCGGCGCGGCATCGCCTGGGTGATCTTGGTCAGCGCCTGGGCCCAGTTGGGCACCCAGACCTCGGCCCGCGGCTCGCGGATGACCGACTCGATGGCCTCCGCGACGTTCTCGGCGGTGACCGGCTTCATCCCCTTGGCGGGCGGCACCCCGTCGGCGAGCTCGGTCTGCACCACCGACGGCAGGACGAGCGAGACGTCGACCCCGGACGGTGCCAGCTCCATCCGCAGCGCCTCCGAGAAGCCGACCACGGCGAACTTCGAGGCAGAGTAGGTCGCAGCGTCCGGCACCGGCACCCGCCCGACGGCCGAGGCGACGTTCACGATGTGCCCCTGCCCGCGCTCGACCATCGCCGGCGCGACCGCCTTGATCCCGTTGATCGGGCCGTGCACGTTGACCTCGAAGATCGCCCGGGTGAGCGCGTCCTCCTCCTTCAGGACCGACCCCAGCGGCATGATCCCGGCGTTGTTGACCAGCACGTCCCAGGGCCCCAGGTCCGCGACCGTCGCGAGGAAGCTCCGCCACGACGCGGGGTCGGTGACGTCGAGATGGGTGGCCATGACGCGCGACCCGAACGAGTCCACCACCTCGGTGAGCAGGTCCGGGTCCAGGTCGCCGACGGCCACCTTCGCCCCGGCACGGGCCAGCCGCTCGACGGTGGCGCGGCCGATGCCCCGGGCGCCTCCGGTGACGATGACGGCGGTTCCCTCGATCTGGCGTGTCATGACTCTCCTTCGGTGGTACGGACCAGGCTGCGTACGGCTTTCCTGTCGGTCTTGCCGACGCTGGTGACGGGGACGGCGTCGAGGATCCGGATCTCGCGGGGGTACTTGTGCGCCGCGAGCCGTGTCTTGGCGAAGGCGATCAGCTCCTCGGGCGTGGTGCGTGCGCCGGGATGGAGAGCGACGACCGCGATCACCTCCTCGCCTCGCTGAGCGTCCGGGCGGCCGACCACGGCGGCCGCGGTGACCGCCTCGTGGGCGAGGAGGGCGTCCTCGACGTCGCGTGGGAAGACGTTGAAGCCGCCCCGGATGATCAGATCCTTGATCCGGTCGTCGACATAGAGGTAGCCGTCGGCGTCGAAGTGGCCGATGTCGCCGGTGTGCAGCCAGCCGTCGACGACGGTGGCCGCGGTCTGCTCGGGATCGTTCCAGTAGCCCTGCATCACCCCGGGACCACGCACCCAGATCTCACCCTCCTCGCCGGTGGCAACGGGCTCGCCGCCGGGACCGGCGATAATGACCTCGGCGTGGGACAGCGGCTTGCCGACGCTGCCGGGCCGCGACTCCTCGACCGTCGAGGCCGCGATGACCGCGCTCGACTCGGTGCAGCCGTAGCCCTCCAGGATCGTCACGCCGAAGGCCTCCTCGGCCTTCTCCCGCAAGGCCGGCAGCAGCGCCGCGCCGCCGCTGCCGAAGGAGCGCAGCGAGCTCAGGTCGTAGTTCTGGTAGGGCTGGTCGAGCAGCATCTGCAGCATCGAGGGCACCACCGTGCTCGACTCCACCCGGTGCTCCTGGGCGAGCTCGAGCCACCCCTTGGCGTCGAACCACCGCTGCAGCACCGAGCTCTGCGGCCGCGAGGAGTGCATGCCGCTGATGACCACGATCAGGCCGTACGCATGGGAGAGCGGCAGCGGCAGCAGCCACCGTGTCGTGCCCTGGCTCTCCCCGACCCGGTGGAGCGCGTGCCCGGACTCCCACAGCCCGCGATGGCTCAGCATCACGCCCTTGGCCCGCCCCGTGGTGCCGCCGGTGTAGAGCAGCGCGGCAAGGTCGTCGTCACCGCGAGGCGCGATCTCGATCGGCTCGGCGCTCTCCAGGCTCTCGTACGCCACCAGGGCCTCGGCCGCCCCGCTGGTCGAGCCGCCGGAGCCGCTAGGCGAAGGCGTGTCGAGCGTTGTATCGAGCTTGTCGAGATGACCAACACGGTCCCCTCCGGCGCTCGATGGGACTGTGTTGGTCTCGACACCGCTCGCTTCGCTCGCGGGCTCGACCAGCGGGGCCGCGGGAACGGCGCCGGCGACGATGACGGTGAGACCGAGGCCCTCGGAGGCGGCCCGCACCAGCGGCAGCAGCTCCGGCGTGACGATGGCCGCCGTGGCGCCGGAGTCCTCCAGGATGTGACGCAGCTCGGGCGGGGTCTGCAGGAAGATCACCGGCGTCACCACCGCGCCGAGGCGCCACAGCGCGCGGTAGCTGACGAAGACCTCCGGGGTGTTCATGGTGAGCACCACGACCCGGTCGCCCGGCTCGATCCCGAGCTCGCGCAGGCCGCCGGCGACGCGGGCGGAGCGCTCGGCGATCTCGCCGGAGGAGTGCCAGGTGCCCTCGAAGAAGACCATCGGGTGGTCGCCGTGGCGGGCGTAGGACTCCTCGGCCAGCACCGCCAGGTTGTGCGTGCCGGGCGCGCTCATCGGGCCCCCAGCTTCCGCAGCGCCTTGAGCTGACCGTTGCCGAGCTGCACGAACTTCTCGACCGTCTGGCCCTTGAACGGCCCGATCGGGCCCATCCGGGAGGCGGCGAGGGTCTGGGCGTCGGTGAACTTCCGGATCCCGTCCGCGCCGTGGCGGCGACCGAGCCCGCTCGACCCCATGCCGCCCATCCCGGCCTCGATGCTTCCGGCCGCCAGGGCGGCGCCGTCGTTGATGTTGACCGCGCCGGCGCGGATGCGGCGAGCGATCATGTCGGCCTCGCGTACGTTCTTGCTGAACACGCTCGCCGAGAGCCCGGCCTCGCCCTGGTTGGCGATCCGGACGGCCTCCTCGTCGCTGTCGGCGCGGTAGAGGGCGATGACGGGTCCGAAGGTCTCGCCGAGGCACAGGTCCATCTCGGAGGTGACGCCCTCCAGGACGGTCGGCGCGAAGGCGTACGGACCCACCTCGGCGAGCGGCTCGCCCCCTGCCAGCACGGTCGCGCCCTTCGCGACCGCGTCGGTGACGTGGGCGGTGACCTTGTCGAGCTGCGCCTGCGAGGCCAGCGACCCGACGTCGGCCGAGTAGTCGAAGGCCTGCCCGACCACCTGGCCCTCCGTCTCGGCGACCAGGGCCTGGCGAAAGGCGTCGTAGACGGCCTCGTGCACCACCACGCGCTCGATGTGGACGCACATCTGGCCGGTGTTGGCGAAGGCTGCCATCACGGTGCCACGAGCGGCCTGGGCGAGGTCGGCGTCGCGGCGGACGATGAGCGGGTTCTTCCCGCCGAGCTCGAGCGAGGCGCCGATCAGCCGGCCCGCGGCGCGCTGGGCCACGACCCGTCCGGTGGCCGTCGATCCGGTGAAGGCGACGTAGTCGACGTTGTCGATGACTGCCTCACCGGTGGCCGCCCCCGGCCCGGTGACGACCTGCCAGACGTGCTCGGGCAGCCCCGCCTCGGCCATCAGCGCCCGCGCCCACAGCAGCGTCAACGGTGCCTGCGGGTCGGCCTTGCTGATCACGGCCGCCCCGGCGAGCAGGGCCGGGATGGCGTCGCCGACCCCGAGATAGAGCGGGTAGTTCCACGGCGAGATGATCCCGACGACCTTCTTCGGCACCCGCACCTCCTTCACGGAGGTGATGCCGGGGATGGCCCCGCGCACGCGCTTGTCGGCCAGGTACGCGGGGCCGCGCCGGGCGTAGTGGCGGGCGATGGTGCCCACCTGGAGGATCTCCTGCCAGGCGTGGAAGCGGGCCTTGCCCATCTCCCACTGGATCAGGTCGAGCACCTCGTCCTGGCGCTCGACCAGCAGGTCGTGGAAGCGGAGCATCACCTCGGCGCGGTCCGGGAAGGCCAGCGTGGCCCAGTCGGGCTGGGCCGCCCGCGCCGCGGCCGCCGCCTCGGCGACGTCCGCCGCGGTGACCGACGGCACCGGGGCGGTCGGCTCGGCGTCGTAGGGCGCGATGGCGGTCAGCGTGCCGTCGCCGCCCGAGACCGGAGCCGAGACCCACCGGGTCCAGGAGGCGAGCCGTGACTCGTCGATCCAGCCGGGACGTACGCTCTCGGCCTCCGTTGTCTCCGCTGCCTTCGTGGTCATCGATCTCCTCGGATCCGGGTCAGATGGATGGGGTTGCCGTCCTTCGGGAACGGCAGCGAGCTGTTGTCCAGAGGGGCGCGGTAGGCGGGAGAGACGGTCCACCGGTGGGTGCGCAGGAGCCGGTGCAGGATCGACTTGACCTCCAGGCCGGCGAAGTAGAGCCCGATGCACTTGTGGACCCCGCCGCCGAACGGCTCCCACGCCATCCGATGGCTCTTGTCCTCGCGTCGGTGCGGCGCGAACCGCTCGGGGTCGAAGACGGCCGGGTTGGTCCAATAGTCCTCCATCATGTGGCTGAACTGGACCCCGACCATCACGCCCGTGTCGGCCGGGATGCGGACCCCGAGGAGGCTCGTCTCCTTGACCGTACGCCGGATCAGCGCCGGCACCGGGGCACGTAGCCGCAGCGCCTCCTTCATCACCAGGTCCAGGCTGGTGAGGCTCTCGATCTCGGCCATCGTCGGTGCGGGGCCGAGCCCGAGCGACTCCTCGCGGCAGCGCTGCTGCCACTGTGGATGCTGGCCGAGGTACTGGAGCATCGTCGAGGTGGTGATGGTCGAGGTGTCGTGCGCGGCCATCATCAGGAAGATCATGTGGTTGACGACGTCCTCGTCGCTGAACCGCTCGCCGTCGTCGGTCTCGATGTGGCACAGCACCGAGAAGATGTCGTCGCTCGCGGTGGACCGCTTGGCGGGCAGGTAGTGGCGCAGGAAGCCCTCCAGCACCTTCCGCCCGCGGAACGCCCGGCCCCAGCGCGTGAGCGGCACATCGCCGCGTACGACACCGGCGGCCGCCTGCACGCAGGCGATGAACGCCTTGTTGACCCGGTCCATCTCGGCGCGGCTGGTCTCGGCCGCACCACCCATGAAGATGTCCGCGGCGATGTCGAGGGTGAGCTGCTTGAGCCTCGGGTAGGCCGGGAACTGCTCGTCGGTCTTCCAGCCGAGCATGCCCTGCTCGATCGCCGGATGCATCGCGGTGGTGTAGGTGGCGAGCCGGTCCCGGGTGAAGGCCTCCTGCATGATGCGGCGATGGGCGTGGTGCTCGTCGAAGTCGAGCAGCATCAGTCCACGGTCGAAGAACGGCCCGACGATCTGACCCCAGGCCGGTCCGTTGGCGTAGGCCTTGTCCTTGTTACGCAGTACCGCCTCGCAGGCGTCCGGACCGAGCGCGACCACACCGTGCTCACCGGCACGGAAGAACGGCGAGACCGGGCCGTACGTCTCCCACTGGTGCCGGTAGAAGCCGACCGGGTCGCGGGAGTAGTCGAGCAGCCGGCCGAGCCAGGGGAGCCCGTGGTCGCCCGGTGCGAGGGGTGGGATCTCGCGGAGCGTCTCGATCGCTGTCATGGTGCCTGATCCATCATGTCCGACCTCCCGGGTCCCGAGTCTCAGTCGAGGGTAGTCAAATAGAACGTGTTCCCGCAGCATTCCGTGGGTATGGAATTTTTCGGGCGCGTTGTTGAGGTGTTCGTGGAGAGCTACGAGTCAGTGGTGATCGGTGCCGGTCAGGCCGGATTGTCGGCGTCCTACCACCTCAGCCGGCTGGGCGTACGCCACGTCGTGCTCGACGCCGAACGGCGCCCCGGTGGCGCCTGGCAGCACCGCTGGGACTCGCTGACCATGCACGACGTGCACGGCGTGGCCGACCTGCCCGACGGACGGGCACCGGGGGAGTCCGGCGAGCGGGCCAACGTCGCGGTGCCGGGCTGGTTCGGCCTCTATGAGTCCCTGCACGATCTTCCGGTGGAGCGTCCTGTCTCGGTGACGTCGGTGACCTCCGTCGGCGACCTGCTCGCCGTGCACTCCGCCGATGGACGGACCTGGTTCACCCGGACGCTGGTCAACGCGACCGGCACCTGGACGCGACCGTTCGTCCCGCACTACCCGGGGGCCTCGACGTTCCTGGGGGAGCAGGTGCACACCCACGACTATCCGGGTGCTGCTCACTTCGTTGGGAAGCGAGTCGCGGTGGTCGGCGGGGGAGCCTCGGCGGTGCAGTTCCTCGGCGAGCTCGCGCCGCTCACGTCGGTGCTCTGGATCACCCGGCGAGAGCCGGTCTGGCGCTCCGACTTCGACGCCGAGCGTGGGCGTGAGGCGGTCGGGTTGGTGGCTGAGCGGGTCGAGGCCGGGCTGCCGCCGGCGAGCGTCGTCAGCGTCACCGGTCTCTCGCTGCGCCCCCAGGAGCAGGAGGCCGCCCGGCTCGGGGTCTACGAGCGCCGGCTGCCGATGTTCTCGCGCATCGAACCGTCCGGGCTGAGGTGGGACTCGGGGGCCTTCGAGCCTGTGGACGCGATCCTGTGGGCCACCGGGTTCCGGCCCGCCGTCACCCATCTCGCGCCGCTCCACCTGCGCAGCTCCCACGGCGGGATCCCGTTGCTGCGCGAGTCGGCCGACGTCCAGACCGCGGTCACCGCTGCGTACGACCCGCGTGTCCAGCTCGTCGGCTACGGCCCCTCGGCCAGCACCATCGGGGCCAGTCGTGCCGGGCGGGCCGCGGCGCTGGCGGTCCGGCGGCAGCTCGCCGACCCGCAGCCGGCCGACCCTCAGAGGGCGCCGAGGTCGGCGGAGAGTCAGTTCTCCGGCGAGAGCCGGATGGTCACCTCGGGCGGGTAGTTCGCCGCCTGAGCCAGGTACGCGTCGGCTGCGTCGGGAGGCAGGTACCGTCGCGCCATCGCCTCCGTCTCGCCCTCGGCGGTATCCGCGATCTCCACCGGCCCCTCGACCATCAGCGTGCATCGGGCTGCGCGGATCAGTCTGGTCTTGAGGGAGTCCCTGCCGCTGACGAACCATGCGTGGCCGCCGGGGGTGTAGTCGTACCAGATCGGCACCGTCAGTGGTCCCTGTCTGTGTCGCGGACCGGTGATGTCCGGTGGTCGAGCGTGTCGAGACCACCCCACCCCGCTCCCACCCCGCTGGTCGAGCCGCCGGAGCCGCTAGGCGGAGGCGTGTCGAGACCAACACGGTTCCTTGGCTGATCGAGCTTGCTGAGAACTCCCTGCCGGG
>NZ_JBEYUV010000065.1:0-15729 GCF_040643685.1 Nocardioides sp. NPDC047086
CCGCAACGCCCGCTCACGCATCTCGGAGGAGTACTTCTTCGGCATCGTTCCCAATCCTGTCAAAGATGTCGGAACGAAACCCAGGGCGAATCAAACTCCTATACGCCCGGTTGCCCACCCACTGCACGCGCCACGGTCAGCGCGGCCCGATGGAGCTCTTCATCGGCCTCGGCCAACTGCTCCAACGCCAAGCCGGCAGGCCCCTCAACGCCCACCACCTCGACCTCCGGCAACCCCGCGTCGCTCAACTCCCCTGCCAGTTCGCGACTGGTGTGGAAATGTCCGCCGGGGAATCGTCCTACCGCGGGCGAGGATCCATGCTCGACCAGGTCTTCCCACCCTCGCGGCGCGCCGAACCCACCGGACGTCGCAGCAAGTCTTGCCAGTCTCGGGATCGCAGCGGCGAAGACCCACCCACCCGGCTTCACCACCCGGGTCGCCTCCCCGAGCGCCCGCAGCCGGCCCTCACGCTCCGCCAGGTGGTAGAGCGGACCGAGGAGCAGGGCCACGTCCAGACTGGCCTCCTCGAACGGCAGGCCACGTGCATCCCCCACCAGCGCCTCAAACGTGCTATCGGCCAGTGTCTCCGACATGGAGGAACCCTAGGAGGGTGAGTCACGCCCGGCGTGACTCACCCTCCTAGGGTTCACCCCGACGATTACGCCTTGTCCGCGACGATCAACACGACCTCGCCGTCTCCGACTGTCGACCACGCGCGGATGGAGTCATCTTCAGAAACACCTGAATCCATGCCAGGTGCCGTCATGACCTTCGCTTCCTCGACCTCGGCAGGGGTGAGAACCGAGGGTCTGACCGAGTACTTGGTCGCCAATGTTTCGCGAGCGATCATGTCTCCGTGGGTGAGGGCTGCCTGGCGTACAGGCTCCAAGCCCGCCAACTCCAGGGTGATGCGGTCCTCGACGTTGAGGCCAAAGTCCTTGCGAGCCTGCTGGACCTTCCGGATGATGTCGCGGGCGAGGCCCTCGGCGGCGAGGTCGGGGGTGACGACCGTGTCGAGGACGATGAAGCCACCGGGCAACATGGTGACGGCGATGTCGTCGGAGGCGGCGCCGGCGACGGTCTCCAGGGTGTATTCACCCTCGACCAGCGCCAGGCCACCGGCCACGACCTCGCCGGACTCGGACACCGACCAGTCACCGGACTTGGAGCCCTTGATCGCCTTCTGGACGTCCTTGCCGAGGCGCGGGCCGGCGGCGCGGGCGTTGACGGCGAGCTTCTGCTCGATGCCGAACGTCTGTGCCTCCTCGGAGTCGGCGGCGAGCAGCCGGACGGACTTGACGTTGACCTCGTCGGCGACGATCTCCTCGAAGCCGGCGATGTCCGCGCCGACCACCGTCAGACCGCCGAGCGGCAGCCGGTTGCGAAGCTTGCGCGCCTTGCGCAGGGCGGAGGTCGAGGAGCAGACCGCGCGAACCGCGTCCATCCGGGCGACCAGGTCGTCATCGGCAGGAAGGGACTCGACGACCGGGTAGTCGGCCAGGTGCACCGAGCGGCCGCCGGTCAGACCGCGCCAGATCTCCTCGGCGGTCAGCGGCAGCAGCGGTGCGACGAGGCGGGTCACCGTCTCCAGCACCGTGTAGAGGGTGTCGAAGGCGGCCTTGTCCTCGTTCCAGAACCGCTCCCGCGACCGGCGGATGTACCAGTTCGTGAGCACGTCGATGAACCGCTGCGTCGCCTCGCACGCCTCGGCCACGTAGTAGTCGTCCATCGCCGAGGTCATCTCGCCGACGTAGTCGCGCAGCTTGGCCAGGACGTAGCGGTCCAGCGGGTCCGTGGAGGTCGTCGAGCCGGTGGTCTCCACGTTGGCCGCGTTGGCATAGAGCTGGAAGAAGTACCAGCTGTTCCACAGCGGGATCATCACCTGGCGTACGGAGTCCCGGATGCCCTGCTCGGTGACGACCAGGTTGCCGCCGCGCAGGATCGGGCTCGACATCAGGAACCAGCGCATCGCATCGGCGCCGTCGCGGTCGAAGACCTCGTTGACGTCGGGGTAGTTGCGCAGGCTCTTGGACATCTTCTGGCCGTCCGAGCCGAGCACGATGCCGTGGCTGATGCACGACTGGAACGCCGGCCGGTCGAAGAGCGCGGTCGCCAGGATGTGCAGGGTGTAGAACCAGCCGCGGGTCTGGCCGATGTACTCCACGATGAAGTCGCCCGGGAAGTGGTGCGCGAACCACTCCTCGTTCTCGAACGGCACGTGGTTCTGGGCGAACGACATCGAGCCCGAGTCGAACCAGACGTCGAGGACGTCGGAGACCCGGCGCATCATCGACTTGCCGGTCGGGTCGTCCGGGTTGGGGCGGACCAGGTCGTCGACGTACGGACGGTGCAGGTCGGGGTTGCCCGCGGCGTCCTTCGGCAGGGTGCCGAAGTCGCGCTCGAGCTCCGCGAAGCTCCCGTAGACGTCCAGGCGCGGGTAGGCCGGGTCGTCGGACTTCCACACCGGGACCGGCGAGCCCCAGAAGCGGTTGCGGGTGATCGACCAGTCGCGGGCGTTCTCCAGCCACTTGCCGAACTGGCCGTCCTGGATGTGCTCGGGGACCCAGCGGATCTGCTGGTTGAGCTCGAGCATCCGGTCCTTGATCTTGGTGACCTCGACGAACCAGCTGCTCACACCCTTGTAGATGAGCGGCTGGCGGCAGCGCCAGCAGTGCGGGTAGGAGTGGTTGTAGGACTCGCGGCGCAGCAGGATCGTGCCTG
The DNA here is from genome assembly GCF_040643685.1 of Nocardioides sp. NPDC047086. Lineage (NCBI taxonomy): Bacteria > Bacillati > Actinomycetota > Actinomycetes > Propionibacteriales > Nocardioidaceae > Nocardioides > Nocardioides sp. NPDC047086. The sequence goes on from NZ_JBEYUV010000065.1 coordinate 2,722, forward strand.
GGGTCACCGATCCCCCGGCCTCGCCGCGGGTGACCGCCTTGAGGTGGTCAATGATCTGCAGGTTGGCGTCGAAGACCTGGACACCGGCGTAGTCGACCACCGGCGCGGTGAAGCGCCCGTCCTTGCCGACCGGCATGACCGCCTCGATGTTCTCGCGGTCGGTCACCTCCTTGTCGACCTCACCGAACGCGCCGGCGGTGTGGACGACCCCGGTGCCGTCCGTGGTGGTGACGGCGTCGTCGGCGGCCACGACCCGGAACGCGTTGGTGTGCCCGGCGTAGTAGGAGAACGGCGGGGTGTAGGTGCGGCCGAGCAGCTCAGCACCCTTGTAGCGGCCCAGGACCGTCGCTTCGTCGGCCTCAGGGAAGAGCTCCTTCTTGTACGCCTCGAGCCGAGCTTCCGCGAGGACGTACTTGGCCACCTGGTCGGTGCCCGGGACCGGGCCCTCGACGACGACGTAGTCGATGTCGGAGCCGACCATCACCGCCAGGTTGGACGGCAGGGTCCACGGCGTGGTGGTCCAGATCAGGATGTGGGCGCCGTCGAGGACCTCGTCCTCACCCGTGGCGTCGAGCGCGTAGCCCACGGTGACAGCCGGGTCCTGGCGGTCCTTGTAGACGTCGTCGTCCATCCGCAGCTCGTGGTTGGACAGCGGCGTCTCGTCCTGCCAGCAGTAGGGCAGGACGCGGAAGCCCTCGTAGACCAGACCCTTGTCGTAGAGCGTCTTGAACGCCCAGATGACCGACTCCATGTAGTCGGGGTTGAGGGTCTTGTAGTCGTTGTCGAAGTCCACCCAGCGCGCCTGACGGGTGACGTAGTCGCGCCACTCGCCGGTGTACTTCAGTACCGAGGCGCGGCTGGCCGCGTTGAACTTGTCGATGCCCATCTCGACGATCTCGTCGGTCGTCTTCAGGCCGAGCTGGCGCATCGCCTCGAGCTCCGCGGGCAGGCCGTGGGTGTCCCAGCCGAAGCGTCGCTCGACGCGCTTACCGCGCATGGTCTGGTAGCGCGGGACGATGTCCTTGACGTAGCCGGTCAGCAGGTGGCCGTAGTGCGGCAGGCCGTTGGCGAACGGCGGGCCGTCGTAGAAGACGAACTCGTTCTCGCCGTTCTCGCCGGCATCACGGTTGTCGATGCTCGCCTGGAACGTCCCGTCCTTCTTCCAGTAGTCGAGAATCTGGGTCTCGATCTCCGGGAAGCGTGGGCTGGCCGGGACGGCACTCTTGTCGGCTGAGGTGACCTTCGGATAGGCCATCGGCGGCATCTCCTGCTGGGTGGTAGTGGGTTTGTCTGCACCACAGGGACGATCTTTCGACCGCGGTACCACCCTGCTTGTCCTGCCGGACCACTTCGTTACGGCTGTGACGGGCCACTCCCGCCGGGTTCTACTTGCCGTGAAGGCTTTCTTCCCGGGGCTCGCCGCTGATGACGGCTCGAACGCCTGTAAAGAAGAGAGTACGCCGCCCGGAGCCCGCCGCGCGAACCCGAATCAGGCCCGGCGCCACATCCGCACGTGCGGACCGATCTCCGGGTCGTCCCACGGCTCACCGATCACCTCGAACCCGGCGCGCTCGTAGAACCTCCGGGCCGGCGTACGCGCGTTGCACCACACCAGCCCGCCACCGCGCTCGGCCACGTGCTCCAACGCCGCCTCCAGCACCTGCGCCCCCACACCCTTCCCGCGCCACCCGTCCTCGGTCGCCATCCCCCGGATCCGCCATCCCTTCCCGGGGTGTTCGGGCAGGTCAGGGCATGCTTCTGGGAAGAGGCCGACACACCCGATCAACCGACCGTCCGCATCGCGCGCGGCGTACGTCGCAACCTCCGGGAGGTCATCCCCCGCCAGCCTCGCCGCCTCCGGCGGCCCGCCGTTGCGCAGCACCTTCGCCCGCAACGGATACGTCTCCTCCACCTGCACCCGGCTGACCTCGATCACGCTCACACGGTATCTGCACACAGGCCGCCGGAACCGTGACGCACCATGGGACCCACCTGGCAGGATGCGCGCATGAGCCTGATTCGCTACGAGTACGCCGACGGTTGCGCCCGCATCACGATGACCAACCCTGACCGGGGCAACGTGTTCAAGCCCGAGGCGGGGGCGGCGATGCTGGCGGCGATCCTGCGGGCCAAGGCCGACTCCGCGCGGGTGATCGTGCTGGCGGCGGAGGGGAAGTACTTCTCCGTCGGTGGTGACCTTGCCGGGTTCGCAGAGGCCGAGGACCTCGGGCCGTTCATCCTTGAGCTCGCCGAGGGCGCCAACCGGATCATCACCGAGCTCGTCCGCTGCGACGCGATCGTGGTCAGCGCGGTCCAGGGCGTCGCGGCGGGGGTCGGCTTCCCCTTGGCCGCGGCGGCCGACATCGTGATCGCCGCCGACAGGGCGAAGTTCAGCCTCGCCTACGCCAAGGTCGGGCTCTCGGTCGACGGCGGCGGCTCTCTGCTCGTGCACACCCTGGGCCTGCACCGGGTCCTCCGGCTGACCCTGCTGGGCGACATGCTTTCCGCGACCGAGGCTCTCGAGGCCGGACTGGTCGCCCGAGTCGTACCGGCCGATGACCTCGCCGCCACGGTGGACGAGGTCGTCGCGACCCTCCTCGCCGGCTCCCCCGAGGCGCTGGCGAGCACCAAGCACCTGATCCGCGATGTCGCCGAGCCCAACCCCGAATCGGCGCTGCGCCGAGAGGCGCAGTCCATCTCCACACTCGGTGGCTCGGCCTCGGGCCGCGAAGGCATCAACGCGTTCCTGGAGAAGCGGCCGCCCAGCTTCACCGGCTGAAATCGCTGGCCGAAAGGCGCTCGTTCCGCGAGGGTGAACCCATGAGCAGCGATCAGCGACAGGTGGGTTTCGGCGGAATCTGGCTTCCCGAGGGCGAGGACCCACGCCTCGACAAGGAGCAGCCCGTCGGCGAGCTGGCGACCTATCGCGACTACCTGCGCCACTACCGGCTCACCCTCGAGCTCAAGTGCCAGGACCTCGGACCGGAGGACCTGGCCAAGCAGAGCGTGCCGCCGAGCGACCTCAGCCTGATCGGGCTGATCCGGCACATGGCGCGGGTCGAGCACGGCTGGTTCGAGCGGGTGCTGAAGGAGAATCTCGACATCCCCCGCCTCGACGCTGACGATCCCACCGGCGGCTTCCACAAGGTCGAGCCCACCAAGGAGTCGGTTGAGGAGGCGTTCGCGAGCTGGCACGAGCAGGTCATCCTCGCCGACGAGTGGCTCGACTCGATCGACGACAGCGTGCTCGGCGAGCTGCGCGACACCGGCGACGAGCAGGCCAGCATCCGCGACATCCTGGTCCACATGATCGAGGAGTACGCCCGCCACGCAGGTCACGCAGACCTGCTGCGCGAGGTCATCGACTGGCGTACCGGACAGTAGCCCGACCGGCCGTCGAAACGACGGTTTCCTGAGACTAGGCTGAGACAGCGGTCACAACGACCGTACCGCGCTGAATCAGAGGGAGACCATGTCGACGTCGACCGCCAACCCCACCGGCTCGGGCCCACGGTCCGGACCCAACCTCAAGTCCATCGTCATCTGGACCGCCGTCGCTGTCGTCGGCGCCGTCTGCTGGGCCATGCTGGCCCTGTCCCGAGGCGAGGAGGTCTCGGCGCTGTGGATCCTGTTCGCCGCGCTGGCCTCGTACGCGATCGCCTACCGGTTCTACTCGAAGTTCATCGCCGACAAGGTGCTGAAGGTCGATGACACCCGAGCCACCCCGGCCGAGCGGCTGGAGAACGGCCAGGACTTCGACGTCACCGACCGGCGAGTGCTCTTCGGTCACCACTTCGCCGCGATCGCCGGCGCCGGTCCGCTGGTCGGCCCGGTGCTGGCAGCGCAGATGGGTTATCTGCCGGGCACGATCTGGATCATCGTCGGCGTCATCTTCGCCGGTGCCGTGCAGGACATGGTCGTGATGTTCTTCTCGATGCGCCGCGACGGCAAGAGCCTCGGCCAGATGGTGCGTGAGGAGATCGGCACCGTCGCCGGCGTGGCCGCGCTGATCGCAGTCTTCGCGATCATGATCATCATCCTGGCGGTGCTCGCGCTGGTCGTCGTCAATGCGCTCGCGGAGTCGCCGTGGGGTGTCTTCTCGATCGGCCTCACCATCCCGATCGCGCTCTTCATGGGCTTCTACCTGCGTTATCTGCGCCCCGGCCGCGTCAGCGAGGTGACCGTCATCGGCGTCGCCCTGCTGCTGCTGGCCATCATCGGTGGTGGGTACGTCGACGAGATGGGCCTGGCCGACGCCCTCACCCTCTCCCACGAGACCCTGGTGGTCTGCCTGGTCGTCTACGGCTTCGTCGCCTCGATCCTCCCGGTGTGGATGCTGCTCACCCCGCGTGACTACCTCTCCACCTTCATGAAGGTGGGCGTCATCGTGCTGCTGGCCGTAGGCCTGGTCCTCGCGGCCCCGGCGCTGCAGAACGAGGCCGTCACCGACTTCGCCACCAACGGCGAGGGTCCGGTCTTCGCCGGCAAGCTGTTCCCGTTCGTCTTCATCACCATCGCCTGCGGCGCCCTCTCCGGCTTCCACGCGCTCATCGCCTCCGGCACCACGCCGAAGATGGTGGCCAAGGAGAGCCAGGTCCGGATGATCGGCTACGGCGGCATGCTGATGGAGTCGTTCGTGGCGATCTCGGCCCTCATCGCGGCGTCGGTCATCGACCAGGGCATCTACTTCTCGATGAACGCCGCCGCCGGCGCGACCGGCGGCACCCCGGAGACCGCGGCCGCCTTCGTCAACGGGCTCGGCTTCTCGATCACCCCGGCCGACCTCGAGGCGGCCGCGGCCAGCGTGGAGGAGACGATCATCTCCCGCACCGGTGGCGCCCCGACCCTGGCGTTCGGGATGTCGCTGATCTTCAGCGAGGCTTTCGGTGGCGGCCTGACCGCCTTCTGGTACCACTTCGCGATCATGTTCGAGGCGCTCTTCATCCTGACCGCCGTCGACGCCGGCACCCGCGTAGGCCGGTTCATGCTGCAGGACACGATCGGCAACGTCTGGAAGCGCTACGCCGACACCTCCTGGCGCCCGGCGGCCTGGTCGGCCTCCGCGCTGGTCGTACTGGCCTGGGGCTACATGCTCTGGATCGGCGTCGGTGACCCACTCGGCGGGATCAACCAGCTGTTCCCGCTCTTCGGCATCGCCAACCAGCTGCTCGCCGCGATCGCCCTGACCCTGGCCACGGTGCTGATGTTCAAGCACGGTCTGGCCAAGTTCGCCTGGGTGCCCGGCATTCCGCTGGTCTGGGACCTCATCGTCACCATGACGGCGAGCTGGCAGAAGGTGTTCAGCGACAACCCCGCGATCGGCTACTTCGCCCAGGCCTCGGCCGCACGCGAGGCACGCGACGCCGGTGAGCTCTACGGGGTTGCGAAGACCCCCGCGGACGTCGACCAGATCATCTACAACTCGACCCAGAGCGGCATCCTGCAGGCGGCGTTCGCGCTGCTGGTGATCGTGATCGTCGCCGGTGCCGCGGTGACCGTGGTCAAGGCGATCCGCGCCGGCGGACTGCCGACCACCGAGGTTCCGAAGGTCGAGTCGAAGATCGTCGCGCCCTCCGACTTCTTCGCGACGAAGGAGGAGAAGGAAGCCGTACGCGAGTGGGAGGCCTCCCGGAAGGCGCCGGTCTCATGAGTCTGCTCGCCGAGCGTGTCTCCGGCGCCTGGCGGTTGCTCCGCCAGGCGACCGGGGAGGCGAAGTGGGACGAGTACGTGGCTCGGTGCGAGCGCGAGGGCGTCGAGCCGATGAGCCGGCGCGCGTTCGAGCGTCACCGGGCCGACGAGAAGGAGCACAACCCGCAGGCCCGCTGCTGCTAGCGGCCTACCTAGCGGGCGCTGTCGTCGGCGAAGGCGGCGTCGAGCCAGGCGTATACCTGCGAGTCACCTCGGGTGACGAGCAGGACCACCTGCTTCTCGGCGTCGCTCACCGGCTTGCCGTTGATCCAGCTGCGGACGATGTCGGAGGCGGCGCGGCGGACGACCTCGACGCCCTTGGCCATCGCCCACTCCGGCGCCGGGTGACCCTTGCTGGTCGCCACGCCGGGGATCTCCAGGGTCCAGGTGCCGTCCTCGGCCTGGATCAGACGGGGCGTCGGCGGCTCGCTCTTCTTGCTCACCCACTCATGTTCGCACGTCGAGACTGTCGATAAGGGACCACTCAGGCTCGGCCACTAGACTGCGCCCCGTGACGAATGCAGCTTGGGCCTTCGGCCTCGTGACGTACGCCGCCGACAACTCTGTTCTGGACGTGTGGTTCCCCGCGCCGCAGCTGGGCGACAAGCCCGCCGACGCGACCGCGCCGGCCGAGCTGACCGCGCTCGAGGGCGCCGACGAGGTGCGTCAGGTGACCACGAAGGTCGCGCTCGTCGAGGTCAAGGACCTCGACACCGCGCCCGTGACCACCGAGGACGTCTGGCTGCGGCTCCACCTCCTCTCCCACCGCCTCGTGCAGCCGCACGGGCAGAACCTCGATGGCATCTTCGGCCTGCTCACCAACGTGGTGTGGACCAGCGCCGGACCGTGCGCCGTCGAGGGCTTCGAGCTCACCCGCGCCCGGCTGCGCGCTGCCGGTCAGCACGTGACCGTCTACGGCGTGGACAAGTTCCCGCGGATGGTCGACTACGTCGTGCCGTCGGGGATCCGCATCGGCGACGCCGACCGCGTCCGCCTCGGCGCCCACCTGGCCGCCGGCACCACCGTGATGCACGAGGGCTTCGTCAACTTCAACGCCGGCACCCTCGGCGCCTCGATGGTCGAGGGCCGGATCTCCGGCGGTGTCGTCGTCGGCGACGGCTCCGACGTCGGCGGCGGCGCCTCGATCATGGGCACCCTCTCCGGTGGCGGCAAGGCGGTCATCTCCATCGGCCAGCGCTGCCTGCTCGGTGCCAACTCCGGTATCGGCATCTCCCTGGGTGACGACGCGGTCGTCGAGGCCGGTTGCTACGTGACGTACGGGACGAAGGTGACGCTCCCCGACGGCACCGTGACGAAGGCCGGCGAGCTCTCCGGCGCCTCCAACATCCTCTTCCGCCGGAACTCGGTCAGCGGCGCCATCGAGGCCGTTCCGTGGAAGGGCGAGGGCATCGAGCTCAACGCCGCCCTCCACGCCAACTGACTCTCACCGAAGAGCAGAGTGCTGAGTTGAAGAAGCTTCTCACCGCCCTGGTGGTGCTCAGCGTGATCGCCGGCGGCATCTACTGGGTCGTCCAGGCCGCCACGCACAAGCTGGACTCGATCCTGCCCGACCTGCAGCAGTGCACGGCGGTCGCAGGCGAGTACGAGGCGCGCTTCGACCCCGAGCAGATGGGCAACGCCGCCGTGATCACGGCGCTCGGGCTCAAGCGCGGCCTGCCCGCGCGAGCCGCCACCATCGCGATCGCGACCGCGATCCAGGAGTCGAAGCTCTACAACATCAGCCACGGTGACCGGGACTCGCTCGGCCTCTTCCAGCAGCGCCCGTCGATGGGCTGGGGCACCGAGGAGCAGGTCCAGGACCCCGTCTACGCCACCAACAAGTTCTACGACGCGCTGGTGAAGATCGACGGCTACGAGGACATGGTGGTCACTGAGGCGGCGCAGGAGGTGCAGCGCTCGGCCTACCCCGAGGCGTACGCCGACCACGAGGGCGAGGGCCGCGCCATCGCCTCCGCGATCAGCGGCTACTCCCCCGCCGCACTGACCTGCCGGATCGACGAGCCCGAGTCCGGCTCCGGCAAGCCCCGGGCGACCAAGTCCGAGATCAACCAGCTGCTCGGCCAGATGGTCGGCCGCGCCCGGGTCGAGGGCACCACCGTGGTCGTCCCTGTCGACGCCGGCGAGACCGGCCAGCGCAACGGCTGGGCCGTCGCCCACTACGTACTCGCCCGGGCCAGCGAGTTCGGCGCCACCTCCATCGCCTACGACGGCCGCACCTGGTCCGCCGGCAAGGACGAGGAGTGGGCCGAGACCCCCGAGGTCACCGCCGACCGCATCGTCGTCACCCTCGCCTGACCCACCTCAGCCGAATCGGTAGTTGTGGACGGCGAGAAGTGAGTTGTGGACGACGAAAGTAGAGTTTCGTCGCCCCTAAGTGAGGATTCGGCCCGCCATAAGTGCGGACTCGGCCTGGGGGTGGTCAGTCGGCGACGTCGACGTGTACGTGGTCGCGGTGCTCGAGGATGGCCTGGTCGCCGCCGCGGGGCGGGACGTCGTAGTCGCGCCAGCCGGCGCCGGAGCGGAGCTTGGTCCAGATGCGGTCGTCGAAGATGACGGTGGTGATGTCGAGGCGGTCGGCGTTGGCGACGAGATACTGCGCCAGGGACCAGCCCTTGATGTTGTTGCGGGCGTTGATGGGGCGGAAGAAGTAGTCGACGGCGCGGCCCTCGTAGTGGGCAGAGCCGACCATGTGGCCGGTGGTCACCCCGCCGGGCTGGAAGCCGCCGTCGGGGATGTCCCCATACACCGTGCGTACGTCATCGCGCACCGCCTCCGCACGCGAGGTGAGTCCGGCGCCGCTGAGCTGGTCCGAGACCTCCTCGGCACCGCCCTTGACGACGCACGAGAACGCCTCGGGGGTGTTGCCGGTCAGTGCCGAGGCCAGTGCTCGCGCCTCGGGCTCGGCGTCACGGTAGCCGTCACGCGAGCCGTCGGTGATCTGCTGGGCAACGCCCGGGACGGACTGCTGGCGATAGTCGGCGACCCCGGAGAGCCGGTCGTAGAGGCCGGCTGCCTTCGCCGCGTCCCGTTCGAGCGAGTGGTCGGCGATCTCGACCGCCAGGACGACGGAGGCTGCGCGGGCGGGGAGGCCGCGACGTACGGCTTGGGCGGCGATCGCCGAGGCACGTTCGGCCTGCTCGGTGGAGAGATCGTAGGTCTCGCCCTCGGAGGTGACGGTGCAGGCCTCTCGGGACAGGACCGGGATGCCGCTGACCCCGACGCCGAGGAGCCGCAGGCCGGCGAAGACCAGGGCGACGGCGATCACGACGCCGAGGACGATGAGGTGCTTGCGCACCGGCCGCAGCTGCTTGCGAGCCTCCCGCGCCGACTTCCGCAGGGCCTCGCGCGCCGGCTCCGGGAGCCTCGGCCCCGGAGGGCCTGAGGCGGGAGGCCGCGGACCCGGGGGCGGGATGGTCGGCGGGCCCGTCGGGGTCCCCGGCTGTGCGCTCACGCCACCAATCTTCACGTATGGGGCAAACCCCGCCCGGCTGGCCGGTCAGCCGGCCAGGCGGGCGACGGCCGCGTCGACGCGTTCGTCGGTGGCGGTGAAGGCGATGCGTACGTGCTGGCTGCCGGCGCGCCCGTAGAAGGTGCCCGGAGCGGCGAGGATGCCGCGCTCGGCGAGCCATTCGACGGTGGCCCAGCAGTCCTCGTCACGGGTCGACCACAGATAGAGCGATGCCTCGGAGTGGTCGATGCGGAAGCCGGCCGACTCCAGCGCCGTCTTGAGCTTGGCGCGCCGCGCGGCATAGCGGGCGTGCTGCTCCTTGGCGTGCTGGTCATCACCGAGCGCGGTCACCATGGCGACCTGCTGCGGGCCGGGCATCATCAGGCCGAGGTTCTTGCGGACCTCGAGGAGCTCGCCGAGGACCGAGGCGTCACCGGCGACGAAGGCCTCGCGGTAGCCGGCGAGATTGGAGCGCTTCGAGAGCGAGTGGACGGCAAGAAGACCGTCGAACGAGCCACCACACACGTCCGGGTGCAGGATCGAGACCGGTGCAGCCTCCCAGGCGCACTCGATGTAGCACTCGTCGGAGATCAGCAGCGTGCCGCGCTCGCGCGCCCACTCGACCGTCTTGCGCAGGTGCTCCACCGGAAGCACGCGACCCGACGGGTTGGAGGGCGAGTTGATCCACAGGATGCGAGGCGCCTTCGGGCCCAGCGCGACCAGCGAGTCGGTGGCGACGGTGTCGGCGCCGACGAGCGCCGCCGAGACCTCGTACGTCGGGTAGGCCAGCTCCGGGTAGGCGATCAGGTCACCCTGGCCGACGCCGAGGTGCAGTGGCAGCGAGCCGATCAGCTCCTTGGAGCCGATCACCGGCAGCACGTTGTCCAGCCCCAGACCCGAGACCCCGTGGTTGCGGGAGAGCCAGTCGATCGCGGCCTGACGCACCGCCGGCGTACCGATCGTGGTCGGGTAGCCCGGGGAGTCGGCCGCCTCGGCGAGAGCCTTCTGGATCACTGCGGGCGTCGGGTCGACCGGGGTGCCGATCGAGAGGTCGACCAGCCCGCCGACGTGCGTCGACGCCTTCTCCTTGAACGGAGCGAGCTTGTCCCAGGGGAAGTCAGGCAGCCGCTGCGAGACCGGGATCGAGGCCGACATCGAGGCGGGCATCAGTCCTGGTTCTGCGGGGGCAGCGCGGCAACGAACGGGTGGTCCTTGTCGATCTCACCCATGCGGGCGGCACCACCGGGCGAACCGAGGTCGTCGAAGAACTTGACGTTGGCGTCGTAGTACTCCTTCCACTCCTCGGGGGTGTCGTCCTCGTAGAAGATCGCCTCGGGCGGGCACACCGGCTCGCAGGCGCCGCAGTCGACACACTCGTCGGGGTGGATGTAGAGCATCCGCTTGCCCTCGTAGATGCAGTCCACCGGACATTCGTCGACGCAAGCCTTGTCCTTCACGTCAACACAGGGCTGGGCGATGACGTACGTCATTCGGGGCTCCTCCAAGCGGGGTATCACGAAAGTCAGAGGGGCACGACTGGCCCTTCAGAGGACAGCCTAGTATCCCCACGTGCCTGCTCATCTCCTGGGACCACATGTCGTCGGCCAGCGGATCGTCATCCGCCGCCTCGTCCCGGGCGAGACCGGCCCCACCGGCGGTCCCGCCTTCACCGACATCCTCGGAGTCTGTACGTCCTGGGCCGACGGCACCGCGGTCATCGAGCGTGAGTCCGGGGAGCGGGTGAGCGTGCCCGTCGCCGAGATCGTCTCCGGCAAACCGGTGCCGCCGCGGCCCAACGTACGTCTGCGGATCGGGGTACGCGAGGCCGAGCTGCTCAGCGCCGCGATCTTCCCCGGCACCACCTCGGAGCCGTTGTGCGAGTGGGTGCTCTTCGACCACGAGGTCTCGGTACGTCGCCGGCCCAACTCGGCGCTGGCGATCGGCGACCCGGGCGTCGACCTGGACACGGCCGTCGACCGGGTCGAGGCCTTCTACCGGAGCCGGCACAAGCACCCCCGGGTGAAGATCGAGGTCGGCTCCGCGGCCGAGGAGGCCGTGGTCGCGCGCGGCTGGGTCGAGGACGTGACCGTCGAGTTCCGGCTCGCCGGGCTCGCCGCCACGCGCCGCATCCTGCCTCCGCCCGTCGAGGAGGCCCGCGTCGAGGTCCAGAAGAACGACGCCCAGGTGCTGATCACCCTCGGCGACACCGCCCGGATCATGGGCACGATGGAGCGCGACTGGTTGGCCATCCACGACCTCGAGGTCGCCGAGTCACACCGCCGCCAGGGCCTCGCCACGAAGGCCCTCGCCACCCTGCTCGAGTGGGGCGCCGAGCGCGGCGCCCGCGCCGCCTGGCTGCACGTGGAGACCAACAACGCCCCCGGCCTCGCGCTCTACGAGGGCCTCGGCTTCACCGAGCACCACCGTTGCCGCTACTACTCCTCGCCGACATCGTAGGGAGTCAGCCCGCCAGCAGGTCCCACAGGTTTCCGAAGGGATCGCGGAAGACCTGAAGCGTGCCGTAGGGCTCCTCGCGCACCGGTCCGACCAGCTCGATCCCGGCGCCGACCAGCCTCTCGTACGCAGCACCGAAGTCGTCCACGCGCAGGAAGTACGTCACCCGGCCGCCGGTCTGGTCACCGACCCTGGCGGCCCGCCGCGGGCCGTCGGCCCGGGCGAGCAGAAAGCCGGTGCCACCGCCAGGCGGGCGTACGACCACCCATCGCTTCGGGCGACCGTCGTTCGTGGTCGCGGGCACGTCCTCGACGACCTCGAAGCCGAGCACGTCACCGAAGAACCCCACCGCCTCGTCGTAGTCGGGTACGACGATCGTCACCAGATCCAGATGCATGGATGAACCGTAGGACGCCCGACGGTCAGCAGGTCTTCAGGTCCGGGGAGGCGGGGCCTTTGTGGGTCAGGGCGTCCAGGGTGAGCGCGATGGCGGAGGTGCTCATCGGGATGAGCAGGTGGTCGGAGAGATCGAGGGCGCAAGCGTCCTGGATGCGTACGTTGGTGGTGTTCGGGCCTTCGGCGAGGAAGCCGGAGGTGGCAGGGACGACGACCTCATCGGTAGCGGTGATGATCTGGGTGTAGGAGACCTCGCCCGGGGTCTCGTCGCCGGCGTTCAGGTCGGCGAGGAACTGCGAGCCGGCGGCCTGCTGGGCACACGACCGGCAGAGCCCGGTCGCCTCGGTGGCACCCTCGTCCAGGATGATCGAGGTGCCGTGGTTGGAGGGGGCGAGGCCGACGAGATCCTCGACGTAGGCGGCGCCACCGAGGTTCTTGATGTAGTAGCGCGGCATCATGCCGCCCTGGGAATGACCGACGAGGGAGACCCGGTCGGCGTCGGTGACCTCGCGTACGCGCTCGATGAACTCACCCAGGTGAGCGGCCGATTCGCGGATGTCGCCGGTCGCACGGTTGCCGTAGTCGAGCGAGTAGACGCAGAACCCGGCCCGCTTCATCGCCAGCGAGATCGGGTCCAGCAGCGAGCGGCGGTCGCCGAAGGTGCCGTGCACCAGGATCACCGGCGTCGGGCGCTGTGCCGACGGCACGCACGCCCAGTCGTTGGACCCGGCAGGTTCGCCGTAGGGCGATCCCGGCAGCGGGATCCCGGTCCGGCTCGGCCCCGCCGCGGCGGGGGCGGAGATCGGGGCCAGGACGAGTGCGACAGCAGCGAGAAGACTCAGCAGGAACGGGCGCATGACCGCTTCAACGAACGGTTGTGATCCGCGTCACGGTCGACCTCGCCGAGTCGGCGCGGCATGACGCGCCGCCAAGGCGAGGGCGGGGGGCAGAACCAGCCGACACGGGTGCGGTGGGGTGGGCGGGGGGCGGCGGGGTGTTCG
>NZ_JBEYUV010000066.1:0-13976 GCF_040643685.1 Nocardioides sp. NPDC047086
GGCCGGTCCTGCCTCGCAGACTTTATCAGAGCCACTCTCGCTTTACCAACTCGGCGCTTTCGCGCTTTCCGCTGGATTAGCAGTTGTTTCTCTGCCTTGTCTTGGAGGACTTTATCGGATCTCGCTTTGTTGTCCAATTCGGCGAATTCTCGCTCTTATCGGATAACGACGATATCCACGCCGACACAGCACAAGACGATCAATCTGCGGTTCGTCACGGTCTTGACGTCTGATCCGAAGACCCGACTGAGACTCTGAACCGAGCTGAAGCTCGAGAATGTTGGCGGCCGACTCAGGGGCCGGAAACCCGTTCGAAGACTCGAACTTGCTTCCCGCCGCACCCCGGCGACCAGATGAACATTACGCCTCAGTGACGCCCTTGCCAAATCGAGGAACGCCCCAGCGAAGGCGGTCACCTTCACTGGGGCGTTCTCGCAGGTCAGAACCTACTTGAGGCGTACGCCGGCGAACTTCTTCTTGCCCCGGCGCAGGACGACCCAGCCGTCGCCGAGCAACTCTTTTTCGCCGAGCGACCCTTCGGCGTCCTCGACACGGACGTTGTTGACGTACGCCCCGCCCTCCGAGATCGTCCGGCGGGCCTCCCCCTTGGAAGAGACGAGGCCGGCGGCGATGAAGAGGTCGACGTAGGTCGGCAGCTCCTCACCACGCTCCAGCTCGACGGCACCGGCCTCCGTGATCGCGGCGGCCAGCGTCGTACTGCTCAGGGTGGCCAGGTCGCCGCCGCCGAAGAGCGCGGCTGCGGCCTGCTTTGCCTGCTCGGTCTCCCCCGCCCCGTGGACGAGGGTGGTCATGTGATCGGCGAGCGCCTTCTGCGCCACCCGCAGGAACGGCTTCTCCGCGTGCTGGGCCTCCAGGGCTTCGATCTCCTCGTGGGAGAGGAAGGTGAAGACACGGAGCATCTCCCCCACCTTGGCGTCCTCGACGTTGAGCCAGAACTGGTGGAAGGCGTAGGGCGACATCATCGTCGGGTCGAGCCAGAGGGCGCCGCCCTCGGTCTTGCCGTACTTGGTGCCGTCGGCCTTCGTGATCAGTGGCGTCGTGAAGGCGTGAACGGTCTCGCCGGTGACCCGGCGGACCAGCTCGACACCGCCGGTGATGTTCCCCCACTGGTCCGAGCCACCGAACTGAAGACTCACCCCGTGCGTACGGAAGAGGTTCAGGTAGTCCATGGACTGCAGGAGGATGTAGGAGAACTCGGTGTAGGAGATGCCGTCCTCGAGACGCTTCTTCACCGTGTCACGGGCGAGCATCCGGTTGACCGGGAAGTGCTTGCCGATGTCACGGAGGAAGTCGATCACCGACAACGACGCCGTCCAGTCGGCGTTGTTGACCATCGTCGCGGCGGTCTCGCCCTCGAAGGAGACGAACCGCTCGATCTGGCTGCGCACCTTCCCGACCCATTCCTTGACCGTCTCGGGCGAGTTGAGCGTGCGCTCCCCGGAGTCACGGGGGTCACCGATCATCCCGGTGGCACCACCGACCAGTACGTAGGGCGTGTGGCCGGCCCGCTGCAGGCGCATGGCCATGGTGATCTGTAGCAGGTTGCCCATGTGCAGGCTCGGCGCGGTGGGGTCGAACCCGATATAGAACTTCACACTCCCGCCGGCCAGCGCTTCTCGGAGCGCGTCGCGGTCCGTCGAGTCGGCGATGAGGCCTCGCCACTCGAGGTCGTCGAGGAGTGTGGGATCGATGGACACGTGGTGCCTTTCTCAGGTCGTTCTCAAATGGTGTTTCCGGGGCCCGGAACGGGCTGTCCCTGAAGCAAGGGTAGTAGGCGATACCCCCTAGAGTTGACCACTGGCGTTCGCGACAAGATTTGAGGGGACCTGGGTGATCGCAGGGAGGTACCGGCTCGAGAGGGAGCTCGGCCGGGGAGCGATGGGGGCCGTCTGGCTCGCCACCGACGAAGTTCTGGGGCGTTCGGTGGCGCTCAAACAGCTGATCGCACTCGACGGCGTATCGGATGCCGCCGTCGAACGCGAGGCACGGCTCGCCGCGCGGCTGGTCCACCCGAACGTCGTCGCCGTCTTCGATCTGGTGCGCGACGACGACAAGCCGTGGCTGGTGATGGAGTACGTCGAGGGGAAGACCCTCGCTCACATGGTGCGCGACGACGGGCCGCTGCCCATCGAGGACGCCGCGAGGCTGATCGGTCAGATCGCCTCCGCCCTGCGCTCGGCCCATGCCGCCGGTATCGTCCACCGGGATGTGAAGCCCGCCAACATCGTGGTCGGCCGGGCCGACCGCGCCAAGCTGACCGACTTCGGGATCGCGCGTGGCGTCGACTCCCAGACCACGCAGACCGGGCAGGTCACCGGCTCGCCGGCGTACCTGGCTCCGGAGATCGCAACCGGCGGGCGGGCCACGCCGGCCAGCGACATGTGGTCGCTGGGGGCCACGCTCTTCCAGGCGCTGACCGGCGAGCCTCCCTACGGGATCGGCGACAACGCGCTGGCGACGCTGTATCGGGTGGTGCACGAGGATCCGCCGCGTACGCCGCTGGCCGGTCGGCTCGCGCCGCTGCTGGAACACACGATGGCCTACGACCCCGCCGAGCGGTGGTCGGCCGAGGACGTCCTCGACTTCCTGGCCGGGCGGCTGGCGCCCGAGAAGCTGGAGCCGGTGGCGCTGCGTACGCAGACGCTCGCGGCGGTCGCGGCTCCTGCGCCTTCGCCGGCGGCCCCATCGGGACAGGCCCAATCGACCAGCACGCCGACTCGGCGTCGCTGGTGGCCGGTCGTGCTGGTCGCCGCTGCGGCGCTGGTGCTGCTGGTCGGTGGTGCGCTGTGGGCCAACCGCGGCGAGGAGCCGGCGGCGAAGCCGAAGCCGGCCGCGTCCGGGTCGCCGCTGTCGGAAGCCAGCGACGATGCCACCGAGGAGGCAGCGGACGCCGAGAAGTCGGAAGAGGCTTCCGAGAAGCCCTCGCCCAGCGAGTCCCCGAGCGAGAGCCCCTCCGCCGGCCCGACCGCCGAGGGGATCGACGCCTTCATCCGCAGCTATCTCGCGACCGCGCCCGCGAACCCCGACAGCGCCTTCAGCTCGATGCTGACCCCGGCGTTCCAGGCCAGCAGCGGCGGTCTCGAGGGCTACCGCGACTGGTGGAGCACCGTGGCGAGCACCAGCGTCGTCTCGGTCTCCCCCAGCGTCGACCCGCTCAAGGTGACCTACACCTACAAGTACACGATGAAGGACGGCCGCCAGGACGGCGGCACGGTGACGTTGGGGCTCGTCTACGCCGACGGGAAGTACCTCATCAACAGCGAGGGCTGAGCGCCCAGCTCCTCAGAGGAGCTTGCCCAGGGGGCCCAGGTCGATGTTGAGATCCTCCGGGGTGAGCCCGAAGTGGTCGCGCAGCTCCGTCATCTTCTCGTCCAGCAGCATCAGGGTCTGACCCAGGCGTTCGATGTCCTCCTCGCTCAGGCCGCCCGCATCCATGCGGCGGATCGCCTGGCGCTCCATCAGCTGCCGAAGCAGCTCCACCAGGGTGAGCACGAGCTGTACGAGCCACTTCTCGACGGATTCCGGATCCGCATCGATCCGTCTGCTCGAGGCGGAGGGCAGGTCGGTCTCCCCGTCCAGGTCCAGGGGCCACGGATCCGCCTTGTCGGGCCGCGTCATGTGCTGACCTCCTGACAGAAGCTGAACGGGGGCCACGGGCCGGTGACCGTCACCTCGCGGCGACTCGCGGCCCAGTCTCGGATGACTTCCCGGGCTTCCTCCACGTGCTCGTCGGGGAGCAGGACCGAGAGCCGCGCCTCCTGCGGGCGGACCGACCGCAGCGTCGTGATCTCCGAGGCGTAGGGAGCGAGCAACGCGGTCAGCTCCGCGTTCTCGTCGTCATGCTGCTTCAGCTCCGCCGCGCGCCGACGGAGATAGTCCGAGCCCGTCTGCTCGTCCTTGACACGCTCGGGGACACGACCGGGCAGCGGAAGGTGGACGATGCACTCGCTGTGCCCCGTGACGGCGGTGATCCGGTCGGTCCACTCGCTCTCGCGCTCCGCGACCAGCTGGTCCAGCTCATCGAGGTCGCTCACGACCGTCCCGAAGCGCATCGGCAGCACAGGGACGTACGACCACAGCTGGTGGAGGACTCGCCCGAACCCGAGCAGTTCGCGCGCCGAGCGTTGAGGGGACTGTGTCCGCGGCTCGACGAAGACGGTCACCCCGCCGGAACGGTGTGCCTGCAGCGGGGTGTCGACCACCTCGCCTGCGCTGCCGGCATCCGCGGTTGCCACGGCGTAGAGGAGCATCATGCCTGCCTCCCGGATCCGGGAAGCGAAACCTTGTGGGCCGGGGCGAGTACCAGGCGCAGGCCGAGGTAGACGAGGTCGACCCCTGCGAGCGAGAGGACGATGTCACCGCCCACCACGACACCGCCGTCGATCAGACGATCGATGAGGTCGACGAGCGCGGTGTCGTCGAGGGCCGGGGAGTGCTCGAGCGTCACGGCGCCGTCCCGGTCAGGTCGTCGCTGTTCTGGTCGGCCGCACCGACGAAGCTGTAGGGCGGCCACGGACCGGTGACCTCGACTCGCATACCGGCGTCCGCGACCATCCGGCGGTGATGCTCCTCGGCGATCCGGACGAACCGCTGCTCCCCCTGGTGAGGGACGAGGTAGGCGCTGTTGAGCAGCATCGGATCCTCTCGGCCGGTCACCGCGCTGTCCAGTGGCGCCCTGACCACGCTCGCGGTCGCCTCGCGCGCCAGCGCCTCGTGAGTGTCCGTCACGGCAAGCTCCCGCCGTCGTCGTGCCTCGTCCCGGGAACCCTGTTGGGACCGGCGCCGTTCGAGATATTCGCGGCCGCTGCGCGGGGCCGGCGTCTCGGTCGGTCCAGGAGACGAGGTCGGGAAGATCTGGACGGACCACTCGGCGTGTCCGGCCAGGAACCGCCAGGCGCGTTCGAGGGCCTGGCGACTCGAGTCCAGCGCAGCGATCAGCACCTCGTCGCTCGGGTAGATGCCGGGCAGCTGCAGCGGTAGCACGTCACCGTGCTCGACCAGGTGCTGGAGCACCTCGTGGTGGGCGGCGACGACGGGCGTGACCCAGCGGGTGTCCTCCCCGTGCTCCGCCCACACGGCCTCGCCGAAGGATGCGGCCTCGAGATCGCTGACGACCACCTCGAGGTCGTGGAACGGGATGGTGCGAACGTCCGCGTTCATGATCCCGTGCTCAGGCATGGTCCGGGGCTCGTCACGTTGGATGAATCCGTACGGATGGACGACCGCGGTCGCGTCAGCGGCGCTCACGACTCTTCTCACCTTCCACCATCTGGCTCTCACCGCCGATGCTGCGCTCGAGCACATCGGCGAGATTCTGGGGCGATGACTGGGGCCGGTTGTTCACGAAGACCGGCGTGCGCGGTGTCTCTGTCATCGATCATCCACCTGCGCTCGGACGTAGCGGTGGACGCGGCGGTAGCCGGTGATCTCGCCGTTCGGGTCGACGGTCACCTCGTAGGAGACAAGGACATCGGTCGTCTCCGGGACTCGTTCCAGCTCGAGGATGTCCGCGCTGACGACCCAGCCGTCGTCGCGACGGATTGCCGTCACCCCCTCGGCGGGACATCCCACGAGCGCCTCGAGGTCGGCAGCCTCCTCCTCGGTCAACAGACCCGCCTCCCGGCGAGCGTCGACGTCCTCGAGCGCGGCTTGGATGATGGCGGGGTCGAAGTACTGGCTCTCGGCCTCGTCCCGGATCTGCTCCGCCACCCAGACCACACCGCGCACGGGAGCGATGGGCAGGGTCAGCAGCTGCGTGATCAGGCCCATGCGAGCTCTCCCGACGAGGCGGCGTCGAGAATGCGTACGGCGGCTGCGGGCCGACGTAGCGAAGCGACGCCAGCGGCGCCAGGTCCTCACGTAGCGTGGTGACCGTGGCGTCGAGCTCGCTCTGCCGGTCACGCTCGACCAGCAGGAACACCTCGGCGGCCTGCAGGGCTCCGCGGATCTCGCGGAGGGAGACGGCACGGGCGGTCGGGGCGATCCGGTCGACAACGCCGTCGCCCACCTCGGCCCGGAGCGCTTCGAGCGCGGCCGCGATGGCCTCGCCCAGGCGTACGTCCGCCGCGTGCCGGTCCTGCGGGGCTGCTCGCTGTAGGTGGTCGCGCAGCGCGACGAGATCGGGGTCCCGTCGCAGCACCTCTTTGAGCGCTTCCTGCTCGACCAGGTCGACGGCGACGGTGAGCTGCAGCAGGCCCTGGAACCGTTCCAGGAGCGGGCGGATCTCGCCACCGCGGCTCTCGATCAGCTCGCGGCGTACGGTGTCGTCGTCCGGCATCTCGACGCCGAACTGCATGGGCAGCACCGTCCCGAGCGCGGCCATCGCCTCGAGCGTGTGTGCGTGTGCCATCAGGTCTTCGCGCAGCACGCGCGAGTCGGCGTCCACATCGCTGACGAGCACCCGAACGCCACCGCCGTCGACGTGGCGCAGCGGACGTCTGGATCGTCCCTTTCGGTCCGCGGGGATCGTGACCGAGGTGTCCGTGACTCCGTAAACGTGGACAGGCACGGTCAGTCCTCCTTCTCCTTGGTCTGTCTGGAGGTGCTCTTCCGAGTGCGTCGAGCAGGCTGCATGCGGCCCTGACCTTCGTCCTCGTCGTCGTCCTCGTCGGAGTCCTCGTCGTCGCTGCCGAGAATGCTCCCGAGCCTCTCCTTCGGGCCGCGGGACATACCTTCATGCCGGAATTCGTGCCACCGACCGGGGGCCAGAGCGCGCTGGATAGTCTCCGCGCATGGGAGACAGCGCGGGACAGGAGGACGACCTGCCGGAGTCGGTCGTGATCGAGCTGCGTCGCACCGCTGCCGAGCTGCTGGGGCAGGTGTCCGCGTACGCCGATGACATGCTCGCCTACATCCTGGAGCAGATCCCGGAAGCGAGCGCGGATGACGAGATCCGTGGCCTGACGCTGGGGTCGTGCTCCTCGAACCTGGAGGCCGCGATGTCGATGGTGCGGCACGGTATCGACGTGAGCGCCGCGACAGCGCCGGTCACCGCGCTCCAGCATGCCCGCGCAATGGCCACCCGCGGCTACAGCGTCGACGTGATGCTGCGTTTCTACCGGGTCGGTCACGCCTACTTCAGCGAACGAGTCCTGACCAGGATCACCGACCTGGTGCCGGACCCGGTACTCGCCCTGGCGGTGGTCGCGCACCTGCAGCAGTACGCGTTCGCCTACACGGACCGCATCGCCAGCGAGGTCGCCGCCGAGTACGTCGCCGAGCTCGATCGGATCCAGACCCAGGCCCGGGCGGCCCGGACGGATGCGGTCCGCGCGTTGATCGCCGGCGGGCGTACGGATCTCCGCCGCGCAGAGAGCACCTTGTCCCACCGGCTCACCGGGTGGCAGACCGCCTTCGTCTGCTGGACCGACAGCGATGACGTCGATCTGGCGCGTGTGGGTGGGACGGTCGGCGCCCACCTCGGCTCACCTCATCCCCTGCTCGTCCCCGACGGCGCCCGGGCACTGTGGGGCTGGGTCTCCACCACGGCTGCTCCCGACATCGCACCGGTGGACCTCCGGCCTCTGGCCGGGACCATCCCGGACACGGTCCGGGTCACGCTCGGCACGCCGGCGCGGGGTTCCGCCGGCTTCCGGACCTCCCATCTCCAGGCGCAGCGCGGCCGTCGCATCATCGAGCTCGCAGGTCGCGGAGCAGTGGTGACGCCGTACGCCGAGCTGGCGCTCGTGGACACGATGAGCGGCGACCTCGACCTGACCCGTGCCTTCGTCGCCACCGAGCTCGGTGGGCTGGCGGTCGCCGGCCGCCGTGAGGGGGAAGAGCGACGAGCGGTGCTCGCGGTGCTCGACGCGCAGGGTGGCCTGGCGGCCGCGGCAACCGAGCTCGGCGTACACCGCAACACCGTGCTGCAGCGTATGCGCCGGGCCGAGGAGCGGCGCGGCCGTCCGGCGACCGAGCGCGTCGCCGAGCTGCATGCGGCGTTGCGTCTTGTCGACGTGCTGGGACCGCTCGTGCTCGCACCGGAGCCTGACCGGACCTAACCGGCCTGGATGTGCTCCGCGCACATCGACGTGGGCTCGGCACCTCTCGCGGAGTGCGGCTCGACGTCCGTACGTTTCGGGCATGTCGACGACGACGGAACAACCCCCAGCCACCCGCCAAGCGCTCCCCGACCCGGGCGAGCGGGTCCCCACGATCTCCTGGCCCATCGTGGGCATCTTCTCCGGCGCGATCGCGGTCTTCGCGGCCTCGACCTGGGCGGCGTTGGCCGAGCGGCTCCCGGTCCCGGTGACCGTCCTGCTCAGTGCGGCTGCGATCTTCGTGTTGTTCACCGTGCTGCACGATGCCGCGCACTACTCGGTCAGCACCCACCGCTGGGTCAACGTGGCCTTCGGCCGGGTCGCGATGTTCTTCGTCTCGCCGCTGATCTCGTTCAAGTCGTTCGCGTTCATCCACATCGAGCACCACCGCAACACCAACGACGACGACAACGACCCCGACCACTTCGTCAGCGGCGCTTCGTGGTGGCAGGTTCCGTTCCGGTTTCCGCTGATGGACCTCCCGTACCTGTCCTTCCTGGTGCGCAACGTCCGGCGTCGTCCTCGAGCAGAGGTGCTCGAGACGGTCTTCCTGATGATCACGGCGACCGCCGTGATCATCGCCGCGGGCTTCAACGGCCAGCTGTGGACGCTGGCGGTGGTGTATCTGATCCCCGAGCGGATCGCGATCTTCGTGCTGGCGTGGTGGTTCGACTGGTTGCCGCACCACGACCTCGAGGACACCCAGCAGGAGAACCGCTACCGCGCCACTCGCAACCGGGTCGGCTCCGAATGGGTGCTGACTCCCCTGCTCCTCTCCCAGAACTACCACCTCGTCCACCACCTGCACCCCTCGATCCCGTTCTACCGCTACGTCGCGGCCTGGCGCCGCAACGAGGAGGCCTACCTCGAGCGCGAGGCGGCGATCGGCACCGTCTTCGGCCATCAGCTCGACGCGGACGAGTACCGCGAGTGGAAGACGCTCAACGGCAAGATGGCCCGGCTCCTCCCGGTGCGGATGCCGACGCGATCCTCCGCTCGTGCCGCGGAGTTCCACCCGGTCCCGGTCGCCGCCGTCGACCGGCTGACCCACGACAGCGTGCTGATCCGCTTCGACGTACCTGACGAGCTGCGCGAGAAGTTCTCCTTCGAACCCGGTCAGCACGTCACAGTCCGCACCGACCTCGGCGGCAAGGGCGTACGTCGCAGCTACTCGATCTGCTCCTCGGCCACCTCCGACACCCTGGCGATCGCGGTCAAGCACATCCCCGACGGAGCCTTCTCGACCTTCGCGATGGAGCAGCTCCGCGCCGGCGACACCCTCGAGCTGATGACTCCGACCGGTTCGTTCGGGACGGCGGTCGACCCGCTCAGCGCCAAGAGCTACGTCGCGGTCGCAGCCGGCAGCGGCATCACCCCGGTCCTCTCGATCCTGCAGACGACGCTTGCCGTCGAGGCCGACAGCCGCTTCACCCTGTTCTACGGCAACCGGGACGCGGACAGCACGATGTTCCGCGACGAGCTCGACGAGCTCGAGGCGCGCTACGCCGACCGTCTCCGGGTCGTCCACGTACGCTCCCGCGACCCGCAGCACCCGGCCCACCTGCGCGGCCGGATCGACCGGGACAAGCTCGAACGCTGGCTCGGGCCACACCTGACCGCATCCTCGGTGGACGAGTGGTTCCTGTGCGGACCGGTCGAGATGGTGGCCGACCTACGCGACCTGCTCCTCGAGGGCGGCGCCGACCCCGACCGCGTCCACGTCGAGCTCTTCCACGGCTACCGGAAACCCCAGGTCGGCGACGGCTTCGCCCCGGCGACCGTCACGCTCGGCCTGCGCGGCCGCCAGCACGAGATCTCCCTGGCTGCCGGTGACACCGTTCTCGAGGGCGCGTTGCAGGCCGGGCTGGACGCGCCGTACGCCTGCCTCGGCGGGGCTTGCGGGACCTGCCGGGCGAAGCTGGTGCAGGGATCGGTCTCCATGGAGCAGAACTTCGCCCTGTCCCCGGCCGAGGTCGAGACCGGCCACGTGCTCACCTGCCAGTCCCGCCCGACCACGCCGACGGTCACCGTCGACTACGACGACTGAACCGACCGGGCCGGCGCTGCCCACGGCTAGCTGCCGTTGCGTACGGCTCCGTAGAAGTCGCTCAGGCGAGTGATCAGCTCCTCGACCGAAGCCGGGGTGGGTCCTGCGGCGGGTACGTCGAGGATCCAGTCCGCGATGATGTCGAACAGGCCGCCGATCAGGCCGATCGCGATCCCGTGATAGCGGTCGGTCACGTCGGTGCCGTAGCCGACCCAGAGGTCTTCGACGAACGCCGCGGCCGCGCGGCGGTTCTCGCGGCGCTGTCGCTCGGCCGCCGGTGTGATGGCACTGCCCTGACCGAAGGTGACCTGGGCGACCCGGACGTCGTCGACGAAGACGTGCGCCAGCTCCGCGAGCAGCAGGCGCGTACCGGTCTTCTCGTCGGGTGCTTCGGTGGCCACCGCGGCGAGCCGTGCGAAGGCCCCGTCGGTGATCTGGCGCAGCAGGGCGGCGTAGAGGTCGTCGCGGTTGTCGAAGGACTCGTAGAAGGACTTGGTGGCGACGTACGCGTGCTGGCACAGCTGCTCGATCGAGGTGTTGACGAAGCCTTGCGCGGCGAACAGCTCGAGCGCCGCATCCAGCAGCGCCTGCCGGCGCTGCTCACGGCGCTGGTCGGCGTCCAGGCCGCGGATCACCCTCTGCTGCTTGCCCGTGGCCTTGCCGCTGGTGCTGTTGCGTGGCGTCACGGCACCGAGGTTAGAGCACTCTCCTCAACGCCTCAGGACAGCCAGGGCATCGGTACGCAGCTGACCGGCCTGGCGTTCGCCGGGTCGAGCGCGTTGGTCACGAGCGCGAACACGTTCGGGTCCCAGGCGAGGCCGACGTGGCCGCTGTGGTCGAGCGCGCAGACGTCTTGGAGGACGACGTTCTTCACGTTGCTCGCCGGGGCGAGGATGCCGCTGGTGTAGGGCGTGACGGCCTCGTCGTACTTGGTGACGATGGTGGTGTAGCGGGGTCCGGGAACGCTCACGCCACCTTCGTTGAGGTCCTTCATGAACGCCGAGGCGGGCGCGAACTCGTTGCAGGCCGGGCAGCCGCCGGCCTCCAGGACGGGCCGGAACCCGAGCAGGTCCGCCAGGTCCTGCAGACCCGCCAGACTCGTCCCCTTGAAGTTGGAGCCGAAGCCGACGAAGTGCTTGACCACGGTGTCGCCGCCGAGGAACTTCAGGTAGTACGCCGGCACGGTCGTCCCCTCGGAGTGCCCGGCGATGCTGACCTTCGCCGCCCCCGTCGAGGCGCGGACCTTCGCCACGAACGCGTCGAGCTCGGCCGCGCTTTCGCGCATCGATGCGAGCCCGCCGGTGAACGGGCCCCAGTGGGTGGTGCCGTACGTCTTGTAGTAGACGCAGTAGCCCTTGCCCTTCAGGTGCTGGGAGAGCAGCGCCATGCCGACGTCACCGCTGCTGCCCAGACCGTGCCACAGCACAACCGGCTCCGGATGCGCAGCGCTCGGCTGACAGGTCCAGTCGTTGATGCCCGACGTCGGCGCGGCGGTGGCCGGCGTGGCCACCGCAAGGCTGGCGAGAACCGCGACGAGCGCGGTTCCCAGACAAGCAACGAGTCTCTTCATGGGTCCCTCCCGGACAGTGAAACGTGACGACGGTCACCCGAATTGGAACATGATTGCCGCTTTGAAACAAGAGACCATTTCCAAAATGCGTCGCGTCAGCGATCGCCCGTCGCCGTGATGAATGCCCACGAACGGGACATGCCGAGGGCGAAGCTGCCGACTGGCGCCTGCGTGGTGTCCACGTGGCGACCGCTAAGATCTGCGCGGGCCGTTAGCTCAGTCGGTTAGAGCAGAGGACTCATAATCCTTGGGTCGCGGGTTCGAGCCCCGCACGGCCTACCAACGCAGGTCTGACCTGCGGATACTCGCAAGCCGAACAACGGAATTAGTCCGGCACAGCGCACGAATATCAGAGGACTCCCCGAATACGGTGGGGAACCTTCCCCGGTTGCTCTCCCACCTAGCGGAAGGTTTCCGACTGTGCCAACTCGCACTGCGAGCGCGCCAGCGCTCTATGACATCGGCCTGGATCTGGCCGAACTGCTGCCCGCCCCGGCGTTCAAGAGGGACGAGTTGGCGATCAAGGTCACCGGTCGTTTCGGGATCGGTTGCCCCGGGCTCGACAAGACGGTGCGAGCACTCGAGATCGCAGCCGTGTGATCGGCTACCCAGATCGGGGTAGGTGCGTCGAAAGCCCGGCGACGGCAAGGTCGTGCACGGCAAGGGTTCTGACGTGGATCAGGGCGTTGCAGGGCTCATCGGGGCGGCTATCGGTGCTGGTGGTGCGATTGTCGGGCAGGTAGTGACGACCGTTGCCACTGGCAAGACAAACGCGAAGCGTTTCGCCTGGGAGCAGGCGCAGACGGTACGACGCGAGAGGGCCGAGGGTGCCGCTCGTTTCGCCGAGACCAAGCGTGAACTGTACGCAGCATTCCTGGCGCGACATGCAACGTTCCGTGAAGAAGTGCTGTTGCCGTACGAGCCTAAGAAGCAAGGACTTCCATCGGACCTTCAGGGAAGTGCTGGCGATCTCGCAAATGCATGGATGGCGTTCTCGAAGGACGGGCGTCGGATGCAGGAGGAGATTACGTTGGTCGCTCCGGCACTGGCGGGGGACTCGCACCGTCTTATGGTCGCGAGCGCGCATGCGTTCACACGCTCGTTCGGCGGCGAGGACAAGGCCGCACGGCTTCATGAGTATGACAACGCGATCGTGGCTTGCCGTCGGGCGATGGCCGCCGAACTGAACGGCCAGCCTCTGTCGACCTATGGATCCGGTGCGTAAGCCGTGAAAGGAAACTGAACCATGGGCAAACTCGAAGGGCCGACGCCCGGCCCCCACTAACGTGAAGGCGCTGCGTGGCGACCGTGCATCGCGGACCAACCAGAACGAGCCCGTACCGCGTGAAGCCTCACCGGAGCCGCCCGAGTGGGCGACCGAGTCGTGGCTGGCGATCTGGGAGCGGCTACGTCACGAACTCGCCCCGATGGGCTTGTGGCTCTCAGCCGACAGGGACGCCATCGTCGCATTGGTGACCACGATCGACTGCTGTGCCCGCGTCGTCGTCGGTGCCCCTGCGGTCATCCGTGGAGCGGACGGGGCACCGACGCACAATCCGTTGGGCGGGGAGATGCGCCGACTCTCGGCAGAGGTCGCGCGGTGGTGCTCCCACTTCGGACTCACTCCGGCTGAGCGTTCCCGGATCAGCAAGCCCGTCTCGGCGGTCAAGCCCTGGGAGAGCCACGACCTCGACGGGCGGAACTACGGCTAGAGCAGTTTGTCGAGCCGGTCGCGTATCTCGGCCAGCGCGACCCGCTGCGCATCCATCGACTCACCGTAGAAGAGGAAATCAGACCGGAGCCGTTCCAACTGGTTCTGAACCACCTCGAACTTGGCGTCGATCACCTTCATGAAGTTCTCGTGGTTGTCGCGGGTGCTCGTAAGCACCATGTCGACCTTCTGCTCGACCCGCTTGAGTTCGATCTCTGGGCCCTTGCTGACCGCGTCGATCCGTTGGTCGACCCGCTTGATCTCGCCTTCCGACCCCTTGCCGTTGGCGTCGATCAGGTGCTTGATCCACACCGCACAGCCGAACACCGTTCCGCTGAGGACACTCACAGCCGCCACGATGACGCCAACCATCTGCCATGTCATGAGCCCACCTAACGCACGCCCCGGACGCGCTGGGAGGTGGCACGGCTCGCACATCCCTAGATCTGATGACCGGTCCATGCGCGGCAAGCCAGAACGCCAGTTCGGGCGCGCTGTGAGAACGCTTGGCCGGGGGTTCCTCGCGCGAGGGTCCGCCGAACTCCCGGCCGACTTCCGCACCGTGTATGGCGAGATGAAGAACTACCT
>NZ_JBEYUV010000067.1:0-13593 GCF_040643685.1 Nocardioides sp. NPDC047086
CAACACGGTCCCATCGGCGCTCGATGGGACCGTGTTGGTCTCGACACCGCTCGCTTGCGCTCGCGGGCTCGACCAGCGTTGACGAGCGGGCTCGACAGGTGATCAGGAGTCGTCGGTGCGGCGCTTGAGGTAGCGCTCGAACTCCCGGGCGATCGCGTCGCCACTGGCTTCGGGGAGGTCGGCGGTGTCGCGAGCCTCCTCCAACGAGCGTACGTAGTCGGAGACGTCCTCGTCCTCCTCGGCGAGGTCGTTGACGCCGCGCTCCCAGGCTCGGGAGTCCTCGGGCAGGTCGCCGAGGGGGATGGAGCACTGCAGCAGGTCCTCGAGCTTGTTGACGATCGCGAGGGTGGCCTTGGGGCAGGGCGGGGCCGCGACGTAGTGGGGGACGGCGGCCCAGTAGGAGACCGCGGGGATGTCGGACTGGATGCAGGCCTCCTGGAGCACGCCGACGATGCCGGTCGGCCCCTCGTAGGAGGGCGAGTCGAGCTTGAGGCGGTCGACGAGGTCGGGCTCGGTGGCGGTGCCGGAGACCGGGATCGGCCGGGTGTGCGGAGCATCGGCGAGCAGCGCGCCGAGGGTCACCACGAGCTGGCCGCCGAGCTCGTCGACGCACTCCAGGATCTCGCCGACGAACTGCTTCCAGCGCATGTTGGGCTCGATGCCGCGCACCAGGATGATGTCGCGGTCGAGGTCGGGCGGGGAGCAGACGGCGATCTGAGTCGTGGGCCAGGTGATGGAACGGAAGCCGTTCTCGTCGGTGCTGGTGACCGGCCGGTTGACCTGGTAGTCGTAGAAGTCCTCGGGATCGATCTCGGCCACCACCCGCGCGTGCCAGACGTCCATCAGATGGTCCACCGTGCCGGAGGCGGCGTCGGCCGCGTCGTTCCAGCCCTCGAACGCGGCGATCACCACTGGATCGACCAGGTCGCGGGTCTCTTCGATCTCGATCACACCCTCCACCCTAGTCACCGGGACCAGACGAGCGGTGTCGTTCACCCTGCGTACACCTCATCAATTCCCACCTGGTGGACTGCCGGTGTCAGGATTCGGAATGAAATGGCATGGCCCGCGCACCTACGCCGTAGCGTGTTTCAGGCAAAGCCGTGCACACTACCGTGCCCGCCCGGGAGAGGAAACAAGAGTGAGTCTGCGCCCTGATGTCACCGAGACCCTGACCGCCACCCTGAAGGAGCGGATCATGGTGCTCGACGGTGCGATGGGCACTGCGATCCAACGGGACCGCCCCGACGAGGCCGGCTATCGCGGCGAGCGGTTCAAGGACTGGCACGTCGACCTGATCGGCAACAACGACCTGCTCAACCTGACGCAGCCGCAGATCATCGAGGGCATCCACCGCGAGTATCTCGAGGCCGGCGCCGACATCATCGAGACCAACACGTTCAACGCCAACGCGGTCTCGCTGATCGACTACGACATGGTCGACCTCGCCTACGAGATCAACTTCGAGGCGGCGCGTCTGGCCCGCGCGGCCGCGGACGTCTACTCCACCCCGGACAAGCCCCGCTACGTCGCCGGAACCCTCGGCCCCACGTCGCGTACGGCCTCGATCAGCCCGGACGTGAACGACCCCGGTGCCCGCAACGTCACCTACGAGCAGCTCCGCGACGCCTACGCCGAGGCGACCCGTGCGCTCCTCGAGGGCGGCTCGGACCTGATCTTCATCGAGACGATCTTCGACACGCTCAACGCCAAGGCGGCGATCTTCGGCGTCCAGCAGGTCTTCGAGGAGTACGGCCGCCGCTGGCCGGTCGTCATCTCCGGAACCATCACCGACGCCAGCGGCCGCACCCTGTCCGGGCAGGTCACCGAGGCGTTCTGGGATTCCGTACGCCACGCCGAACCGCTCCTGGTCGGCCTCAACTGTGCCCTCGGCGCCCAGGAGATGCGCCCCTACATCGCCGAGCTCGCCCGGGTGGCCGACTCCTTCGTGTCCTGCTACCCCAACGCCGGGCTGCCGAACGCCTTCGGCGAGTACGACGAGGGCCCCTCCGACACCGCGGGCCACGTCCACGAGTTCGCCACCGCCGGGTTCGTGAACCTGGTCGGCGGCTGCTGCGGCACCACACCGGCCCACATCGCCGAGATCGCCAAGCAGGTCGAGGGGGTCGCGCCCCGCGACGTGCCCGAGGTCGAGCCCGCGCTGCGGCTCTCCGGCCTGGAGCCGTTCACCGTGACCGAGGAGAGCCTCTTCGTCAACGTGGGGGAGCGGACCAACATCACCGGGTCGGCGAAGTTCCGCAACCTGATCAAGGCCGGCGACTTCGACACCGCGCTCTCGGTGGCCGCCCAGCAGGTCGAGAACGGTGCCCAGGTCATCGACGTCAACATGGACGAGGGCATGATCGACGGCGTCGCCGCGATGACCCGGTTCCTGACCCTGATCGCCTCCGAGCCCGACATCTCCCGGGTCCCGATCATGATCGACTCCTCCAAGTGGGAGGTCATCGAGGCCGGTCTCAAGCTCGTCCAGGGCAAGCCGATCGTGAACTCGATCTCCCTCAAGGAGGGCGTGGAGTCCTTCGTCGAGCACGCCGAGCTGTGCAAGCGCTACGGCGCCGCCGCGGTCGTGATGGCCTTCGACGAGGACGGTCAGGCCGACTCCTTCGAGCGCCGGATCGCGGTGTGCGAGCGGGCCTACCGGATCCTCGTCGACGAGGTCGGCTTCGACCCCGAGGACATCATCTTCGACCCCAACGTGTTCGCGGTCGCGACCGGGATCGAGGAGCACGCGTCGTACGGCGTGGACTTCATCGAGGCGGTTCGCTGGATCAAGCAGAACCTCCCCGGCGCCAAGGTCTCCGGCGGCATCTCCAACGTGAGCTTCTCCTTCCGCGGCAACAACCCGGTGCGCGAGGCGATCCACGCGGTCTTCCTCTATCACGCGATCGAGGCGGGCCTGGACATGGGCATCGTCAACGCCGGCGCCCTGGTGCCCTACTCCGAGGTCGACCCCGAGCTGCGGGACCGGATCGAGGACGTCGTGCTCAACCGGCGCGCCGATGCCGCCGAGCGGCTGCTGGAGATCGCCTCGAAGTTCAACAAGGACTCACCCGAGGCGGAGGCCAAGGCCGAGGCCTGGCGCGAGCTGCCGGTCGGCGAACGGATCACCCACGCCCTGGTCAAGGGCCTGGACGCCTACGTGGAGGCCGACACCGAGGAGCTCCGCGCCGAGATCTCGGCTCGTGGTGGCCGTCCGATCGAGGTCATCGAGGGGCCGCTGATGGACGGGATGAACGTCGTCGGTGACCTGTTCGGTGCCGGCAAGATGTTCCTGCCGCAGGTGGTCAAGAGCGCCCGGGTGATGAAGAAGGCGGTCGCCTACCTGATCCCGTTCATCGAGGCCGAGAAGAAGCCCGGTGATGCCGAGACCAAGAACGGCACCATCGTGATGGCCACCGTGAAGGGCGACGTCCACGACATCGGCAAGAACATCGTCGGTGTGGTGCTGCAGTGCAACAACTACGAGGTGGTCGACCTCGGTGTGATGGTCCCGGCGCAGAAGATCCTCGACGCCGCCAAGGAGCACGACGCCGACATCATCGGCCTCTCCGGCCTGATCACGCCGTCGCTGGACGAGATGGTCGGGTTCGCCACCGAGATGCAGCGCGTCGGGCTCGACCTACCGCTGCTCATCGGCGGCGCCACCACCTCGCGCGCCCACACCGCGGTCAAGATCGACAAGGCCTACAACGGCCCCGTCGTCTGGGTCAAGGACGCCTCCCGCTCGGTGCCGACCGCGGCGGCCCTCCTCGACGCCGGCCGGCGCGAGAAGCTGATGGCCGAGGTCAAGGTCGACTACGACGCGCTGCGCGCGCGGCATGCCGAGCGGAGCGAGCGGGCGTCGCTGACGTACGTCCAGGCGAAGGCCAACAAGCCCGAGGTCGACTTCTCGACGCTGCCCACGGCCCCGGCGCAGCTCGGTGTGCACACGCTCGTCGACTACTCCATCGCCGAGCTGCGCGACTACATCGACTGGCAGCCGTTCTTCAACGCCTGGGAGATGAAGGGACGCTTCCCCGACATCCTCAACAACCCGGCGACCGGCGAGACCGCGCGCAAGCTCTTCGACGACGCGCAGGAGATGCTCGACAGGATCATCGAGGAGAAGTGGCTCGAGGCGCGCGGCGTCTACGGCCTCTTCCCGGCCAACTCGACCGGTGAGGACGTAGTCGTCTACACCGACGACACGCGAACCGAGGAGCGCGCCACGCTGTTCCAGCTGCGCCAGCAGGGGCAGCACCGTGAGGGCGTCGCCAACAAGTCGCTGGCCGACTACGTCGCGCCGGCGGGTGCCGGGGCCGACCACGTGGGTGCCTTCGCGGTGACCGCCGGGATCGGCCTGCCCGACCGGGTCAAGGCGTTCAAGGACGACCTCGACGACTACTCCGCGATCCTGCTGGAGGCGCTCGCCGACCGCCTCGCCGAGGCGTTCGCGGAGCGGCTGCACCAGCGCGTACGCACGGAGTTCTGGGGCTACGCCGCCGACGAGGGCGGCGACGGCAAGCTGCCCAACGAGGACCTGATCGCCGAGAAGTACGCCGGCATCCGCCCCGCCCCGGGTTACCCGGCCTGTCCCGACCACACCGAGAAGCAGACCATCTGGTCGCTGCTCGACGTGGAGGAGAACACCGGCATCGAGCTCACCGAGTCGATGGCGATGTGGCCCGGTGCGTCGGTCTCGGGTCTCTACTACGGTCACCCCGACTCGCAGTACTTCGTCGTCGGTCGCCTCGGTCAGGACCAGGTCGCCGACTACGCCCGCCGCAAGGGTTGGACGATGGCCGAGGCCGAGCGCTGGCTCTCCCCGAACCTGGGCTACGACCCGGAGGACTGATCTTCCAGGGAAAGAAAGTTCATTCGGCTCGTCGAGTCGAATGAACTTTCATTCGGGGCTTGCGGGTGAACGAGCTTTCATCTCGGCCCCGTGGGTGAACGAACTTTCACTCGGCTCCGATGCGCGAACGAACTTTCATTCACTCCCAAAGGGCGAATGAAAGTTCGTTCGCCCCGATGACGGCACCGCTCGATCGGTTCCCATCACGTGTGGGTCGGCGGGCCATCGATAGGGCCGCCATCGATAGGGCCGTCGAGCCAGGACGGGGGAACCCGGCCGACGCTGGCGACGTTCCAGAAGGCCGTACGCCGGGTCAGGATCGTGACGAGGTGGTAGCCGTCCGGGTGGCGCGTCAGCACGCCTGCCACCGGGTCGCGGTCCGCGTCGAGGGCGAGCGGGATCACATGGGCCCAGGTGTCGGTGCCCGGGTACCAGTAGGTGCCGACCGTCGAGGCGTCCCACGACCCGAGGGCCACGTTGGCCTCGGCGACCGCAGGCCGGAGCCGGGCCAGGATCTCCCGGGGCGCCATGCCGGCGCGGTCGGCGTGGTCGTAGGCGATGTGGAGAGCTCCGACCGAGGTGATCCGGGCGGCGCGGTCGAAGGGCGGCGGCACCCAGCTCTCCAGCGCCGTCCGGCAACGCTGACAGTCGTCGTCGCGGCTCCAGTCGGCGAACTCGACGTCGTCGACGGCCAGGTCCTCGCCGCGGCTGGTGACGAGCACCAGCCGCAGCCCGTCCTGGTCGCGCAGCGGCAGCGGGTTGTGCTCGAAGCCGTCGCGGAAGTGCAGCAGCGCGGAAGCCTCGTTGACCGCGATCCGGTGGACGACCGCGCTGCGCAGTCCCTGCAGCTGCGCCTTGGGCGACTCCCGCCGGAGCAGGGCCGGATCGACCAGGTCGGCGAGCCACTCGACCAGGTCGGCGGTGAGCAGCCGCTCGGCCTCAGCCGGCAGCACGGGGCGGGTGGTCGGCGGGCATGCGGGACACCGTAGCCGCCGGACTCCGGCCCGCCCGCGTCGACGTGGATAGGCTCGAACGGTGCGACACGATGAGCAGTGGGCCAGGGCGCGGTTTACCGAGGCCCGGGTGGCACGGCTGGCGACGGTCTCGGGGGACGGTGCGCCCCGGATCGTGCCGATCGTGTTCGCCCTGGCAGATGAGCTGATCCTCACCGCGGTCGACCACAAGCCCAAGTCGACCACCCGGCTGCGGCGGCTCGAGGACGTCGCGGCCAACCCGTCGGTGACGCTCCTGGTCGACGACTACGACGACGACTGGTCCCAGCTGTGGTGGGCGCGGGCCGACGGCGTCGCCCGGGTGCACGCGGCGCATGACCTCGGCCCGTTGGTCGCGAAGTACGCCGACTACCGCGAGCAGCCGCCGTCCGGCCCTGTGATCGTCATCGAGGTCACTCGCTGGTCCGGCTGGTCGGCGACCTGACGCCACGGGCTCAGCGCGACTGGCGCCGGAAGGGGCGCAGGATCTCCCCGCTGGGAGACGGACCGCGGGAGCGCATCGCCGGAGACACTGGCGGGGCCGTCCCTGCCCAGGGGCTGCGTACGTCCAGGACGGTGGCCCACTGCGACGCGGTCGGACGCATCCCGGGAGGGCCGGCGGCCTGGTCCATCAGCCGGGTCAGCGGACCGACCAGGATGCCGGCCTCACCGGCGAAGGTCAGGTCCGGCCGGAGCGCGGGGGCGGCGTTGCGGTCACCGGTGAGCACGCGGGCGATCGTGAGGGCCAGCTTGAAGCGGTCGCTGTCGGCGGTCGGCGGCAGACCGACGTTGGTGGGGTCCTCCCAGCCGCGGGTGTCGGCGGGAGGCAGCACGCCGTCCTCACCGGCCGGCCGGATCCCGTCACAGTCCAGCAGCATCACTCGCGGCATCGGCGAGACCGACCAGGCGATGTTGCGCGGCGAGAGGTCGCCGAGGACCAGCCCCTGCCGGTGCAGCGCGTCCATCACCGCGGCCAGCGCCCGCATCAGCAGCACCCGCTCGTAGATCCCCGGGGTCCGTACGTCACCGCTGTCCACGAGCAGGCCCAGCTCGGCCAGCGCGGTGGTCGGGCCGAAACCGGCCAGGAACGGGTCGTGGACCCGCTGCATCAGGAAGCCGGCGGTGCGCAGCCCGTCGAGCACGACCGTGTGCGGCCAGGCGGCGAAGTGGTCCACCTGCAGGCCCTCGCTCTCGACGAACCCGCGGATCCGCACCAGCTCTGCCAGGGCGCGGCCGTCCACCAGACCGAGCTCTCGCGTTCGGTACAGCTTCGCGACCGTCCCCGGATGGTCGGCCAGCTCGATGATGCGACCCTGCGAGCCCTGGGCGATATGGCGTCCAAGACTCAGGTCGCTGAGCTGGATCTCGTTCACGGAACCTCCGGCACCAGTCGTCGGTAGGCAGATCGTACGTGGCCGGGCGATCCGGTGAAGAGTCGGCGGCTCATCTGGTGGCACCCGGCTGATGACAGGATGGTCCCGGGACCGGCGAAGGAGGGTGTGTGACACGACAGGACGGGCGAGCCCGGCTCGCGGCGTGGGCGGATCAGAACATCGCCCGGCTGGCCGAGGAGGCGAGCGCGCGGGTCGCTGACCGGATCACGACCTACTACCGTGACCGGGAGAGCGGGGCGGTCTCCCTCGACGAGCTGCGGCAGTCCTTCGCCCACAACCTCCGCTCGGTGGTGGCCGCGATCGGCGACCCGCACGCGGAGCTCGACCTGGAGGCCTCCGCTCGCACCGGCAGGCGCCGGGCGAGGCAGGCAGTGCCGCTGCCGGAGGTGCTGCAGGCCTACCGGATCTGCTTCGCCACGCTGTGGGATGCCCTGGCCGAGCAGGTGCAGGTCACCCGGCAGCCCACCGACGCCCTGATCGAGACCGCCGGGGTGATCTGGCGCTTCACCGACGAGCACGCGGTCGTCCTGACCGAGGCCTACCGGGCGACCACGGCCGAGCTGATGCTTGCCGAGCAACGACGACGCTCGGCGGTCGTCGAGGCGGTGCTCACCGGGCGTCCCGGTCCCGAGTCGGGTCCCTGGGAGGCGGCCGCGCTGCTCGGCTTTCCGACCGATGCGCTGTTGATCGTGGTGGCCGCGGAGACCAACGGGCTCGCCAAGGAGAGCCTGGTCAACGTCGAGCAGCGCCTCGCCGAGAAGGGCTTCGTCTCCGGGTGGCGGTTGACCCCGGCACAGCAGCTGGGCATCGTCTCCTTCCCGGAGGAGCGGGAGGAGGAGGTCCTGGAGACGCTGCGCGGTTTCGCCGACGCTCGCACCGGGGTGAGCCCGCCCTACGCAGCGCTCCCCGAGACTCCGCGAGCGCTGCGCCTGGCCCGAGCGGCACTGGCCGGGCTGGAGCCGGGCAGCGCGGGCCTGCGGACCTTCGACCACAGCCCGCTGGCCGCACTGGTCGTCTACGAGCCGGCCGAGGGCCGCAGGCTCGCGGAGAACGTCCTGGGGGAGGTGCTGCGCCAGCCCGCCGAGGACCGAGAGCTGCTGCTCGAGACCCTCGACATGTACCTGGAGCAGTCCGGCTCCGCAGAGCGCGCCGCCACCCTTCTCTACTGCCATCCCAACACGGTGCGGAACCGGCTGCGCCGGATCCAGGAGTTGACCGGCCGGTCCCTGGCCGAGCCGATGGACGTCGCCGAGCTGACGGCTGCCGCCTACGCCCTGCGGGTCGCCTCCGCGACGGACCTGTGGGCGACCCATGGGCGGAAGCGGCCGGGCACCGGCCCGCTGCGGTCCCGGCCCTCGGGTTGATCGTGCTCGCCGGCAGCGATGAGTGGTCGGCCGCCACAGCGGTAGGTGTGCGCGCCGACAGAGACTGCGGTGACCGGCGACGAGGACTGTGGCCGCGGCGTACCGTGGTGTCCACCAGGACCGCAGCGAGAACGAGAAAGAGGACAGGTGCCCCTTATCGAGCAGTCGACCACTCGCAACGAGGGTGGGGTCGAGTTCGGCGGTGGGCGGCAGGCGTGCGCGCCCGGTGAGGCGACCGTGGCCGACGCCATGGTCGGCCGGCCGAAGCTGCTCCCGGTCACGGCGACGGGTCGCGACGTACGCGAGCTCTTCCTCGACGACCACGTCCACGCCGGGCTGGTGGTCGACGGGGACCGGCTGTTGGCCGTCATCGAGAGGCAGGACCTCGCCGAGGTACGCGACGACGAGCCGGCGACGGCGCTCGGGACCCTGTCGGGCCGGACCGTCGGTCCGCAGGCGGACCTGTGGTCGACCTGGACCTGGATGACCGGCGCCGGCATCCGCCGGCTCGCCGTGGTCGAGGACGGTCGGTGCGTCGGGCTCCTCTGTCTCAAGCGCAGCGGTCGCGGCTTCTGCTGCGACGCGGGTGTCTGGGCCAGGGCCCGTGAACGGAGCACCAGCCGAAGATGTCCACCTGAGCCGTGAGGCGTGAGGGTCGGTGAACGGCCCTTGGACAGGCCGACAACGAGTCCTGTCCTCGTGAACAGAGAATGCCCGGATGGGTAACCGAACAGCCATTGTCCTGGTTATCGTCAGCAGTGACGCCGCGACCGAGTGTGAGAAGGCAGGAGACCCAGGTGA
This sequence comes from Nocardioides sp. NPDC047086, assembly GCF_040643685.1. Classification (NCBI taxonomy): domain Bacteria; kingdom Bacillati; phylum Actinomycetota; class Actinomycetes; order Propionibacteriales; family Nocardioidaceae; genus Nocardioides; species Nocardioides sp. NPDC047086. The sequence goes on from NZ_JBEYUV010000067.1 coordinate 9,407, forward strand.
CGCCGCAGGACCTGGCACAGGACGTGCTGGCACCACCCGCGAAGGCGGCCATCTTCCTCACCGTCACGGTCAGGGACGGCCAGGAGCAGGCGGCGCGCGACGCGCTCGCGGACGTCGCCGGGGTGACTCGTGCGATCGGCTTCCGCATCCCGGAGGCAGCGCTCAGCTGCGTGGTCGGCATCGGGGCGGAGGCCTGGGACCGGCTCTACGCCGCGCCGCGCCCGGCCGGGCTGCACCCGTTCCGCCCGCTCGCCGGGGAGAAGCACGTCGCGGTCTCCACACCCGGCGACCTGCTGTTCCACGTGCGTGCCGGACGCGCTGACCTGTGCTTCGAGCTCGGTCGCCAGCTGATGGTGCTCTTCGACGGGCTCGTCGACTGCGTCGACGAGGTCCACGGCTTCCGCTACTGGGACGAGCGCGACCTGCTGGGCTTCGTCGACGGCACCGAGAGCCCGACGGCGGCGGCCGAGTCGGGCCCGGCCGCGCTGGTCGGCTATGGCGAACCCGGCTCTGAGGAGACGTACGCCGGGTCCAGCTACGTCATCGTCCAGAAGTACCTCCACGACCTGGACACCTGGGAGAAGCTCTCGGTGGAGGAACAGGAGCTGATCGTCGGCCGAAAGAAGCTCAGCGACATCGAGCTGCCCGACTCGGTCAAGCCCGAGGACTCCCACGTCGCGCTCAACACCATCACCGACGCCGACGGCACCGAGCGCGTGATCGTGCGCGACAACATGCCCTTCGGCGCGGTGGGAACCGGGGAGTTCGGGACGTACTTCATCGGCTACGCCGCCGACCCGGGCGTGACCGAGGAGATGCTGCGCAACATGTTCCTGGGCCGTACGCCGGGCCGGCACGACCGGATCCTCGACTTCTCCACCGCCGTCACCGGGTGCCTGTTCTTCGTCCCACCCGCGGCCTTCCTCGAGGACCCCGAGCCGTTCCTCGACCGCACCCCATCTCCTGAGGAAACGAAACCAGTCTCGACCGTCGACGGCTCGCTCGGCATCGGAAGCATGGCGCACAGCGCCGGAAGGAGTGGTCAAGCATGAGGAATCTTCATCGGGAGCTCGCCCCCATCTCCGAGTCCGCGTGGGGACAGATCGAGGAGGAGGCACGGCGTACGTTCAAGCAGCTGATCGCCGGCCGCCGCGTCGTGGACGTGGTCGGCCCGTCGGGCAGCGAGCTCGCGGCCGTCGGCACCGGTCATCTCACCCCTCTCGAGGCACCGGCCCCCGGGGTGAGCGCGCGTCAGCGGCAGGCCCAGCTCCTCGTGGAGCTGCGGGCCCCGTTCCGGGTCACCCGCGAGGCCGTCGACGACGTCGAGCGCGGTGCCCAGGACTCCGACTGGCAGCCGGTCAAGGACGCCGCCACCGCGATCGCCGCCGCGGAGGACACGGCGATCTTCCACGGGTCCGCGGCGGCCGGGATCCCCGGCATCGCCCCGGCCAGCTCCAACACGCCGGTGCCGCTTCCCTCGGACCCACGACAGGTGCCCGACGCGGTCGCCAAGGCCGTCAGCGCGCTGCGCCTGGCCGGCGTGGACGGACCGTACGACCTGCTGCTGTCGGCTGAGGCCTACACCGCAGTCTCGGAGACGACCGACCACGGCTACCCGATCCTGCACCACCTCTCCCGGCTCCTCGACGGCGAGATCGTCTGGGCGCCGGCGCTGCAGGGCGCGCTGCTGGTCTCGACTCGCGGTGGTGACCACGAGCTCCATCTCGGGATGGACCTGTCGATCGGCTACACCTCCCACGACGCCGAGGGCATCGAGCTCTACCTCGAGGAGTCGCTGACGTTCTTCGCCTACACGGCCGAGGCGAGCGTTCCTCTGCCGGTCGGCTGAGCGGACACGGGTGGTGGCCGCGGTGAGCACGCTCGGGGGAGCGCCGAAGGCGACCATGGCGTCGCCGGGTGCACGCACCGACCGCGTCCTGGTCGCGGCGGCCCTGGTGGCGGCTGGCTGGGGCGCCAACCAGTTCACGCCGCTCTCGGTGGTCTACCGGCTCGAGGCGGGCTGGTCGACGATGTCGGTCGTCGTGGTGTTCACCCTCTACCTGGCCGGCCTGGTCCCGGCGCTGCTCCTCGGCTGCCGGGCCGCCGACAGGTTCGGCCACCGTCGGGTCGTACGCCTCGCCCTGGCCGTGACGGCACTCGGCAGCCTCCTGCTGGCCCTGGCGGAGGTCTCCGTGGACGCCGTCGTCGTGAGCCGGCTGGTGACCGGGGTCGCGGCGGGGCTGATCGTCTCGGCCGGGGCCGCCTGGCTCCGCGCGCTCTCGCCCGCGCCCGACCGGGGCGCCCGCTTCGCGGTCTACGCGACGGGAGCCGGCTTCGCCCTCGGACCGCTGCTCGCGGGGACCGTGGCCGCCTGGCTCCCGGCCCCGTCCGTGGTGCCGTGCCTGGTGCACGGCGGCTTCGCGCTGCTGGTGCTCGCGCTCACCGGGCGCATCCCGGAGATGTGCTCGATCCCGGGGCGGCCGCCCCCGGCGCCGCGCGGGGACCGCTGGTCGGCCATCACCCACCCCCGTTTCGTCGGGATCGTGCTGCCGGCCAGCCCGGCGATCTTCGCGGCGGTGACGGTCTCCTACGTGGTCCTACCACCGTTCGTCCTCGACCGGGTCCGTGACCACGCGCCGCTGTTCAGCGGGCTGGTCGCGGCGGTGACGTTGCTGGTCGGACTCGCGGTGCAGCCGCTGGCGGCCCGGATCGACCGGCCCGGAAGCGCCCGCGCGACCCTCGTCGCGATGGGCACCGTGGTCGTCGGGCTGCTGCTCGGCGCTCTCGCCATCGAAGAGGTCTCGCCGCTCCTGGTGCTGGCCGCGGCCGTCTTCCTCGGTGCCGGCTACGGCCTGACCCTGGAATCGGGACTGGCCGAGATCGGCCGGCTGGCCCCGCCCGGGGCGCTGCCGACGGTGTCGGCGCTGTTCCAGGGTGTGGCCCACAGCGGCTTCCTCGCGCCACTGCTGCTGGCGGTCATGGCGAGGTCGGCCTCGTATCCTGAACTGATCGGGGGCCTGGCCCTGATCGGCTTCATCCTGCTCATCGGTGCCGCCGTGCATGCGGCCAGGCACGCCCACCAGGACCCTTCCCGACCCGACCCCACACCACAGGAGCTGACATGGGACGAGTGACAGTTGGACGGCCCGTGCTGCGGGTACGCGACGGGGTGATCTCGCGGCGACCCGACACGCTGGCCGCCGAGGAGCCGATGGAGATCAGGGTCAACGGGCGACCGCTGACCGTCACGATGCGCACCCCCGGAGGCGACTTCGACCTGGCCATCGGCTTCCTGGTCAGCGAGGGCGTCGTGCACTCCGCCGACGACGTCGCGAGCGTCCGCTACTGCGCCGGCGCGACCGCCGACGGCGGCAACACCTACAACGTGGTCGACGTCGGCCTGGCCGCCCACGTCCCGCCTCCCGACGCCTCCCTGGAGCGCAGCTTCTACACGACCTCCTCGTGCGGGCTGTGCGGGAAGGCGTCCCTCGAGGCGGTGCGTACGTCCTCGGCCTGGTCGGTCGCGGAGGACACCCTGCAGGTCACCCCTGAGCTCCTGGCGACGATGCCGGAGCGGCTGCGGGAGGCGCAGCGCGTCTTTGACAGCACCGGCGGCCTGCACGCGGCCGGGCTCTTCGACGCGGAGGGCAACCTGCTCTGCGTACGCGAGGACGTCGGCCGCCACAACGCCGTCGACAAGGTGATCGGGCACGCGCTGCGCGAGGGGCTGGTCCCGCTGCGCAACAGCATGCTGATGGTGAGCGGCCGGGCCTCCTTCGAGCTCGTCCAGAAGGCCGTGATGGCCGGCATCCCGCTGCTCGCCGCCGTCTCGGCCCCCTCCTCGCTCGCCGTCGACCTGGCCGACGACAACGGCCTCACCCTGGTCGGCTTCTTGCGCGGATCCTCGATGAACATCTACGCCGGCACCGACCGGATCGCGACCGTCCCCGTCGGCTGAGTGCCGTCGGTTGGCCCGGTCGGTTGAGCCGGTCGGTCGAGCCGGTCGGTTGAGCCGGTCGGTTGAGCCGGTCGGTTGAGCCGGTCGGTTGAGCCGGTCGGTTGAGCCGGTCGGTCGAGCCGGTCGGTCGAGCCGGTCGGTCGAGCCGGTCGGTCGAGCCGCCGGAGCCGCTAGGCGGAGGCGTGTCGAGACCAACACGGTCCCCTCGAGCGCGGAGGGGACCGTGTTG
>NZ_JBEYUV010000068.1:0-13127 GCF_040643685.1 Nocardioides sp. NPDC047086
ACCCCGCGCCCCGCCGGGCTCTTTTGTTCGTTGTGGGCCCCCCCACGCCTCCGCCTAGCGGCTCCGGCGGCTCGACCAGCGAAAACGAGGACCGCCCCGCGCCTTGTCGGCACGGGGCGGTTGTTGCTTGTCAGCGACCCGGGTCTCGACCCGCTTCGCGGGTTCGCAAGCTCACCCGCTGCGGGCGATCAGTCCTGCTGGAAGATCGCCAGGAGGCGGAGCAGGTTGGTGTAGATCCAGACGAGGCTGACGGTCAGGCCGAAGACGGCGCGCCACGACTCACGCTCAGGGAGCTGGGCGCGGACGCCCTGCTCGATCTGGTCGAAGTCGAGGATCAGCATGAACACACCGAGCGCGAGGCCGGCGATGGCGGTGATCATGCCGAGCGTGCCGAAGCCGAAGAGGCCGAAGCTGGCGCCGAACATGCCGAGCACGAGCTCCATCAGGCTCAGACCCACCATGCCGAACATCGCGGCGATCACGAAGGTGCGGAACTTGTTGCCGACCTTGATGTTGAAGAACTTGTACGCAGCCAGCGTGCCGGCGAACGCGGCGAAGGTGCCGATCACGGCCTGGACGACGATGCCGCCACCGAACAAGGCGTCGAAGGTCTTGCTCAGGGCGCCCAGGGCGATGCCCTCGGCGAGGGCGAAGGCGAGGACCAGCGCCGGGCTGACCACGCGCTTGAACGAGTTGACCAGGGACAGGATGAACGCCGCACCGGCGCCGAGGGTCGCGGCCAGGTAGAGCGGCGCGAGGTTGGCGTCGGAGGTGACATCGGGGGTCATGATCCACGTCGCGATGGCGGCGAGGAAGACCACGCCGAGCGTGATCGCACCCTTCTGCACCACCGAGTCGATCGTCATGGGGGCGCCCGTGGTCGGAGCCTGCGGGCCCCCGGTCGACCACTGGCTCGGGTCCTGCCCGTAGCCGGCGTACGAAGCGCCGTTGCCACCGTAGGTCGCGTTGCCGTAGGCGTTCTGCGACGGCTGCCCGAAGCCCTCTGCCCTACGGAACACCGGGTTGTTGCTCTGCATCTGGGGGTCACTCCTCGAAAGCGACTGGAAAGGTCCCGCCACGGTGGCGGCTCCTGTGGCCAGCGTACCGGCCCTGTGTCTCACTCAACGTCCGGGAGAACCCTGAGGTTCCGGGAACGCCAAGAGTGCCCCGGGTGGGACTCGAACCCACACTGAAGCGTTTTTAAGACGCCGTCCTCTGACCGATTGGGATACCGGGGCGCTCGGCCGACCTTAGCGTCACAAGTACGTCTGGCGCTGGTGCAGCGCGTGAGCCCCCGCGACGCGGTCGATGAAGAGCAGGCCGTTGGTGTGGTCGATCTCGTGCTGCAGGCAGCGCGCCTCGAAGGCGTCGGTGACGATCTCGACGGTCTCGCCGGTGACCGGGAGCTGGCCGCGTACCTTCAGCCTGGAGGCCCGCTTCACGTCGCCGGTCAGGTCGGGGACGGACATGCAGCCCTCGCGCGCCTTCTCGTTGCGGCTGGCCTCGACGACCTCGGCGTTGCACAGGACGTACGTCCCGTGGTGGGTCTTGGTCTTGACGTGGGTGGAGACGTCGACACAGAAGATCCGGGCCGAGACCCCGACCTGGTCGGCGGCCAGACCGACACAACCCGGCGAGACCCGCATCGTGGCGATCAGGTCGGCGGCGAGCTGGACGGTCTCGGGGGCGGCGGGGTCGACGTCCTTGCCGGGTACGGAGAGGACCTGGGCGGGGGCGCGTACGACCTCGAGGACCTTGCCCTCGACACCCAGCTCGGCCTCGGTCCAGGCGAGCACTCGTTCGTTGGTCACAGGTCGTCGGCCTCGATCGGCCGCAGGGTGGCGTCGACGCCGAGCTCCTGCGTGACCCGCTTGATCGACGCCTCGAGGACGGCGACATCGGCGTCCGCCGGCAGCTCGAGCTCGGCGACGACGACATAGAGGTCCCCGGAGAGACGGGTGGTCAGATCGGTGATGTTGCCGCCGACGGCGGCGATCTCGGCGGTCACCGTGGAGACGATGCCCGGGCGGTCACCGCCGTGGACGGAGAGCACGAAGAGCTGACCGGCTCCGGCCGGAGCCTGCTCCTCGGGGAGCTCATAGACGGTGACCGTCAGGGTGCCGTCGGCCGCGATCGGCTCGAGATCGGCGCGGATGGCCTCGGTGGTCGCCTCTCCTGCGCAGAGCAGCGTCATCGCGAAGTGACCGCGGAGCCGAGTCATCGTCGAGTCCTCGAGGTTGAGTCCGAGTCCGGCCAGGCGGGCGGTGGTGTCTGCGATGATCCCCGGGCGGTCGTGTCCCAGGACGGTGATGGCGTGGATGGTCACCGAACCATTGTCACCCGCGGCCCGCCGATGGCGGACCGCGGGTGACCCAGATGGACTTCTTCTAGCCGCAGCTCAGCCGCGGAACCACTTGTCCTTCTCCTCCTCGGGAGAATCGACCGGTTCGGGAGCGAACTCGGGCGTGCCCTCCGAGGTGGGCTTGACCGCCGTGTCGCCACCGCCCAGGTCGTCGTAGGACGTCTGGTCGGGGTCGGCCGGCGGGGGCGGCGGGACCTCGGCGGCGTACGGGTCGGCCGGGGCGATCGGGTCGGTGAGCGGGTCACCGGTGACTCCGGCCTGCGGAGCGGACGGCGTCGCCGGAGCCGGCGGGGCCGGCGGGTAGCCGCCGTACTCGCTGCTCGAGGACGAGTCAGTGGGCGATTCCGGGGCCTTCGGGGTGGACTCCGGGGTGGTGGAGCCGTTGCGGTGCAGCTTGTCGGAGGCGACACCGGCCGCGGCCGAGACCTTCTCCTTGGCCTGCTCCGCGTACGGACTGGCCTTCTCCTTCACCGTGGCGGCATAGGGACCGGCCTTGGCCTTGGCGGCCTCGGCATAGGGAGCAGCCTTCTCCTTGATGGGCGCCGCCTTCTCCGAGGCGGTCGCGAGGGCCGACTGGACGCGCGGGTCGTGGGTGACCTTGTTGGCGCCGGCCTTCAGCTGCTCAGACTTGTTCTTGACCAGCACGCCGACACCAACGGCGGCGATGGCAAGCAGGATGAGCTTTTTCACTTCTTGACCTTCCGAGAGACAGCTTTTGGTTCTGTTTGATGGGTACGCCGGTGAACCCAAACCTAGGCGTCAAACACAAGATCAAGTCCCCCGACATGCCTAGTCTCTAACGGACCAGGCAATTCCGTCGAGGATGTCGGACTCGGAGACGAGCAGAGACTCGGCCCGCGAGCGCTTCAGGATCCGGCTGAGGATCACCCCGCCGGCGGCGATCACGTCGGCCCGGCCGGGGTGCATCCAGGGAAGGGCCAGCCGCTCGTCGACGGTCATCGCCAGCAGGCGGTCGACGAGCCGGTGGACGTCGTCGGGGGCGACCTCGGCGTGGTCGGTGGCGGTGCGGTCGTACGCAGTCAGCTCGAGCAGCCCCATGGCCAACTGGATCATGGTGCCGCCGACGGCGACGACGGTGTTGGCGGTGGCCGGGTCGACGGGGCAGTCGTCGAGGTGGGCGTCGATGTCGCGTACGCAGGCCTCGATCTCCTCCCGCGTGGGCGGGTCGGAGCGCAGGTGACGCTCGTGGAGGCGCACCGACCCGATGTCCATGCTGTCCGCCGCGTCGACGCTCGGCGTCGGCCCGTCGCCGAGGATCAGCTCGGTGGACCCGCCGCCGATGTCGATCACCAGCACCGGCGGCTCCGGGGTGCCGCGCAGGTTGCGGACCGCGCCGCCGAAGGAGAGCGCCGCCTCCTCCGCCCCGGTGACGACCTCCGGTGTGACCCCCAGACGATCGCGTACGCCGTCGATGAAGGTCGCCGCGTTGGCGGCGTCCCTGGTGGCCGAGGTGGCCACGAAGCGCACCTTCTCGACACCGTGCTCGCGGATCAGCGCCGCGTACTCGTCGATGGCCACGAAGGCGCGCTGCAGAGCCTCTTCCGCGAACACACCGGTGCGGTCGATGTCCTGGCCGAGGCGGACCATGCGGGCCTCGCGTACGTCCTCGGTCAGGCCGTCGGCGGTGACCGTCGCGATCAGCAGCTTGATCGTGTTGGTCCCGCAGTCGATGGCAGCGACCTTGGTCACCGGGTCACTGCTCCTCGTCCTCGAGGTCGAGGTCCACGCACGGGCCGGACTTCCACCACTCGCCGAGGCGCTCGAGCACCTCGTCGCCGAGCGGGTTGACGCCGGGGCCCTGGGCGAGCGCCTGGCCGGCGAGAACGTGCAGGCACTTGACCCGGTTGGGCATCCCACCTGCGGAGATGCCGTGGATCTCGGGCGGGTCGCCGAGCTCGTAACGCGCCTCGAGATAGGCCTCGTGGGCCTTGGCGTACGCGGCGGCGAGCTCCTCGTCCTCCGCCAGCCGCGCCTCCATGTCCTTCATCACGTGGGTGCCCTCGAGGGTGCCGATCTTCGAGGCGGCACGCGGGCAGGTGAGGTAGAAGGTCGTCGGGAACGGCGTGCCGTTGGGCAGCCGCGGCTCGGTGGTCACCACATCGGGCAGCGAGCACGGGCAGCGGTGCCCGACCTCGTGGATCCCCCGTGGCTCGCGTCCCAGCTGTGCCGTGATCGCGGCCACGTCCTTGGGATCGATCGCCATGTCTTCAGTCCTTCTTCTGCTTGGGCGGGTCGATCTCCGACTCCGGCCCGTCTCCTGTCTGCTCCGGTGGGTCACCGGCCAGCAGCACGGAACCCCACGCATCGTCCCACCACGCCTTCGGCTGCTCCGCACTGCCCACCTTGCCGGGGTCGGTCAGCTCCGGCTCGGTCTGGATCCGCTCGCCGTTCTCGTCGAGGGCGACGTACGCCGTCTCCCCAGGCATCACGAACCCGAACCGCTCCCGGGCCTGCTGCTGGACGTAGGCGGGGTCCTCCCAGCGACGGGTCTGCTCCTCGAGCTGCTTGATGTGTTGCTTGCGCTCGGCGATCTCGGTCTGGAGGGCGTTGATGTCGTGGCGCTGCTCGAGGTAGGCGCGCAGCGAGGAGGCGTAGGAGATCACCATCACCGCGGCCACGACGATGATCATCATCGCCCGGCCGGTGAGCTTGGGCCGGCGCAGCCGCTTGCGCAGCGCGTCGATGCCGCTCATCGACCCCTGACGTACGGGGAGGGGAGCACGCGGCCGTCGCCCCGGCCCCTGCGGGCCGCGGGATCGTTGAATGCGCTTGCTCTGACCGGGTCCCTGCGTTGCCACGTCGCTCATCCTCCCATCCGAGTCCAGCGAGTCGGCGCATCCTGACGTCAAACCTCGCCGAGTCGGCGCGTCATGACGCGCCGACTCGGCAGGGAATCGTGTCAGGATGCGCCGACTCGGCGCTGGGTCAGGCCTGGTAGCGCGGGAAGGCGGAGGCGCCGGCGTAGCGGGCAGCCTCGCCGAGCTCGTCCTCGATGCGGAGGAGCTGGTTGTACTTCGCGACGCGCTCGGAGCGGGCCGGGGCGCCGGTCTTGATCTGGCCGGAGCCGACAGCGACGGCGAGGTCGGCGATGGTGGTGTCCTCGGTCTCGCCGGAGCGGTGGGACATCATCGTCTTGAAGCCGGCCCGGTGCGCCATGTCGACGGCGTCGAGGGTCTCGGTGAGCGTGCCGATCTGGTTGACCTTGACCAGCAGCGCGTTGCCCTGACCGCCCTCGATGCCTCGGGCGAGGCGCTCGACGTTGGTGACGAACAGGTCGTCGCCGACGAGCTGGGTCTTGTCACCGATGGCGTCCGTGATCGCCTTCCAGCCGTCCCAGTCCTCCTCGTCGAGGGGGTCCTCGATGGAGACGATCGGGTAGGCCGCGACGAGCTCCGCGTAGTAGGCGGTCATCTCCTCGGCGGTCTTCTTCGCACCCTCGAAGAGGTAGGCGCCATCCTCGTAGAACTCTGAGGCGGCCACGTCGAGCGCGAGCACGACGTCCTTGCCGAGCTCGTAACCGGCCTTGCCGATCGCCTCGGCGATCAGGTCGAGGGCGGCGCGGTTGGACTCGAGGTTGGGCGCGAAGCCACCCTCGTCACCGAGGCCGGTGGCCAGGCCCTTCTCCTTCAGCACGGACTTGAGCGCGTGGTAGACCTCGGCGCCGGTGCGCAGCGCCTCGGCGAAGGTCGGCGCGCCGATCGGCGCGATCATGAACTCCTGGATGTCCACGTTGGAGTCCGCGTGGGAGCCGCCGTTGAGGATGTTGAGCATCGGCACCGGGAGGACGTGGGCGTTGGGGCCACCGACGTAGCGGAACAGGGAGAGACCCGCCGAGTCGGCGGCGGCCTTCGCGACCGCGAGCGAGACCCCGAGGATCGCGTTGGCGCCGGCCTTGGCCTTGTTGGGGGTCGCGTCGGCCTCGATCATCGCCTGGTCGATGGCGCGCTGGTCGTCGGCGTCGAAGCCCTCGATCGCCGGCGCGAGGGTCTCCACGACGGCGGTGACGGCGTTCTGCACACCCTTGCCGCCGTAGCGCTCGCCGCCGTCGCGCAGCTCGACGGCCTCGAAGGCTCCGGTCGAGGCGCCACTGGGCACCTGGGCCCGGGCGAAGGTGCCGTCGTCGAGGACGACCTCAACTTCCACAGTCGGGTTGCCTCGCGAATCGAGGATCTCGCGGGCGCCTACGGCGTCGATCGATGCCACTGAACTACTCCTGGGTCTCAGGGACGGGGTGTCGTCCGTCAGCCTATTACTCGGCCGGATGGGCCTGGCGATTGGAACGTTAACCGGACAGTAGGGGTGGTCAGTCCTCGGAGCAGTCGCCGGCCGGCAGGTGCGTTCCGGCCCACTCGGTGAGCGCGCCGAGGGTCGGCGCGAGCGCGGCACCCGATCCGGTGAGCGCGTAGCGGACGGCCACCGGCGGGCCCGGGTCGACCTCGCGGGCGAGCAGGCCCAGGCCCGCCAGCTCGCTGAGCCGCTCGGAGAGCATCGAGTCGCTGATGCCCGCCACCGCCCGCTTGAGCTCCGCGAAGCCGAGCGGGCCCTGGGTCAGGCTGCCGAGGATCACGCCGTTCCAGCGCTTGCCGAGGAAGTCGAAGGCCCGCACGAGCGCGGCATTGCACACCTGCGGATCGTGTGCGGGCTTCGTCGCGGGCATGCCTCCCAGCGTACAGGAGTTGCCTGAATACTGAGGAACTACTATTTTCGAAGTAACCGGAATAATCCTAGTAACCACGGAGTTCAGAGCGACATGACCGAGACCACTGCCCTTGAGACCACCATCCTCGAGAAGCTGGACGACCGCGGCCGCCAGATCGTCTTCACCGGTGCCCGGACGTCCAACACCTTCGCCGAGACGCCCGTCACCGACGAAGAGCTCGCCGACGTCTGGGAGCTCACCCGCTGGACTCCGACGATGGCCAACACCCAGCCGCTGCGCGTCGTGTTCGTCCGCACGGGCGAGGGCAAGGAGCGCCTGCTCCCCCACATCGCCGAGGGCAACGTCGAGAAGACCAAGGCTGCTCCGGCGACCGCGATCGTCGCCTACGACAACAACTGGCACGAGGAGATCCCGAACGTCTTCCCGATCCGCCCGGAGATGAAGGACTACTTCGACGCCGACGAGGCCGCCCGGCACGGCGCCGGCGGCTGGTCCGCCGGCCTGCAGGCGGGTGCCTTCATCCTCGCCGTCCGCGCGGCCGGGCTCGCCGCCGGCCCGATCGCGGGCTACGACACCGCGGGCGTCGACAAGGAGTTCTTCCCCGAGGGCGACTGGACCACCAAGATGATCGTCAACATCGGCCACCCGGGCGAGAACCCGTGGTTCGACCGGCTCCCCCGCGTGGAGACCGAGGCCGCCGTGAAGTGGGCCTGACCCGCTGATCCGCTCCTACGAGGCGCTCGCTTGCCGTCACGGCAGGCGAGCACCTCTGCCTTCGTCGACCACGTGGCTGCGGTCACGGGTGAAATGGTTCAGAGAATACAGTTAGCCAAGCTAAACTTTGCGGCGATGCCAACGCCCCGCACCCGCCCCCGCCTGACCTTCGCCATCGTCGCCATCGGCGTCTGCTCCTACTCCTTGCTGCAGTCGGTCTCGGTGCCGACGATGCCGCTGATCCAGACCGAGCTGGAGACCGACCAGGCGACAGCGTCCTGGATCCTGACCGCGTTCCTGCTCTCGGCCTCGGTCGCGACGCCGATCATCGGCAGGATGGGCGACTCCTTCGGCAAGCGCCGGATGTACGTGTGGAGCCTGGCCGCCCTCACCGCCGGCGCCCTCCTCGCCGCGGCGGCCCCCAGCATCGAGGTCATGATCGGCGCCCGGGTCCTGCAGGGGCTCGGTGGCGGCACCCTGCCGCTGGCCTTCGCGATCCTGCGTGACGAGCTGCCCAAGGAACGCGTCGCGGGCGCGATCGCGGTGACCTCGTCCCTCCTCTCGATGGGCTTCGCGGCCGGGATCGTACTGGCAGGTCCCGTCGCCGCGACGCTCGGCTTCCGCGCGCTCTTCCTGCTGCCTGCGCTCGTCGCGGCCGGAGCCGCGATCGCGGCGCTGCGGATGGTGCCCGAATCCCCGGTGCGCACCGGTGAGCCGGTCCCGATGCTCCCCGCCGTACTCCTCGCCGGCTGGCTGGTGGCGCTGCTCCTCGGTGTCAGCCGGGCACCGTCGTGGGGCTGGACCTCGCCGGCCACCATCGGGCTGCTGGGGGCTGCCGTCGTCCTCCTGGCCATCTGGATCCGGGTCGAGTGGACCGTACGACAGCCACTGGTCGACCTGCGTCTGATGGGACGGCGCGGCGTATGGACCGCCAACCTGGTCGCCCTGCTGATCGGCATCGCGATGTACGCCTCCTTCGGCTTCATCCCGCAGCTGACCCAGACCCCGCCGTCGGCCGGCTACGGGTTCGGCGCGTCGGTCACCGTCGCCGGCTACCTGATGCTCCCGACAGCCATCACCTCGTTCCTGTGCGGACTGGTCAGCGCCCGGCTCGCCGAGCTCATCGGGATGCGCCGCATCCTGGTCATCGGCGGGCTGCTCACCGCGGTCTCCCTGGCGATGGTCGCCTTCGTCCACGACGAGCCGTGGCAGATGTGCGTCGCCGCTGGGCTCTCCGGCTTCGGTACGGGCCTGGTCTTCGCCAACCTCGCCAACGCGGTCGTGGCCGCGGTGCCGCCCGAGCACACCGGCGTGGCCACCGGGATGAACGCCAACATCCGCACCGTCGGCGGCACCATCGGATCCGCGATCATGACCTCCGTGGTCACCGCCCACACCCTGCCGTCGGGCTACCCGACCGAGCAGGGGTACATCAACGGCTTCGGCTTCCTCACCCTCGTCGCCCTGGGCGCCGCCCTCGCGGCCATGCTCATCCCCCTGGCTCCGCGAAAGGTCACCCCCGTCGGCCGAGAAGTCACGTACGTCGGCCGAGGCGTCGCTGCCGTCGGCCGAGACGGCACCGAGGTGACGTGTCGGCCGACGTAGGCGCCTACTCGGCGGGGTGGGCGCGCTCGGCGGCCTTGGCGGCCGACCAGAGCTTCTCTACCTCGTCGAGGGTGTAGCGGCGGCCGGAGGCGGCCTCGGGGCCGAAGACATGCGGGTTGCGGCGCTTCATCTTGGCGGTGAGGCCGGCGATGACGTCGTCCATGGTGAACTCGCCGGCCTCCTCCGCGATGGCGGCATGGAAGTAGACCTGGAGCAGCAGGTCGCCGAGCTCCTCCTTGAGGTGCTCGGGGTCGGCCTCGTCGATGGCCTCGAGCACCTCGTCGGACTCCTCGCGCAGATACTTCGCCAACGACGCGTGGGTCTGCGACGACTTCCACACGCACCGCTCACGCATCAGCCGCATCAGGTCGAGGAACTCGATGAGCCCCTCCCCCGAGGCGTACGTCCTGCCCTCGTCGTCGGCTGGGCTCAATCCAACGCCCCGAACGCGCTCAGGCACTGCCGCAGCAGCGCGCCGCGGCCGCCCTCCATGTCGCCGACGACGGCGTCGGAGGCGGCCTCGGCCGGCGTCATCCAGGACAGCTCGAGGGCGTCCTGGCGCGGCTCGCACTCGCCGGTCACGGGAACGACGTAGACCAGCGAGACCGCGTGCTGGCGCGGGTCCTGGTAGCGCTCGCCGGGCCACGGGAAGTATTCGGCGACGGTCACCGGCACCGTGGTCAGCGGCAGGGTCGGAAAGGCGACCGGGCCGAGGTCCTTCTCCAGGTTGCGCATCAGCGCATCCCGGATCCGCTCGCCGTGCAGCACCCGGCCCGAGACCAGCGACCGGGTGATCGTCCCGGTCGTGGGCGACCCACGCAGCAATAGTCCGACCTCGGTGACCCGGCCGTCGGGATCGACACGTACCGGGACCGCCTCCACGTAGAGGATGGGCACGCGCCCGCGGGTCTCGCCCAGCTCCTCCTCGGAGAGCCATCCGGGCTCGGTGTCCCACTCGTTGCCGAAGGGCTCCTCAGGGAAGGACTGCTCGCCGAAAGCCTCCATCGTCATGCGTCGATCCTGCCAGACACAGGCGTACGTCACGGAGCGACGGCGCCGCAGAGTGGACTCTCAGCGACGCAGGAGGAGGAAACTGTCGGCCTTGAACGCCTTCTCGACCATCCACCAGGAGAAGCCGTCGTAGTAGGGGCGCGCCTCGTCGCGGTCCATGATCCGGGGTTGGGTGGCGGCATGGTCGCGGCCCTTCCAGGTGATCGTGCACTCGCCGGCCGCCAGCACGTTGCGGACCCAGTTGGTGCCGGCACCCCACGGGAGAGTGATCACGAACTCGTCCTCGGTGTGCAGCAGCGCGACCGGGAGGCTCAGCTCGCGCCCGGTCTTGCGGCCGCGGTGGTGCACCACGGCCCAGAGCGGGAACAGGCGGCGCCCGGCCAGGGTCCGCATCATCGGGGCGGTGGCCTTCGCCATCCGCCAGGAGTCGTTGCTCGGGGTGATCGTCGTCATGGCTCCACTGTCCCGGGATCCACAGGGTCACCGCTTCCCGGAAGATGCGCAGCGGAACTGACGGGTTCCCGTCAGGCCGCCCCGTTGCGGATGGCCCAGGCGGTGGCCTCGGCCCGGCTGCGTACGCCGAGCTTGCGATAGAGATTGGCGGCGTGCCGCTCGACGGTGTGCTCGGTGATGCCGAGGTCGCGGGCGATCGAGGCGTTCGTACGTCCCGTGGCGATCAGCCGCAGCACCTCGTGCTCGCGCGTGGTCAGTGCCGCCGCCGGCCCCGGGGTGGGCGCGGCCCCGCGGTGCACCTCGCCGGTCAGGAACCAGCGGCTGGCCATGGTGAGGTCGCGGGCGCCGCCCTCGACGAACAGCGTCGGCGTACTGCCCTCGAGCTCGACCAGCGTCCCGTTGCGGACGCCGTCGGCGAGGCGGCGCGAGACCTCGACCGGGATCTGGCTCGCCGCCTGCCGGTGCAGCACGAGCGTGGGTGCGACGACCTGGTCGAGCAGCTCGCTGACGTCCAGCCGGGCGGCCTCCGCGAACCAGTCGCGGGCGACCGCAGGCGTCGCGGCGGTGCGGAACGCCTCGGCGACGCGGCCGGCGTTCTCGCCCGACCCCCACCCCAGCCACGCGGTCGCGGCCGCATCGGCGAAGAGATCCCAGTCCTGCTCGACCAGCGACAGCAGCGCCTGCGTCTGGGCCGGGCTCATCGCCTCGCGCATCCGCGCCGCTCCGCCGAACAGGAGCATCCGGTCGACACGTTGCGGGTTGGCGGCTGCGTACGCCACTGCCGCCGCGACCGCGTGGTAGTAGCCGAGCAGGTTGACCCGGTCGGCACCGACCGCCTCGATGACCGCCTCCAGGTCGCGCAGGTGCGCGTCGAGGCCGAGGTCGCCGGCCCGACGGTCCGAGGAGCCGGTGCCGCGGCCGTCGTAGAGCACGAGGGTGAGGTCCTGGCTCAGCCGCTCATAGGCCAGCCTCAGCGCGGGGACCCGCCACTGCGCCCGGATGTTGCTGAGCGAGGGCATCCAGATCGTCACCGGCCCGCTCCCGACGACCTGATACGCGATCGCGATGTCGTCGCTGGTCTGCGCGTACCGCACCTCTGGCTCGCCGCTCACGCGGCCATTCTTGCGGGCCGGTCCAGCCCTTATGGCGCGAGCCGCTCCAGGGCGGCTCCGTAGAGGGTGCGCGCAGCCTTGGCGGCGGCGTCGGCGGCAGCGATCGTGACCGGCTTGCCGAGGTAGTTGTTGGCGTTGCGGTCCAGGCGCATCACGTCGTAGTGCGCGGCCGCGTCGCGCGCCGGCGGGGTGTCGAAGACGGCGGCCAGGAACCTGCCGACCTTCACATGACCACCGGCTCCGTACGTCGTCTTATAGCCGTAGCCGGCGAGCACGGCCTCCCCGACATCGTGGGCGGCCTTGTAGGCGAGGTTGTAGCGGTTCTCGGTCCGGGTGACGTTGGGTACGTCGGCGAGGGCCGACTCCGCGCCGGCGAGGAAGGCCCGGGCCTTCTTCTCGTCGGGCCGCACCGCGCGCAGGGCGCCGGAGCGTACGAGTGCGTCAACTGCCTTCTGCTGCGCCGGCGTCAGCGGCAGGGCCATCCGGTCCTCCTCCATAGATCTCGATCACCGGGTTGGCCCGGACCTCCTCGAGGAACCCGGTCTGCTCCTCGGCCTCCTCGGGACTCATGATCGTCGGGTTCACGATCCGCCCGACGCTGTCGGAGACCTCCCGGCAGACCCGGTAGACCGCCGATGCGTCAGGCGTGCCGATCACCATCAGGTCGATGTCGTTCGGCGGCGGCCCCGGCTCGCCCTTCGCACGGGCGGCGAACGAGCCGAAGAGGAAGGCACACTCGATGCCGTCGATGTCCTCGAGCGCCTCCCGGAGCAGCACCACCGGCCCGGTCACCGTCAGCAGGATCTCCCGCGTCGGTGCCAGCAGCGGGCTCTGTTCGTTGCCCTTCACCAGCCGGGTCCGACCCACACGGCGGTCGACGAGCAGCCCCGCGTCGAGCAGCCGCGCCACCTCGCGGTGGACCGTCGGATACGGAAGCCCGGCCCGCTCGGCGAGGTCGGTCATGCTCATCTCCTCGGCCGGAAGCAGCAGCTCCGAGAGCAGCAGCGCCTGCGCCTCCGACCGGAACAGAGGCGCGAGCACCGGAGCCTGGGTTCTCACAAAATGGATAATAACCTCCATTTTGTGGATATGAAACCACCGAGCCTCGCCGAGTCGGCTCGAACTGACCGAAAACCGCGCCGAGTCGGCTCGTCATGACGAGCCGACTCGGCGACGCAAGGGGGCAGAA
>NZ_JBEYUV010000069.1:0-12274 GCF_040643685.1 Nocardioides sp. NPDC047086
CGGCGGCCCGGGTGTGGCGCAGCAGAATCACTCCGCAGGAAAGATGGTGTTGACGGGTGTGACGGGTGGCCCTTCGGGCCACTTACCATCCACAGAAGCGAGGTCGTTCACTCACCGAGAAAACAGGGTTTGAGCAGGGAAAATAGATAGCCACAGGCGTGGTTGAGGCGTAGAATCAGAGCCATCACAACACACCTCTAAGAGAGGCATCCGATGAGTCTCGGCCGCGACATCGACCACTGGGGCACCAACCCCGGCGACGCGATTGACGCTGCCCTGCAGGCCATCGAGACCGCCCTCCACGAGCTCCTCGCGAGTGACCCGGCTTATTGGCGCACCGAGCAGAAGAAAGACCTGCTGGAACGCTTGGAGAAGCTCCAGGCCATGCAGGCCGCGCTGAAACTGCGTGTGCTCGCGTCTGCTGGTGACATCGCCGAGGAGACCGGCGCCAAGGATGCCTCGGGATGGATGCGGACCGAGCTCCTGGTCGACAGGGGTGTGGCCCGCTCCCAGCTCAAACTCGCCGCCGTCGTGGCCAAGTACGACCTGGTCGCGGCCGGCCTGGCCGAGGGGGCGCTGTCCCAGGACAAGGCCCAGGTGATCACCCAAGCTCTCGACCGGATCGCCACCGACCCCGCCGTCAACGGCGAGGACTTGGTCCTGGCCGAGAAGCTGCTGGTCGAGCACGCGACCGAGCTGACCGCGAACCAGCTCAAGATCGTCGGACGCCGGATCCTGGCAGAGATCGACCCCGAACGCTTCGAGCAGGCTGAAGCCAAGGCGTTGCAGCGGGAAGAGGAGCGCGCCGCACGGCGCACGTTCTTCTCCTCCCGTGACAATGGCGATGGCACCATCGACGTTCACGCGAGGGTCTCCCGCGCCGTCGGGCTCCGGCTGCGCACCATCCTGGACTCGCTGGCTCAGCCGCGGAAGCTGACCGTGGAGAACCGGGGTCGCAAGGCCCCCTACGACCGGCTCCTGGGTCAGGCGTTCGCGCGGGTTGTCGAGACCTACGACGTGGACCCGCTCCCCAGGCACGGTGGGCATGCGACCACGGTGTTCATCACGATGAGCATCGACCAGCTCCGTGCCGACCTCGGCACCGCCGCCCTCGGGTTCGACGGCGACCAGATCACCGCCGCCGAAGCCCGACGGATGGCCTGCAACGCCGACCTTGTCCCCGTCGTCCTCGGTACCGATTCCGAGATCCTCGACCTCGGCCGCACCGCCCGGTTGGCGTATCCGGTCCAACACCGGGCTCTGCGGCTGCGCGACAAGGGCTGCCAGGCCGAGGACTGCGATGCCCCCGCTGCCTGGACCGAGGCCCACCACTTGAAACCGTGGTCCGAAGGCGGCCGCACCAACCTGGCCAACATGGTGTTGTTGTGTCCCAGCGACCATCGCCGCATCCACGACCCCAACTACACCCATGAACGGCTCCCCGATGGGCAGATCCGGTTCACTCGGGGTGCCCGAACCGGCTGACCCGGCTGACCCTGGCACGCTCGGACCTGGCTGACCCGGGCCCTCGCGTCGCTGTGTCGGTGTTCCTGCGAGCCCGCCGGCGCCGCTCGCTGATCGGTGTCCTCGCGCACCGTCGTGGCAGTGCCGCTCAGCCCAATAGTCGAGTGGACCTGGGCCATCCGGTGGGCAGGGTTCATTGAGTTAGCGTGCTGGGCGTGGCGGTGCCGCTGGTGCGCGGCGTATCGCACGAACCGACCACTCAACTCTCAGCTCGTCTGTCT
Organism: Nocardioides sp. NPDC047086; assembly: GCF_040643685.1. Classification (NCBI taxonomy): domain Bacteria; kingdom Bacillati; phylum Actinomycetota; class Actinomycetes; order Propionibacteriales; family Nocardioidaceae; genus Nocardioides; species Nocardioides sp. NPDC047086. The sequence goes on from NZ_JBEYUV010000069.1 coordinate 1,746, forward strand.
GGCGTCTGTCTGGCTCGTCAGCTAAGACCGGCATGGCCGGCAGCCGGTTGAGGCGGCACCTTCGACCGTTCCGAGGTCGTCATCGGTGCCCGGACCACGACTGTGCTTGTGAACCGTTCACAAGGTGTCATCGGCTTGTAAAAGCACCGCAGACACCGCAGCCGCCCGGGAACCTCGACCCCGGATTCCCAAGCCCGTACGCAACCCAAAATTCCGCGCCAAACCCCGCCGCCGACCCGATAACCAGCCAAAATTCTCGACGGAGCCCGGTGTCCAGGATCGCCGAAGGCGACCGGCGAAGCCGGCGGCCGTAGGCCGTCATCTCGACAAGCTCGATACATCGCCTTGACTCCGGGAGCCGTCGAGAACACCCTCCATAACGGGTCGGCGGCCACCAGCCCAACAAGACACCCGCACCCCGCGAAACCCGTCCCACACCAACCCCGCGACCGATCCACCCCGGAAAGCCAGCAACGACTCTTGCGTTGCCCCCGAGAATCGCGAGCGGTCACCGACCACGAAAGATCGATCAGCGGACGACGTCGGGCGTCAGCAGATCCTGGTTGTCCTCCGTCCACTCACCCATCCGATCCTCACGGACCGCGCGCCACAGGTCGCGGTCGCGGGAGGGGTCGAGGCGTACGACTGACTGGTCGCCGACCATGCCGGTGCCGTCGGTGGGGACGGTGAGGTAGCTGATGTCGCCGGAGCGCAGATTGCGCAGGGAGGCGGCGAGCTTGGCCATCTGGGTGGTGGACCAGTCGTCGTCTACGGAGGCGTGCTTCGAGAAGAGGGTGAGGAGGTCGAGAACCTGGTCGGGATGCTTGCGCAGCTCTTGATGGAGCGTCTGCTGGAGGAGCGTGCGGAGGAAGGCCTGCTGACGGGCGACACGGTCGAGGTCGCCGTCTCGGAGCCCGTAGCGCTGGCGTACGTAGAGGAGAGCCTGCTCGCCGTCGAGATGGTGGCGACCGGCCTCCCAGCGGATCCCGTGGGCGGGGTCCTCGACGGTCTCCGGGATGTAGATGTCGATGCCGCCGATGGCGTCGGTGAGCGCCTTGAAACCGTCCCAGTCGATGACGGCGAGGTGGTCGATGCGTACGTCGGTCATCTTCTCGACGGTCTCGACCGTGAGGCTGGGGCCACCGAAGGAGTAGGCCCAGTTGACCTTGCCCTTGCCGTGGCCGGGGATGTCGACCCAGGAGTCACGGGGGATCGAGATCACCGAGGCGGAGCGGCGGTCGCCGTCGAGATGGACGAGCAGCATCGTGTCCGACCGGGCCTGACCCGGCTGCCAGCCGGGAGCCTCGGCGCCGGTGGTGGGTGCGTCGGAGCGGGTGTCGGTGCCGAGGACGAGGATGTTCACCGCATCGGCGGCCGACCCGGAGGTGGGCTTGGCCGGCCGGTCGGTGAGCCCGGAGAACGTATCCGGCAGCCGCTGGATGTTCCCCTCCACCTTTGCCTGGAGCCACAGGATCCCGGTCAGGGCCGCCGCGCAGAGCAGGAGCAGACAGACCAGCAGCCCGATCAGCGGCTTGCGGGCACGCCGCCACCCGCGCGTAGGGGTCCCGTCCGCAGGATCCGACTGCGGCGGCACGGGCGGATGATCGAGGATGGTCACCCGAGTATGTGACCCGGCACGCCCCTATCAGGGGGCCGAGATGCTCGCCATTCCTCAATTTCAGGCACCAGTCGGTAACGGACGGTAACCAAAAATAGGTAGGCAATATGTCGGGCCGCCTAGTTCAGTAGGGTCCCTTTGCTGTAGGGCGCTGTTCGTGTCGGTCCTCGGGGTCCGCGCACGTTTCATACAGCTGAATGCGTCATGGGGAGGGCGCGGTTCGAGGATGACCATGGGAGAGCTGTGTCAATGTCAAGAGTCGGTGCGGATGAACGTGCCCGGCTGCACGAGGCTGCCTCGACGCTGGCCGGGATCCGAGCTGCGACGACGCTGCTGAACTCGTCCGGTGAGATCGGCGAGGAGCGGCGGGCCGCGATGGCGGCGATGGTGGAGAGCGAGCTGCAGCGGCTCGAGCGGATGGTTCAGCGACAGCAGGACGCCGTGAGGCCGCAGATCCCTGGCCCGCGGCCCGATGCGATCCGGCCCGATGCGATGCGCGCCGATGTCGCCGAGGTGATCGATCTCGATGCTGTCGTCGGATCCATGGTCCTCGCTCACGAGGCCAAGGGCACCGAGGTCGAGTGGCGACCCAGCCGGATGCTGGCCCTGGGTGACTCCGACCAGCTGACTGAGGCGCTCAACGTGCTCCTCGACAATGCCGCAGCCCACGGAAGCGGGACGGTCCGGATCGAGGTGCGCGCCGCCGGAGCGGCGAGCACGTCGCTCGAGATCGCGGTGTCGGACGACGGGCCGGGGATCGCACCGGAGCTGCGCCGCAGGATCTTCGCCTGGGGCGTCAGCCGACCGGGCTCGACCGGCCAGGGCATCGGCCTTCACGTCGCGCGTGACCTGATGGAGCGCCAGGGCGGTTACCTCGAGCTGATCGAGACCGGCGAGCGCACAACCTTCGTCCTCGGCATCCCGATGCTCGGCTGCATCGCCGACGGGTCCGACGAGCGGGCCGACGAGGGGACCGGCGAGCACGACACCCCGACCCGGGGAGGCCGCCGTGGTGTCGCCGCGTAAACGGCTCAAGGTGGTCATCGTCGAGGACCACACCCTGTTCGCCGAGTCGCTCGAGCTGGCCCTCACCTTCGAGGGCTACGACGCGCACCGCGTCGACCTGCCCGAGGTGCCGCCCTCGGAGGCCAAGCTGACCTCGTTGATCATGCGCTCCCAGCCACGCATCGTCCTGCTCGACCTCGACCTGGGCCAGTACGGTTCGGGCGTACGCCTCATCGCCCCGCTCGCCAGGGCCGGTGCCGACGTCGTCGTGGTGACGGGCTCGACCGACCAGGCCCGCTGGGGCCATGCCCTGCACGTCGGGGCCCGCACGGTCCTGCCCAAGACGGTGCCGCTGGGCGAGATCCTGGGCACCGTACGCAGGATCAACTACGGTCTCAGCGTGCTCGACGTCGACGAGCGCGAGCGCCTGATCCGGGCGTGGGTGGGGCAGGAGCAGGACGTCATCGAGGTCCGTCGCCGGCTCGCCCAGCTCTCCCCGCGGGAGTCGCAGGTGCTCGAGCACCTGATGAACGGCTTCACGGTCGGCGACATCGCCAAGCTCCGGGTCGTCTCGGAGGCGACGGTGCGCACCCAGGTGAAGTCGATCCTGGCCAAGCTCGGGGTCTCCTCGCAGATCGCGGCGGTCAGCATCGCCCACAAGGCCGAGTGGCGCGCTGCCTGACCCCCGTCCGCCCGCACCTCAGGCTGCGACCAGCCCGGCGTCCTCGCTCGTGCCGCGCATGACGTAGAGCGTGCCGGTGATCGGACATCGCCAGGCATCTCCCTGGGGCACCAGCGGCGCGCCCGCGTGACCGACCCAGCCCATCCGCTGCGCCGGGACCCCGACGACGAGCGCATGGTCGGGTACGTCGCGGGTGACCACGGCGCCTGCCGCGACCATCGCCCAGGCACCGATCGTGACCGGCGCGATGCAGACTGCGCGGGCGCCGATGCTGGCGCCGGTGCGTACGGTCACGCCGACGGCGTCCCAGTCCTCACCGTCCTTGAGGGTGCCGTCCGGGTTGACGGCACGCGGGAGGTAGTCGTTGGTGAACACCACCGCCGGCCCGACGAACGCGCCGTCCTCGAGAACGGCAGGCTCGTAGACCAGGGCGTGGTTCTGGATCTTGCAGCGGTCTCCCACCACGACGCCGGGACCGATGTACGCCCCCCGGCCGATGATGCACTCGCTGCCGATCCGGGCGTGCTCGCGGACCTGGGCCAGGTGCCAGACGAGGCTCCCGGCGCCGATCTCGGCACGATCGTCGACGTCCGCGCTGGGTTCTATCCGGGGCGCGACGTGAGTCTCCTCAACGGTCATCCCCTCAGCAAACCGTGACGCGGCGGGGAGCGGGGCAGACCCGGGGTGGTGTACCCGATTCAGCGTAGGACCGCGGGCGAGGACGCTTCCGGCACCAGCACCCGAGGGGTCGCGGTGGCCGTGGTGTCGAGGGCCCAGACGTCGCTGACCGGCTCGTTCTCACGCTCGAGGCCGTAGAGGAGGGTGTCGTCGTCGAGCCACTCGATCTGGTCATCGATGCTGTGCGTCTCGCCGGCGAGCACGGTGCGCCGGCCAGTGGCGAGATCGAGGACCGCCGGGGTCCACCGGGTGCCCTCCTCGTCGGCCTCCTTGAACGCGATCCGAGTGCCGTCGGGGGAGAGCGAGGGGCACTCGACGTGGTCGGCGATCGTCGTCAGGGAGCGCTCGGTGAGGTCGCCCCGGACCAGGTAGGTCCGGCCACCGGTGGCGACGGTCGCATAGAAGGTGCGGTCGTCGTCGGCGAAGGTCACACCCCAGACGTTGCGGTCGACCGGAGCGACCCGGCGGCCGTCGACGATCAGCCGGAACTTCTCCAGGTCTCCGTAGCTCGCCCCACCGACCCGGCGGACCAGGGTGCGCGTCGAGAACCCGCTGACCATGTAGGAGTCGCCGTTGACGAACACCGTCGAGGAGACCAGCTGCCCGTCCGGTGAGATCCGGGTGCGGCTGGGCAGCCCGGGCAGGTCCGTCTCGTCGACCTCCCGCCATCGCGTCCCCGGTGCCGATGTCGCCAGGTCGGTCGCCCGGTAGCGGCTCACCACGCCGCGCTCGGTCGCCAGGCAGGAGACCGACTGCGCCTGCGCGTAGACCCGGTCGCAGCTCAGGTCCGTGAGGGCCCGGGCACCGTCGGGGTCGTCGAGCGCCACAGCGCCGACGTGACCGTAGTCGGCGTCGCGCCCGGTGTGCCGGAAGAGGATCCTCGGCCCCTTCTCGATCTGCGTCAGGGAGGTCGTCGTCCCGTCGGTCGCCCGAGACGTACGCCGGTCGTTCTCCGCGATCGCGGAGAGGGCGTACGCCGTCACGCCGGCCGTGACGAGCACGACGATCGCACCGAAGACGGTGGTGCGCCGCTTGGCCCAGGACGTCGTCATCGCGCCGCCCTGCGCAGCACCGCGAGGCCGGCTGGGATCGCCGCGAGCAGCACGGCGCAGACCGCGAGCATCGCGACCCGGGGGCCGACGGCGTACCAGAGCAGACCGAAGCCGGTCGCGGCGACGAGCCGGGCCAGCGCGACCGCGGTCTGGGCGGTGGCGATGCCGCTGGCGCGTACGGTCTCGGGGACAAGTTGCCCGGCGACCGCGGCCAGGGTGCCGTCGGTCGCGGCGTAGAAGACGCCGAGGAGGAGCACCGCGGCGCACGTCGTCCAGAGCGCCCCGGACCCGGTCGCGGCGCACAGGTAGGCGGCCGCGAGCGGGAGATGGCCGAGCACGAGGACCTGGACGCGCCCGACCCGGTCCGCGAGGCGGCCCATAGGAACGGCCAGGGCGAGGAAGGCGAGGTTGGTCCCGACGTAGAGGACCGGGAACCACTGCGCCGCGAAGCCGCCGGTCTCCAGCAGCGCCAGGTAGACGAAGCCGTCACCGACGGTGAGCAGGGCGAGCACGCCGGCCACGCCGGTGACCCGGAGGAGGCGCGGGTTCAGGGTGGCGCGCCAACGCACGGTGGTGGTCTCGACACCGGCTCGCCGGCGCTCGCCAGGCTCGACCAGCGGGGTCCGGGCGCCGGTGCGGAACGGTACGAAGCACGCCATCGTCGCCACCCCGAGCACCGCGAAGCCGAGCGAGACGACCAGGACGGTGTCGTAGCCGTCGGTGATCCGCCACAGGATCACGAACGCCAGCACCGGCCCGAGGGTGGCCCCGACCGTGTCCAGCGCCCGGTGCACGCCGAAGCTGCGGCCGAGGCGCGCCGGGTCGCTGGAGGCGGCGATCATCGCGTCGCGTGGCGCGGTGCGTACGCCCTTGCCGATCCGGTCCAGCGAGATCGCCGCCGAGATCGTCCCGAAGCCGCCGGCGAAGATCAGCCCGAGCCGCGCGACCGCGCTCATCGCGTAGCCCGCCAGCGCCACCGGCTGCGGCCGGTCGGTGCGGTCGGCGGCCCACCCGGCCGCGATCCGCACCAGCGAGGAGACGCCCTGGTAGAGCCCGTCGATGAGCCCGTACGCCACCGGCGAGAGCCCCACCACCGCGGTCAGGTAGAGCGGCAGGATCGCCGAGACCGACTCCGAGGAGATGTCGGTCAGCAGGCTGACGATGCCGAGGGTGACGACGGTCCGGGAGACCCGCCCGCCGGTCTGCCGCGGCTCGGCACTCGTGGTGGGACGGTCGCTGAGAGACAGATACACCGGCTCAGGTCTTCGTGTGGAGAACGGAGTAGAGGCTGAAGTCGACGCTGCGGCGGCCGGTGTGGGTCACCGTGACGTTCACGGTCTCGTCGCCGCGGCGCAGCGACAGCGCGGGGGCGTTCTCGACCGACGTCGTCGCGACCTCCTTGAAACCGTGCTGCGCGAGCCGGGTCCGGTAGTGCCGCAGTACGTCGCAGGGCCGCCGGCAGCTCGCGGTCAGCGCCACCTGGAGGGCGCCCTTGGCGGGCGAGACGCTGGAGACCTCGACCGTGGTGCGCGACGGGGGTGCCAGCGCTGTCGGGTAGCCGGCCACCAGTGCGCCCTTGCGGACCGCGGACTTCGGCAGCGGCTCCGAGATCAGCGCCGCCGACTTCGTACGCGGCTTCTCGGTGAGGCCGGGCAGGCCCGACTCGGTCGGGGACGAGGCCGCCTCCGGCAGCGCCTCGCTCGCGTGCTCGGGATCCGACTCCGACTTCCGACCCGACCCGGACTCCGAACCGGACTCCGACCCGGGGTCCGACTTCGAGCTCGGGCCGGCTCCCGGCGAGCCGGTCTGGGACGACGAGGCCGAGCCGTCGCCGTCCTTGACGGCGGAGGAGTCGGCGAAGCGGCCCGGCACCCAGAAGATCGTGACGCCGACGAGCACGCCGAGCAGCACGAACAGGAGGAGACGCTTGGGATTCACGAGACCAGTCGACGCGCCGCGGAGCCGAGTCGGGACCGATGGGTGGGTTGCGTACTCAATTTCAGGCAGCCTGCCGAACGGCCCGCCGCTGGTCGAGCTGCGCCGTGCGACGTTGCCGTTGCCGGGAACGGTCCCGGCCCAAGCATCCCGGGGGACGGGCCACGTTGAACACTGCCGACTTTCTTCTCGAGCACGCGCCCGAGGATTCGATCGCGCTCGCCGAAGCGGGTCGCGAGTACACCTTCGAAGAGCTGCGAGCCAGCGTGTCGGTGCTGATGGGGCGGCTCTCGGTGCTCGGGCTGACTCCGGGCACGCCGGTCGGGATCCTGGCGCCCAACGGGCTGTTCTGGACCTCGGCCTATCTCGCCGCGCTCCGGTTGGGGCTGGTCGTGGTCCCGCTGGCCGTCACGCTGCCGACCGAGGAGGTGGTGGCCCGGGCGCGGTGGGTCGGCGTCGATGCGCTGCTGGTGGGGCGCGCCCAGGCCGATGCGCTGCGGCTGAGCCTGCCGCGGAGCCTGCCCGTCGTGGTGGAGCGGAAGGAGCGGTTGGTCCCGAGGCAGCGCTCGGCGCCGGTCGAGTCGCCCGAGACGGTCGAGGTCGACCCGGAGCAGGACGCGCTCTACATGTTCACCTCCGGCACCACCGGCGACCCGCGCGCGGTGCGGATCACCCACCGCAACATCCAGGCGAACACGACCTCGATCCTCGGCTACCTCGGTATCACGGCGGCGGACCGGATGCTGGTCGTGCTGCCGTTCACCTACGTCTTCGGGCTCTCGCTCCTGCACACCCATCTGCGGGCCGGCGCCGCGATGGTCATCCAGTCGACGTTCGTCTTCCCGCAGGCGGTGGTGGACCGGATGGCGTCGGCACGCTGCACGGGCTTCGCGGGGGTGCCCTCGACGTTCGGGACGCTGCTGCGCAACAGCACCTTCGGCACCACGGCGGTGCCGTCGCTGAGGACGATCCAGCAGGCCGGAGGCCGGCTCGCTCCTGCTCTGGTGGAGCAGATGGCGCGCGCCCAGCCGCAGGCGAAGGCCTTCGTGATGTACGGGGCGACCGAGGCCACCGCCCGGCTCTCCTACCTACCGCCCGAGGAGCTCTGCCGTCGGCCGGGGTCGATCGGCCGAGCCATCCCGGGCGTGGACCTGCGGGTGCTCGACAGCGACGGGGTGCACGTCGAGCCCGGTCAGGTGGGCGAGATCTGGGCCAGCGGTGCGAACATCTCGCCCGGCTATCTCGACGACCCCGAGGCGACCGCTCGCAAGATGCCCGGCGGGATGCTGCGTACGGGGGACTTGGCGAAGGTCGACGAGGACGGCTACATCTACGTGGTCGACCGGGTCGAGGACTTCATCAAGTCGCGGGAACACCGGATCGCCTGCCAGGACATCGAGTCCGCGGTGCTCAACCTGCCCGAGGTCGTCGCGGCGGCGGCGGTCGGGCTTCCGGACGACATCGCCGGGGAGCGGGTCGAGCTGGTGGTGGTGCGTCGGCGGGGGGCCGCCCTGCGGGGCGCTGACGTGATCGCGCACTGTCGTGAACGACTCTCGAAGCACATGGTTCCCGAGGTGGTCCGTTTCGTCGACGCGCTGCCGCTCAACGCGAGCGGGAAGGTGAACAAGCGGGACGTACGGGCCATGTGCATGAGGCTGGACGAGGAGCCGTCCGGCGCCGGGGACCCCATCGATGATGCCGACGTCGACGACGACGACAGTGTAGGTGAGGTCAAGGTGGGCTGAGGGAGATGTCGCTGCGAGAGGTGCCCGCATCGGTCAAGCTGCTGACCGGCGTGTGGGCGGGGGTGCTGATCGTCGCGGTCGCACTGGCCGGGACCTGGTTGGTCAGGAGTCCAGGAGTGAACGATCCGATCGCGGTCGCGTGGCCGTCCGACGACGAGCTGCGGGTCGCAGGGGAGACCACGGTGCTGTTCGGGCACCAGTCGGTGGGGACGAACATCCTCGACGGGGTCGCCAGGGTGTACGCCGATGCCTCGGCGCCCGCACCGGTCGTCGCGGACGTCTCCTCCGGCCGGGGCGCCCGGGGCGCGACGCTCAGGCATGCCTATCTCGGGCTCAACGGGGAGCCGCTCAGCAAGTTCGAGGCGTTCGCGGACGTGATGGACGGCCCGGCAGCCGAGCACGTCGACGTGGCGCTGATGAAGCTCTGCTATGCCGACGTCACCGCGTCCACCGACGTGCAGGCCGTCTTCGACGCGTACGTGTCGATGATGTCCGACCTCGAGGCCGCGCACCCCGACGTACGTTTCCTCTACACGACCGTGCCGCTGACCGCGGACCGCAACTGGAGGTCCAAGGTCAAGGCGGCCCTGGGCGGCGACGACAGGATGGGACCGGCCGACAACGTCGCCCGGGAGCGTTACAACGCGATGATCAGGGAGAGGTACGCCGCGAGCGGACGTCTCCTCGACATCGCCGCGGTCGAGTCGGCGGGCACGGAGGAGCGCAGCAAGGACGGCAACGTCTACTACGTGCTCAACGAGCACCTGACCGTCGACCGCGGCCACCTCAACGAGGCCGGCTCGGAGGCGGTTGCCGCCGAGCTGCTCAAGATGGTGGCGACCTACAGTCCGGTCGCCTGGGGTGCTGACGAGGGGCGATGATCTGTGATGAGCCTTCAGGGGGTCGGGATCGATGTCGCCGACATCAGGCGCTTCGCGCGGCTGCTGGGACTGCGTGGATCCGGGTTCGCGGTGCGGTGGTTCAGCGACGCCGAGATCGCCCAGTGCATGGCTGCGGCGACCCCCGCCACGGCCTTCGCGATGAGGTACGCCGTCAAGGAGGCCGTCTGGAAGGCGCTCGGCCCCGGCGAATGGTCCGGGCCGCTGCCGTGGCGCGGGATCACCGTGCTCGAGGAAGCGCCCGGCTCTCTTTCGGTCAGCCTCGAAGGACCCGCGGCCGATCTCGCGGCGCTGGCCGGGGTCACGGCGGTCCGTGTCGCCACCGTTTCCGGGGCTCGGATGGCAATCGCCACGGCCGTTGCCGAAGTCGCGCCGCTGCGAGGTGAGAATGCCTGACCTTCGACTCGACCACATCGGCATCCAGGTCCGCGACCTGCTCCGCACCGCCGAGGCCTTCGAACGGCTCTTCGGCTACCGACGCGTCACGGACCCGGTCGTCAGCACCCGCCACGGGGTCCGCGGGGTCTTCCTGGAGAAGGCCGACTCGATCGCCCTCGAGCTCATCACCCCGGTGACTCCCGGGCCGCACGCGTACGGTCTCCACCATCTGGGCTTCATGGCCCCTGATCTGGAGTCGACCCTCGTCGAGCTCGGGGTCGCTGGGGCGCACATGCTCAGTCCGCCTCAGCCGGGGGAGATGTTCGACGACGAGCTCATCGCGTTCGTGCGTGCTGCCGGGATCAATGTCGAGCTCATCACCACTGATCGGCGTCGGGCTCGGATCTTGTGATCCCGGTGGTCGAGCGTGTCGAGACCATCTCACCCCGCTCCCACCCCGCTGGTCGAGCCGCCGGAGCCGCTAGGCGGAGGCGTGTCGAGACCAACACGGTTCCTTGGCTGATCGAGCTTGCTGAG
>NZ_JBEYUV010000070.1:0-10766 GCF_040643685.1 Nocardioides sp. NPDC047086
GACGACGAGGCTCGCCGCCAAGGACGGGCAGGGGACGTACCGCTCGCTTCGCTTCGCGAGACACCGGTCAAGATGCGCCGACTCGGCAGGGTCACGTCGCCGAGGCTCGGCCCCTCAGCCGAAGTCGATGAGCCGCCCGTCCTCGTGCATGACGCATCCCCGCCCGATCCAAGCGACGGCGTGTTCCTTGTCCCCGACGGCGATGTGGGAGTAGCTCGGCGGGACCCAGACGAGGTCGTAGTCGATATCCCCGAGGGCCTCCTCGGTGGCGCGGACGACGTCGTCGGAGGGGTCGAGGGTGCGTACGGCCTGCTCGACGGAGTCGAAGTACCTTCGGCCGGCTTCGGAGAGCTCCTTGGCGCACCAGGCGCACGTGCCCAGCGACTCGATCTGCGCGGGGGTGGCCCGGATCGGGGCGTCGAGGCCGAGGAGCTGGGGGCATGCCCGGACGTGCAGGAGACGACCCGTCGCGTGCGCCACGAAAAGGGTCTCGGGAGTCTCGGAGGGCATTCACGGAGAGTAGGGGAGAGGGGCTATGCCCCGGGAGGTACTCAGACGAACTCAGGACGTTCGGCCCCGGTGATCGGTGTGGTGCAGGTCACGTACGATCCGGGGTATGGCGCATTACCAACAGCGCGGGCAGATCCCACCCAAGCGGCACACCCAGCACCGCGACGGCGACGGGAATCTCTACTACGAGGAGCTCATGGGGGAGGAGGGGTTCTCCTCGGACTCCTCCCTGCTCTACCACCGCTACATCCCCTCGGCGGTGAAGGACGTACGCATCTGGGAGCTGCCCGACCACGGCACGACCCCCAACCATCCGCTGCGCCCGATGCACCTCGGCCTGCACGACCTCTTCTCTGGCGAGGACTGGAAGGGCGCCGACGCGGTGACCGGGCGCCGCTTGGTGCTCGGCAACGGCGACGTACGTCTGCACTATGCGGTGGCGGGGGCGGCCTCGCCGCTCTACCGCAACGCGATCGGCGACGAGTGTGTCTACGTCGAGTCAGGGGCCGGGGTCGTCGAGACGGTCTTCGGCGACCTCGACGTCGGTGAGGGCGACTACGTGGTGATCCCGCGCGCCACCACCCATCGCTGGGTGCCGAGCGGCGACGAGCCGCTGCGGGTCTACGCGATCGAGGCGAACTCCCACATCGCCCCGCCGAAGCGCTATCTCTCCCGGTTCGGCCAGTTCCTCGAGCATGCCCCCTACTGCGAGCGGGATCTGCGGCTCCCGACCGAACCGCAGGCGATGGCAGGGGAGGATGCCGAGGTCTACATCAAGCATCGCGGCCCGGGCGCCGGCGGCATCGCCGGCTCGGTCCACGTCACCCCGCACCACCCGTTCGACGTCGTCGGCTGGGACGGCTGCCTCTACCCCTACGTCTTCAACATCGCCGACTACATGCCGATCACCGGCAAGGTCCACCAGCCGCCGCCGGCCCACCAGGTCTTCGAGGGCAACAACTTCGTGATCTGCAACTTCGTGCCGCGCAAGGTGGACTACCACGAGCTCGCGGTGCCGGTGCCCTACTACCACTCCAACGTCGACTCCGACGAGGTCATGTTCTACGTCGGCGGCGACTATGAGGCCCGCAAGGGCTCCGGGATCGGCATCGGCTCGATCACGCTCCACCCCGGCGGCCACGCCCACGGACCGCAGCCCGGCGCGATGGAGCGCAGCCTGGGTGCGGAGTACTTCGACGAGCTCGCGGTCATGGTCGACACCTTCCGGCCGCTCGAGGTCGGCGAGGCCGGCGCCGCGGTCGACGACGGCAAGTACGCCTGGACCTGGGCCGGGGGCCGCCAGTGACCTGGCTGGACATCAAGGACAGTCGGTTCGGCCTCGAGGCGCTTCCGTACGCCACCTTCCGCACCGCCGCGGACCCGGCGCCGCGGCTCGGCGCGCGGATCGGTGACCTCGTGCTCGACGTCACCGCGGTCACGGGCGTCGGAGCCGGCGGGCTCGATGCCCTGCTCGCTGCCGGGCCGGCGGTGTGGCGGGACGTACGCGCCGAGATCACCCGGCTGCTCAGCGACCCCGCGAGCGAGGCCGAGGTGCGCCCGCACCTGGTGCCGCTCGAGGACGCCGACCTGCTGCTGCCGTTCACGGTGGCCGACTACGTCGACTTCTACGCCTCCGAGCACCACGCGTCCAACGTCGGAAAGATGTTCCGCCCCGACTCCGACCCGCTGACGCCCAACTGGAAGCACCTGCCGATCGGCTACCACGGCCGCTCCGGCACGGTGGTCGTCTCCGGCACCGACATCGTCCGGCCGACCGGGCTGCGCAAGACCCCCGACGGCATCGTCGACGGCCCCTCGATCCGCCTCGACATCGAGGCCGAGATGGGGTTCGTCGTCGGCGTCGGCTCGGAGCAAGGCACCCCGGTGCCGCTCCGCGAGGCCGCCGACCAGATCTTCGGGATCACCCTCCTCAACGACTGGTCCGCGCGCGACATCCAGGCCTGGGAGTACGTCCCGCTGGGCCCGTTCCTCGGCAAGTCGTTCGCCACCTCGATCTCGCCGTGGGTCCTCCCGCTCGCGGCGCTCGAGGCGGCCCGGGTGTCGCCACCGGAACGAGACGTCCCGCTGACCGGCTACCTGGACGACTCCACGCTGGAGCCCTGGGCCCTCGACCTCGCCCTCGAGGTGCGGCTCAACGGGACGCTGGTCGCCGAGCCGCCGTACGCCACGATGTACTGGACCGCACCCCAGATGCTCGCGCACCTGACCGCCAACGGCGCCTCGCTGCGCGTCGGTGACCTGTTCGCCAGCGGTACGATCAGCGGCCCCGAACCGGGCCAGCGCGGCTCGTTCCTCGAGCTCAGCTGGTCGGGGGCCGAGCCGTTCGAGCTGGACGACGGGTCGGTGCGTACCTTCCTGGAGGACGGCGACGAGGTCACCATCACCGCCACCGCACCCGCGCCGGGCGGTGGCCGGATCGCACTCGGCGAGGTCACCGGCCGGATCCTGCCCGCGAAGGAGCGACCGTGACGACGGTCTATGAGTTCACGCCCCGCTACCTCGAGGTCGACATGCAGGGGGTGATGTTCAACGGCTGGTACCTCACCTACGTCGACGAGGTGATGACCCACTTCATCGACACCTGCGGAGTGCCGTTCACCCGGTGGCAGGAGCTGGGCGTCGACGTCCAGCTCGCCCATGCCGACCTGGACTGGAAGGCCGGCATCGGCTTCGGCGACCGGGTCCAGGTGCCGGTGCGCACGACCCGGATCGGCACCAAGAGCTTCACGCTCGAGTTCGAGTTCCGCCGCGGCGAGGAGGTCACCTGCGCGGTGTCGGTCGTCTACGTGGTCGTCGCCGCCGACGGCTCGGGGTCGACCGCGATCCCGCCGGAGATCGCCGCCGCGATCGAATAGTCCCGCAAGAACGGTCAAGCAGACCCACTGCAGCGGGTGTGAGACTCGTCGTGTGCTCGAGACAGACGAAGAGATCGCCGACCTGCAACGCCTCCTGGACGCCTCGATCGGCCGCGCGAGCGGCCACCTGACCGGCATCGTCAACGACGAACAACGCCTGAACGCCCGTCAGCTCGTCACCGAGCTGACGGGCATGAAGATCCTGGTGCTGGCCACCGTGACCGCCCGCGGCGAGCCGCGGACGAGCTGCGTCGATGGCCACTTCCGCCACGGTCGCTGGCTGTTCGGAACCGCTCCCACCGCCATCAAGGCCAAGCACATGCTCGCCCGGCCGGCGGTCAGTGCGACCTTGGTCGACGGCGAGCGCATCGGCGTCTTCACCCACGGCATCGCGCACGTGGTCTCCGAGGGGCCGGAGTTCGAGGACCACAACGCCTACTTCACCGAGTTCTACGGCTCGGACCCGCAGACCTGGGACGGGCCGGGCGTCGTCTACGCCGCCATCGAGCCGAGCTGGATGGTCGCCTATGCCGCCGACCCGGCGTCGTTCCCCGATCAAACGGACGCAGACAAACGAACGCAGACTGAGGCTAGTGACAGAAAAGGGTGAGCGAGTGGGGACTTTTCTGACAGCGGCGAGGCGGAGCGTGGTGGGTGTCCGACAGGAACACCAACCAAGGAGATCATCATGAAGCTCACTCGAATCGCCGCCGCCGCTCCGCTCGCCGCCGCCCTGATCTCCGGGGGTGCCCTGGCGAGCTCGGCATCGGCCGCTACCGCCGAGGGCGGCTGGGAGTACACCGGCCGCGACTTCTACTGGCAGGACGACTGCGCCGCCGCCGGCCAGCAGATGTGGTACGCCGGGCAGATCGAGAAGTGGCGCTGTGACGGCTCGGAGTCGCCGTTCGACGACTACTCGCTGTTCGTGGTCTGGGCCTGAGCGCTTTACTGCCGAGTCGGCGCATCCGCCCCCTCTCGCTCGCTTCGCTTCGCGAGGCACGGGGGCAGATGCGCCGACTCGGCACCACTAGTCAGCTCGTCAGCTCTCTCTTGATCTCGGTCTTGAGCACCTTGCCGACCTTCGAGCGCGGCAGGTCCGGCCAGACCTCGATCTGCTTGGGGGTCTTGACCGCGCCGATCCGCTCCTTGACGTACGCCTTGAGGTCGGCGACGTCGATCTCGGCACCGGGCCGGGGCAGGACGACGGCGGTGACGCGCTCGCCCCACTTCTCGTCGGGCAGCCCGACCACGGCGCAGTCGGCGATCGCGGGATGGGTCATCAGCGCCTGCTCGACCTCGGTGGAGTAGACGTTGAAACCGCCGGTGATCACCATGTCCTTGGCGCGGTCGACGATGTGCAGGAAGCCCTCCTCGTCGAGGAAGCCGATGTCGCCGGTGTGGTGCCAGCCGTGGGCGCTGGCCTCCGCGGTGGCCTCGGGGTTGTCGAGGTAGCCGCGCATGACCAAGGAGCTGCGTACGACGATCTCGCCGCGTTCCCCTGAGCCGAGCAGCGCGCCGCGCTCGCCCATGATCGACACGGTCACCAGCGGCGCCGGCCGGCCGGCCGAGGAGAGTCGCTCGGTGGCGACGGTGCCGTCCTCGTGGAAGTGGTCGGCGGGCGCCATGGTGGCGATCATCATCGGCGCCTCGGTCTGCCCGAACAGCTGCGCCATCACCGGCCCGATCCGGGTCAGCGCCTCCTCCAGGCGCGTCGCCGACATCGGCGCCGCGCCGTACCAGAAGCAGCGCAGCGACGTCAGGTCGGTCGACCGCAGCGCCGGGTGGTCCAGCACCAGGTAGATCAGCGTCGGCGGCAGGAACGTGTGGGTGACCTGGTGGCGCTCGATGTGCTCGAGGAACTCACCCACGTCCGGCGTACGCATCACCACGATCGTGCCGCCCAGGCACAGCACCGGAAAGCAGAGCACCCCGGCAGCATGGGTGAGCGGTGCGAGCGCGAGGTAGGTCGGCCGGGCCGGAGCACCGGGCCAGGGATAGGCCATCAGCGTGATCGCCGACATCGTCTCCAGGTTGGTGCCGGTGAGCATGACGCCCTTGGGGCGCCCGGTGGTGCCGCCGGTGCCGACGACCATGGCCAGGTCGTCCTCGACCTCGACAGGCTCGAACGAGCCGGGGGAGCCGAGGAAGTCGTCCCAGTCGATCGCCCAGTCGTAGGTCGCGTCGAGACAGACCAGGGTGGTCAGCTCCGGGAGGTCGCCACGGATCTGGTCGACCAGGCCGGCGAAGGCCGACTGGAAGATCAGCGCCGAGCAGCCGAAGAGATCGAGGAGCTCCCGGTTCTCCGCCGCCTCGCTGCGCGGGTTGATCGGGCACCAGACGCCCCCGGCGCGACTGATCCCGAAGACGGAGGCGAAGGCCACCGGGTCGTTGGCCGAGAGGATGGCGACCTTCGCCCCGGGGGCGACGCCGCGGGCCCGCAGGCCCGCGGCGACGCGCACCGAGAGATCGACGACCTCGGCGTACGACCAGGTCTCCTCGCCGCAGACGAGACAGGGCGCGTCGCCTCCGAGCGAGGCACCCTTGTCCAGATAGTCGACGAGCCGCATCCGGCCGCCCTCAGCCGCGCTGCCGGGTCACGACCGGCTCGGAGACCAGCCCGAAGGCCTGCAGCTGGCCGAGGAGCTCGCGGTGGCCGAACGCCTGGCAGCCCGAGGCGAAGCCCACCCGGCGAGGCGGCTGCTGCAGCAGCGAGTAGGCGACGTACGCCTGCAGCAGCCCGGTCTGCTTGTAGTTCTGGTTGCCGTGGATGACGCAGTGCGCGCGCCCCAGCGGGCCGGAGGCGTGCACCGAGTCGAGCGACTTGTTCAGCCGCGGGTTCTCGCGCGGCGGCATCTGGTTCATCACCTGGGCCGCCGTGGCGGTCAGCGCCTCGTCGCGCTGCTCGGCGTCCATTTCCTTGGTCGCCTCCAGGGCACCCGCGACGATCTGCGGCACACCGTTCATCAGCGCGGCGTTGAAGACGCCGCCCTGCGCCTTGCAGGTGGCCACCTTCGGGTCGCGGCGATACCAGACCGGGTGCGAGGTGCCGCCCCACGGCAGCGAGAGCGCGAGCTCATGCTGGCCGGGGACCACGAGCGGGACGAGCCCGGCGTTGGGGTCGAACTCGACGTACGCGTTCTGCTCGAGGTAGTGCGCCTTCGAGGTCGCCGCGTTGACCAGGATCGTGCGGGTCGAGGCGATCGTGGGGGAGCCACCCCAGAAGACCGCGATGTCGAGGGTGTCGAGGCCGGGCTGCTCGAGGCAGATCTCGGCCGCGATCTCGCCGGTGGTGTACATCTGCGCGATCCCCGGCGCGAGCAGCAGGCCCTTCTCGGCGAAGCCCTCGCCGTACGTCTCGTCGCAGGTGATCAGCCAGTCCTGCTCGCCGGTGGTGTCGGTGTAGTGGACGCCTGCGGCCAGCGCGGCCTCGACGACCTCGGGGCCGAACGAGGAGAACGGGCCGACGGTGTTGAGCACGACCCGCGCGCCGGTGAGCAGCTCGGTGAGCGCCTCGACGGAGTGCTCGACCTCGGCGATCTCGTAGTCGGCGGTCTCGATGCCGGGGACGTTGGCGGCCATCGAGGCGACCAGCTTGTCCTTGGAGCGGCCGGCGGCCACGAACGGCACCCCGAGCTCGCGCAGGTATTCACAGACCAGTCGGCCGGTGTAGCCGGAGGCGCCGTAGACGACGACAGGCTTGTTCTCACTCATGTGCTCACATCCCCATTCCACCGTCGACCGGCAGGCCGACGCCGTTGATGAACTTCGCCTGGTCGGAGGCGAGGAAGACGACCGCGTCGGCCATGTCCTCGACGGTGCCGAGGCGTCCCGACGGCGTCAGCTCGACGACCCCGCCGACGGCGGCCTCCGGAGACTCGAACAGGCCGAGCTGGGCGACGTCGTTGGCGAGCCCGGCGCCCATCTCGGTCGGCACCAGTCCGGGGTAGACGCAGTTGACGCGTACGCCGTAGCCGAGCTTGCCGCTCTCCATCGCGGCCACGCGGGTGAGCCGGTCGACGGCGCTCTTGGTGGCCGAGTAGACCGAGATGCCGGGGAAGGCGATGGTGGCCGCGACCGAGGCGACGTTGACGATGACGCCGCCGTTCCCGGCCGCGCCGTCGGGCCGCATCGTACGCAGGCCGTGCTTGAGGCCGAGAGCCGTGCCGAGCACGTTGACCTCGAGCATCTTCCGCACGTCGTTCGCGTCGAGCTCGGTGACCAGGCTGGTGATCTCGACGCCGGCGTTGTTGACCAGGATGTCGAGCCCGCCCAGAGCGTCGACCGCGGCAGCGGCGGCCGTCTCCCAGGAGGCGTCGTCGGTGACGTCGAGGTGCACGAAGGCTCCGCCGATGGACTCGGCCACCTTGGTGCCCTGGTCGTCCTTCACATCAGCGACGGCCACCTTGGCGCCGGCCGCCGCGAGCGCGCGGGCCATCCCCTCGCCCAAGCCTTGGGCACCGCCGGTGACGAGTGCTGTACGTCCACTCAGATCGGTCATCTGTGACTCCTTCGTCGCTGTGATGTCGCTGTGATTCGGCTCACAGGCAATCGCGAATCTTGACGAGTGTCAAGAGTTTTCTTGACGATTGACCAGAAAATGGTCCAAATGGCATAGACGCCCGCACGGGAGGGGGTATCGTTTCGGCCCATGACCCAGGTCGCCGCACCCAAGTCGCCTCGCCGCACGCCTGCCGACAAGCACGACGAACGTCGCAAGACGCTCGCCGAGTCGGCGCTGCGTACGTTGGGGGAGCTGGGCTACGCGCGTGCCAGCCTGCGTGAGATCGCCAACAACTCCGAGTTCAGCCACGGCGTCGTGCACTACTACTTCAACGACAAGCTCGAGCTGATCGTCTACTGCGTGCGCTACTACAAGCAGACCTGCGTCCACCGCTACGACGGTGTCGTCGCCGAGGCGACCTCGCCGGACGACCTCGTCGCCCGCTTCGGCGACAAGCTCGTCGAGACGATCATCGAGGAAGCGCCGATGCACCGGCTCTGGTACGACCTGCGCTCGCAGTCGATGTTCGAGGAGAGCCTGCGCGAGGCGGTCACCCAGATCGACCAGAGCCTGGAGGACATGATCGCCCGGGTCGTGAACCGCTATGCCAGCCTCTCCGGCACCGAGGCTGCGATCGCCCCGCCGGTCGCCTACGGCATGTTCGACGGCATCTTCCAACAGGCGCTGCTGGGCCACCTCAACGGGCGCGAGGGCGCCCTGGAGGATCTGCGCAACCAGGTCGTCGGGCTGATGCCGATGCTGCTCGGGCCGAAGGCGTAGGGCTCAGACCACCATCGCGACCACGGCCGCCGCGGCGAGGATCGTCGCGGCGACGCGTACCCTCCCGATCGGCTCGCGCAGCACCAGCGCCGCCGAGAGCGCGACCCAGATCAGGCTCGAGCTCCGCACCGCCGCCACCAGCGAGACCGGCGCGTGCAGGGTGGAGTAGAGGCTGAGGACGTACGAGGTCGGGATCAGCACCGCGAGCACGGCCACGGTCCGAGCGTGGGTCCGGAGCTGCCGCATCCCCTCGGCGTACTTCCCGCGCACGATCACGCTCCACAGCACCACCTGGATCACCGTGCCGACGGCGTAGTAGGCGATCGGGTCGAGGCCGCGCTCGACGACGACCCAGCCGTCGTAGGTCGTGTAGCCGGCGATCGAGACGGCGATGCAGCCCGACCACAGCAGCGGCCTGGCCTGCAGCGAGCCCCGGGTGCGGACGGCCTCGAACAGCAGCGCCCCGACCGCCGCCGCCATCAGGAGTACGCCACCCCACTGCGTCCAGCTCAGCCACTGCCCGAGCACGACCATGCCGGTGAGCGCCACGACCACGGGAGCGAGACCGCGGGAGAGCGGGTAGATCTGGCTTACGTCGAAGTCCTGGTAGGCGACCTGGACCAGCCCCATGGTCAACGCGTGCATGGCGGTGCTGCCGAGCGAGAGCAGGAGGAGCTCGCCGGAGACCGCGATGCCGTGCCCACGCACGACCATCACCACCGCGGTGACCGTGACGACCAGACAGCTCTCCACGATCGCCACCGCCCACAGCGCCGGTCTCCCTGCTGGCGCGATGGTCTTCGACGCCGTGTTCCAGGCAGCGTGGGCGAGCGCCGAGCCCAGGGCGAGAACGACTCCGAGCAGCAGCATTCGGGTGAGCCTACGGCGTCGCTGCGCACCTGGTGACCGGACTGCTCCTAGGCTGGGCCACCCCAACCCACAACACCGAGGACTTCTGTGATGGACCCCGTCGACCTGGCTCTGATGCTTCTCCGTCTGGCGGTGGGTGGCACGATGATCGCCCACGGCGTCAACCACTGGCGTGGAGGCGGCAAGATCGCCGGCACCGCCGACTGGTTCGAGAGCCTCGGCCTGCGCCACGGCACCCTCCAGGCATGGGCCAGCGTGGTGACCGAGATCGTCGCCGGCGTCCTGCTGATCCTGGGCCTGGTCACGCCGCTGGCAGCGGCCGCCGTCGTCTCGGTGATGCTCGTGGCCGCCCTGCTGGCGCACCGCCCCAACGGCTTCTTCATCTTCAAGGACGGCTGGGAGTACGTCATGGTCCTGGCCGTCGTCTCGGTCGTCCTCGGCGTGACCGGCCCCGGCACGATCTCGCTCGACTCGTCCCTCGACATCGTCTACGACGGCTGGATCGGCGGCGCGGTAGCGCTCGGCGCAGGCGTCCTCGGCACCGCCCTCCTCCTCGCCGCATTCTGGCGCCCCCAGCGCCAGGACGCGCCCGCCGAGGAGCCGTCGCCGGAGGGGTGAGGTTGTAGCGTTCGCCTGCTTCCCCTCCGGTCGACAGGTGAGTACCAGGCACCTGACCGCCCCTGGTTCGATGGCCACCGGCCAGAGGTGCCGTGCAGTCGGAGCCGAGTGTCGTGGCGCCGACGGTGCGTCCCACGCCCGCGGCATAAGCGCGAGCTCGCGGTCTGATTTCATCAGACGCGTACGACAGCACGGCTGTAGCCGGCAACGAGGATCGGCATCCACGCTGCCTTTGGCTCAAGGGTGTTCAGCCGGTTGATCTAGGGGCGGCGGGTGAACCGGATGGTGCCGTCCGGTAGTCGCTCGTGGCTGTAGCCGGGTGCGTGGGCCAGGCGATGATGATGCGGACACAGCAGCGCGCCGTCTTTGAGGTCGGTCTTGCCACCGGCGGCCCAGGGGTCGAGGTGGTGGGCGTCGCACCACTCCGGTGGCATGTCACAGCCTTCGGCTTGGCAGCACTTGTGCTGTAGCCGTAACGCTTTGCGCTGGATGGGCTGGAAGAACCTGCTGCCGCGGCCGGCGTCGAGGACCTCACCATCTCCACCCAGGGCCCAGGGGATGATGGTGGCGTTGCAGGCCATCCTCCGGGCTTCGGCCGCGGTGATGGTGGT
>NZ_JBEYUV010000071.1:0-10582 GCF_040643685.1 Nocardioides sp. NPDC047086
GGCCGCCTGCGGCCGAGCGTGTGAGACCAACACGGTGCGATCGAGCGCGGAGCTCACCGTGTTGGTCTCGACACGCCTCCGCCTAGCGGCTCCGGCGGCTCGACCAGCGGGGTCGGCGGCTCGACCAGCGGGGTCGGCGGCTCGACCAGCGGGGTCGAACAGCGGGGTCAGGAGAGGATGCCGGCGTGGAGCAGCTTCAGGTACTGCTCCGAGAGCGTCTCGGGGGTGTGGCGGCCGCCGGGGCGGTACCAGGCGACGGTGGACCAGACGCCGTCACGGATGAACCGGTAGGTCAGCGCGGGGTCGAGGGAGGCCTGGAAGGCGCCCGAGGCCTGGCCGGCCTCGATCACCCGGATCCACAGCGCCTCGTTCTCCCGCGAACGCTCGGCGACGAACTCGAAACCCTCGACGGTCGAGAGGAAGGATGCCTCGTTCTGGTAGAGCGCGACGGCGAGCCGCTCGTTGTGGATCGTCCGGAACGACTCCGTGATCAGCCCGTCCAGGTCGGCCTGCGGGTCGACGCCGGACTCGACGATCTCGGTGAACCGGGCGTTGAGCCCGTCGAGGAACCCCGAGAGCAGCTCGGTCAGCATCGCTTCCTTGGAGCGGAAGTGGTGGTAGAGCGAGCCCGAGAGAATCCCCGCGGCATCGGCGATGTCGCGTACGGTCGTCTGGGCGAAGCCCTTCGTCGCGAACATCTCGGCCGCCAGCGTCAGCAGTTCGGCGCGCCGCGACGACCCCGACGCCGTCCCCCGCCTTCTCGGCGCAACCCCCGTGTCAGTCATGGACGAAGCCTACCAAACAAGCAGTTGCTCAACTACGCTCAGCAGGATGACCCCGCGCACCATCCCCGCCCTGCTCGAGAAGGCCGAACAGACGTACGCCGACCACCCGGCGATCGTCGACGGCTCGACGACGCTCACCTACGCCGAGCTCGCCGACGCGGCGGACAGGACCGCGCGCGCCTTCCTCGCCAGTGGCGTACGCAGCGGCGACCGCGTCGCGATCTGGGCGCCCAACCGCTGGGAGTTCCCGGTCGCGGTGCTCGGCGCGCAGACGATCGGGGCGGCCGTGGTGCCGCTGAACACCCGCTACCGGGGCCATGAGGCGCGAGAGATCCTCGAACGCTCCCGCGCGACCGCCCTGGTCACCGTCAACGGCTTCCTCGGCACCGACTACATCCAGATGCTCCACGACGCCGGCCCGCTCCCGGAGCACCTGCTCACCATCGTCGACCTCGCCCGTGGTTGGGACGAGTTCCTGGCGAGAGGCGACGACACGACCGAGAAGCGCCTCGCGGACGCCAAGGCGAGCGTCACCCCCGATACCCTCGCCGACCTGCTGTTCACCTCCGGCACGACCGGCAAGCCGAAGGGGGTGATGAGCGCCCAGCGGCAGACGATCGGCGTCGCCGACGTCTGGGCCCGCGGCGCCGCGCTCTCCCCCGAGGACCGCTACGCCATCGTCAACCCGTTCTTCCACGGCTTCGGCTACAAGGCCGGCTTCATCGCCGCCTTCACCGCGGGCAGCACGGTCTACTCGATCGCGACCTACGACCCGACCCAGGCGCTGAAGCTGATCCAGGACGAACGGATCACCGTCCTCCCCGGCGCTCCCACGATCTTCACCACGCTCATCAACCACCCCGACCTGAAGGCGTACGACCTCTCCTCGCTGCGCTTCGCGATCGCCGGCGCCGCGAGCGTGCCGGAGAGCCTCTTCGCCGACATGCGCGACGTGCTCGGGATCGACGAGGTCAAAGGGGCGTACGGCCTCACCGAGTGCATGGTCGCCACCACCACCCGCCCCGGTGAGGATCCCGAGCACGTGGCCAAGGTGGTCGGCCCGGCGGTCGAGGGCCTGGAGATCCGCACCGTCACCGCGGCCGGCGAGGACGCGGAGCCCGGCGAGGACGGCGAGGTGTGGATCCGCGGCGACAACGTCATGCTCGGTTACTTCGAGAATCCCGAGGCGACCGCCGAGGCGATCGACGAGGACGGCTGGCTCCACACCGGCGACGTCGGCTTCCTCGACGAGCACGGCTGCCTGAAGATCACCGACCGGATCAAGGACATGTTCACCGTCGGTGGTTTCAACGTCTATCCCGCCGAGGTCGAGAACGCCCTCGCCGGCCACCCCGGCATCGTCGAGGCAGCGGTCATCGGCGTCCCCGACGCACGCCTCGGCCAGGTGGGCAAGGCCTTCGTCGTCGTACGCGACGACCTGACCGCCGACGCGATCACGACCTGGCTCAAGGACCGCCTGGCCAACTACAAGCACCCGAGGACGTACGTGCTGGTCGACAGCCTGCCGCGCAACGCCAGCGGCAAGGTCCTGAAGACAGATCTGCGCGACACCTCGAAATAGGCGGGACACCCCACCGGGGCGGGGTATAGGTTTCGCGAGCCCGTTTTTACTTCCCCCACGGAGGCTTCGATGCCCCGACGCGCCACGATCGCGTCCCTCTCCGGCACCATCCTCGTCCTCGGTGCCGCGACCGCGGTCGCACTGCCGACGACGCTGGACCTCGACATCGCCCGTCCCGGTTCGAGCACGTCCGGCCCGCTGGCCGCCTTCCAGGCGGCCTCGTCGAAGCCGTCGACGCTCCCGGACGGCCCGGTCAAGGCCCATGTCGACGAGGTCGGCCTGACCACCCGGATCGGCACGGGGACCGACGGCACGACCGTGAAGAACAGGCCCGGCAGGACGGTCCTGACCAGCAGCCCCCAGGACGTCAGCGGGTTCGGCGTCGTCGGCATGACCTGGTCGCGCGGCAGCGACCTCGACACCGACGCGGTCAAGGCCAAGGTCCGCACCAGGACCGACGGCGAGTGGTCGACGTGGCGGCCGATGGAGATCCACCTCGACGAACACGCTCCCGACCCCGGCACCGGCGAGGCGAAGGGCAACCGCGAGGGCACCCGCGAATTCCTGGTCGGTCATGTCGACGAGGTCCAGACCCGGCTCGTGCTCCCCGCCGACGCCAAGCTCCCCGACGACCTCGAGCTCGCGGTCATCGAGCCCGGCAAGCCGGCCGGCACCGTCGAAAAGCTGCCGTCGATCGACACCGACGAGGGGACGGCCAAGGCGCCATCGACCCACCAGGGCGACAAGGACGCCGACCTCAACCTGGCGGCCAGCACCTATACCCCGAGCCCGAAGATCTACAGCCGCGCCGACTGGGGTGCCGACGAGTCGATCCGCGAGGACGTCCCGCCGACGTACGGCACGATTCACGGCGGCTTCGTCCACCACACCGCCGGCACCAACGACTACACCGAGGCCGACGTCCCCTCGATCATCCAGGGGATCTACGCCTACCACGTGCAGACCAACGGCTGGCGCGATGTCGGCTACAACTTCTTCATCGACAAGTTCGGCCGGATCTGGGAGGGCCGCAACGGCGGCGTCGCGATGCCGGTCGAGGGCGCGCACACCTCCGGCTACAACACCGACAGCTTCGCCGCCTCCGCGCTCGGCAACTTCGAGACGGTCGAGCCGACGCCGGAGCTGATCCAGGCCTACGGCGCCCTCTACGCCTGGAAGCTCTCCCTCCACGGGGTCAGCGCGGGCGCGACGAACGTCGACATCGACGGCACGACCTTCTCGCACGCGATCAAGGGGCACCGCGACGCCGGGCAGACCCTGTGCCCGGGGCAGCACCTCTACGACGCGATCCCCCAGATCCGCTCCCTGGCCGCCGGCCTGCAGAAGAGCTGGGCCGGGCGCGACCTGGAGTCCAACATCGCCGGCACCAGCCACGCCGACCTCGTCGCGCGGCGGAAGTCCGACGGCCGCGTCTTCACGATGCGTACGGGCGGCTTCGCCGGGTTCGACGCGACCAAGACGTCGACGACGTTCGGCAGCACCACGCGTGAGCAGGTCGTCACCCCGGACATCACCGGCGACGGCAAGGCCGACCTGATCCTCGTCCGCAACGACGGCTCGGCGGGCATCCGCAAGGGCCGCGGCGACGGCACCTTCGCGGCGGTCTACAAGAACCTGTCCACGTCGACGTTCAAGGGCGTCTCCAAGATCACCGCGACCGGCAACATCGGCGGTACCTCGCACAACGACCTCGTGGGCAAGAACGCGAAGGGCTACCTGGTGCGCTACACCGGCAACGGCGCCGGCGGGTTCACCCGGGCGGGCACGACGCGCTCGCTGAGCGGCTTCGACAAGCTCGCCGCGACCGGCGACGTCAACAAGGACGGCAAGCGCGACCTGATCGGCCGCAAGTCCGGGGCGCTCTACTACTTCAAGGGCTCCGGCAGCGCTACGTTCGGCTCACCGATCAAGCTCGCGACCCAGAGCCCGTCCTGGTCGTCGCTGGTCCAGATCAGCGGCTACGGCGACTTCACCGGCGACGGTCGCGGCGACCTGATCGGCCGCGACGGCTCCAACCGCGGCTGGATCTACCCCGCCAGCGGCTCCGGCTTCGGCAAGCCGCTCGGCCCCTTCTCCGGGGTGGACAAGACCCTCGTCGGCGCGGTCAACCTGGTCGGCAACAGCCTCCCGGACCTGATGATGCGGTCGGGCTCGACGCTCTACGTCAAACCCAACAGCGGTCGCCTCAGCCTGGCGAAGCCGATCGATTCCGGCGTGACCCTGACCAGCGCCACCGCACTGATGAACGCCGGCGACTGGAACCGCGACGGCAAGGGCGACTTCCTCGCCAAGCTCTCCGACGGCTCCGTACGCCTCTACCGCGGGTACGGCACGGGCAAGTTCGCCGGCGCGGTCACGATCGCGACCGGGCTCGGCTCGGTGAGCGTGATCGACGCCGTCGGCGACATCACCGGCGACGGCTATCCGGACCTGATGGGTCGCACCTCCGACGGCACGATCAAGCTGTGGCCGGGCAAGGGCTCGGCCAAGGTCGGCGCCTCGTTCGTGATGCGTACCTCGGCCTCCGGCACCCGCCTGGTGGGAGTCGGTCGCTGGACCTCGGGCAACACCCCGGACGTGCTCTTCGTCAACGGCACCTCGCTGGTCGTCCACGAGGGCAACGGCCCCGGGGGCCTGGTCTCCTCCACGAGCCTGTCGATCAACCTCTCCGGCTACGACGCGGTGCTCGGGGTCCGCGACCTGCGCGGTGGCGCCGGCGGTGACCTGATCGCGCGGTCGAGCGGCAACCTCTACGCCTTCGAGCGCAACGGCACCGGCACGGGAGTGACCCGCACCTTCCTAGGCGCGCTGTCGTCCGGCTACGACCTGCTCGGCTGAGCCAGCTGGCGCTCCTGGTTCACCCGGAGCGCCTTCTCGGCTAGGTCGGAGCCGGCCGAGGCGTACAGGTTCAGGACGGCGTGGGCGCCACGCTTCTTGAGCTCGTCGCGCTCCTCGGGGCGCAGGGCGATGGCGGCCACGGTGCCGGTGAACCCGAGCTTCCGGAGCAGGTCCATCGCGAGCAGGTTGTCGCCGTGGAAGGGCATCGTGAGGACGACCAGCTCCATGCCGGTGCCCTTCTTGACCCGCTCCCAGAAGTCCTGGTCGGTGGCGTCGGCCTCGACCACGTCGAAGCCCTCCGCCTTGAGCGAGTCGGCCCGCAGCGAGTCGTGCTCGACGGCGAGCACGTGGTAGCCCTGGGTGTCGCGCAGCTCCTCGTAGGTCGTACGTCCCACCCGGCCCATCCCGACCACCAGCGCCTTGGCGTCGCCGAGGTTGATCGGTCGGTCCGCCTCCTGGAGCCGCTCGGGCCTCCGCACCGGCAGCCGGCGATTGAGCAGATTGATGATCGCCGGGGCGTACGCGTTGAACAGCGCGTCCACCAGGAACGAGAGCGCGGTCGCGACCGCGAGCACGGTCTGCCACTGGGCCGATGCGAGCCCGGAGGCCGACGCGATGACGATCACGATGAGACCGAACTCGGAGTAGTTGGCCAGGGTGAACGAGGCCAGCGTTGCGGTGCGGTAGCGCAGCCCCATGAACGCGAAGATCACGACGTACGCCGCGGCCTGGAGCGGCAGCAGGACCTGCAGCACGGCAGCCAGGGCGAAGTCCTCGAGCGAGGGCACGCCGGTCAGCCCGATGCTCAGGAAGAACGCGATGAGCAGGAGCTCCTTGGTGCTGAACAGCAGCTTGGCCAGCGCTGGCGCCTTGACGTGCGACCCGAGGAGTACGCCGACCACCAGAGCTCCGAGGTCACCCTTGAGCCCCACGGCCTCGAAGGCCCAGTAGCCCGGCACGAGCGCGATCGTCAGCCCGAAGAGCGCGGTCAGCTCAGCAGAGGTGATCCGGTCCCAGACCCGGTGGGCGAGCCAGGCGCCCGGGAGGAGCAGCACCAGCGCGAAGACCCACGGCGAGGGCCAGTGGCCCTTGGAGATGGTCAGGAACGCCACCGCGACGATGTCCTGCATGACCAGCACACCGATGGCGATCCGGCCGTAGAGGGTGTTGTTGTCGTGGCGCTCGTCGAGGACCTTGATCGCGAAGACGGTGCTCGAGAAAGAGAGGACGAAGGCGATCAGCGCCATCTCGCCCAGGTCTGCGTCGGCGAGGAGCGCGAAGCCGAGCGGAGCGATCCCGGCCAGCATGCCGATCCCGATGATGACGCTGAACCCCAGGTGGGCGAAGGTGCTCAGCCACACGTCGGGCCGGAGCAGCGATCTCACATCGAGCTTGAGACCGATGCCGAAAAGGAGCAGCGTGACCCCGAGCTCGGACAGGGTGTGCAGCCCCTCCAGCTCGCCGACCCCGGCGGCGTGCAGCCCGAACCCGGCGGCGAGGAAGCCGACCATGGGCGGAAGTTTCAGGAACATCGCGACCAGCCCCGCTCCTAGTGCGACAAGCAGGTAGAGCGCGGTCAGCGACATATGGACGTCCCCCAGGGTAAAGCTCGACGGTTCGGACACACGTACGATACCGCGTGATACCACGCAGGGTTACAGTGGGTCCATGGCTATGACTCTGCGACTCAGCGAGGCCGACGACCGGCTGCTGTCCGACCGCGCCCGGACGGAGAACCGGTCCAAGCAGGAGATCGCCCGCGAGGCCATCCGTGCCTACCTCAACGACCACGACCGGCGCATCGAGGATCTCGAGGACGATCTCGCCATCGCGCGCTACTCGCTGCGCCGCGAGCTCGGCGAGGTCAGCTACACCCCGCACGCCGAGGCTCGCCGCGCCCTCGGTCTCGACCGCCCCGCCGGCGAGTGAGCTATCAGGTCGTCTGGGCCGACGAGGCGTTGCAGTCGGCCGAGGCGTACGTCGACGACGACCCCATCGGCCTGATCCAGGTCTTCGACACCGTCGACACCCTGGCCGAGACCCCGCGCGACGTCGGCGCCTACGCCTGGGGCAAGGACCGCTACCGCCTCCGCGTCGGCCGCTACCGCATCGTCTACGTGGTGGAGGAGCGCCGCATCACCGTCGCCGTCATCCACCTGGGGCGGCGGAGCGTCTAGCCCCCGCTGCCCCCGCTGGTCGAGCCGCAAGGCCGCCTGCGGCCGAGCGTGTCGAGACCAACACGGCACGATCAAGCGCGGACGGCACCGTGTTGGTCTCGACACGCCTCCGCCTAGCGGCTCCGGCGGCTCGACCAGCGGGACGGCGGCTCGACCAGCGGGACGGCGGCTCGACCAGCGGGACGGCGGCTCGACCGGCGGAGTCAGAGCCGCTCGATGACCAGCGCCATGCCCTGGCCGCCGGCGGCACACATCGTCTCGAGCCCGTAGCGGCCGCCGGTCTCCTGCAGATCATGGAGGAGCGTGGTGGCGAGGCGGGCGCCGGTGGAGCCGAAGGGATGGCCGAGGGCGATCGCGCCGCCGTTGACGTTGACCCGCTCGGGGTCGAGGCCGATCTGGTCGATGCTGGGCAGCACCTGGGCAGCGAAGGCCTCGTTCATCTCCACCAGGTCGATGTCGGACGGCGAGAGGCCGGCGCGGGCGAGCGCCTGGCGGGACGCCTCGACCGGCCCGAGACCCATGATCTCGGGCGAGAGCCCGGAGACCCCGGTCGAGACGATCCGGGCCAGCGGCGTGATGCCGAGCTCGGCGGCGCGGGAGTCGCTCATGATCACCAGCGCAGCTGCACCGTCGTTGAGCGGGCAGCAGTTGCCGGCCGTGATGGTGCCGTTCTCACGGAAGACCGGCTTGAGCCCGGCGACCTTCTCGAGCGTCACCCCGGCCCGCGGGCCGTCGTCGGTGGAGACGACCTCGCCGGACGGCAGCGTCACCGGCGTGATGTCCCGCTTCCAGAAGCCACGGGCGGCAGCGGCCTCGGCGCGGTTCTGGGAACGTACGCCCCACTCGTCCTGCGCCTCGCGCGTGATGCCGTACATCTCGGCGACGTTCTCGGCGGTCTCGCCCATCGCGAGGTGGTAGTCGGGCAGATCGCCGGTCTCGCGAGGGTCGGTCCAGGCCTCGCCCGCGGCCACCCGCGCGGCACCGCGCTCGCCGGCCTTGAGGAACTCCTCGGCCTTGGTGTCCGGCATCCCGTCGGCCTTGCCGCGCTCGTAGCGGGACACGCACTCCACCCCGGCAGAGATGAACGCGTCCCCCTCGCTCGCGCGGATCGCATGGAAGGCCATCCGGGTGGTCTGCAGCGACGAGGCGCAGTAGCGATGGACCGTGGTGCCGGGCACGGCGTCCAGGCCGAGACGTACGCCGACGACCCGTCCGATGTTGTAGCCCTGCTCCCCCGCGGGCTGAGCGCAGCCCATCATCAGGTCGTCGATCTGCGTCGGATCCAGCTCCGGGACCGACGAGAGGGCGCTGCGTACGATCTGCTCGGCCAGCTCGTCGGGACGCAGGTCCTTCAGCGAGCCCTTGAAGGCGCGGCCGATCGGCGAGCGGGCGGCAGAGACGATGACTGCTTCGGGCACGGTTTTCTCCTCAGGAGTTGGGGGTGTGCTGGAGGAAGGCGGGCCACTCGCCGCCGCCGTCGACCGCGATGACGGCGCCGGTGATGTGCGCGGCGAGCGGAGAGGCGAGCATCAGACAGGCATCCCCGATCTCCGACGGGGTCGCGAAGACGCCGCGCGGGATGGTCGCGGCCACCGCGGCCCGCTGCTCCGGACTGCCGTAGTGGTCCTCGGACCCGGGGGTGGCGACGATCCCGCAGGCGACGGCATTGACGCGTACGTCGGGGGCCCACTCCACCGCGATCGACCCGGTCAGGCTCTCGACCGCCGCCTTCGCCGCCCCGTAGACCGCGGTCCCGGGACTGGGCCGGTGTGCCGAGATCGAGCTGATGTTGACGATGGACCCGCGAGAGGCCTTCAGGGCCTCGTACACCGCCTGGCAGACGTAGGCGGTCGCCAGGAAGTTGATCGCCGAGATCTTCTCGTGGAAGCGCGGCGACGCGGTCGCGAAGTCGGCGTAGGGAGCGCCACCGGCGTTGTTGACGACCACGTCGAGCCGCCCGAGCCGCGAGGTGATCGCCGCGATCCACGCCGCGACCTGCTCCGGATCCCGCACGTCGACCTGGGAGAAGACCGGCTTGCGCCCGTCGATCACCGGCAGCTCGGCCGGGGCCGACCGGCCGCAGATCTCGACCTCCGCGCCGGCCTCGAGGAACCGCGCGACGATCCCGGCACCCACGCCGCGCGCACCACCGGTCACCGCGACCACCTTGCCGCTGAAATCGATCTCGACTGCCATGTCCGGCAGTCTAGAGGGACTACCAAGCAAATGCTAGGTTGATGGCCGCGGTGAGCGGTGTGGGGTCGGCCACCGTGCAACCTTCCCGGGAATACCGGAGAGTCCCTCCGTCTTGCGTCAGGAGTGGATCGGGGCCATCGGCCCCGGCAGACCTGAGAGGAACTTCTTGTGACCACGACCGCCGTCGACACCTTCACGGACGTGATCCGCTCGCGCCGTTCCGCGCGAGCCTTCCTGCCCGACCCGGTGCCCGCCGACGACATCCGCGGCGTGCTCGAGGACGCCCAGCGCGCCCCGTCGCACAGCAACACCCAGCCGTGGGAGGTCCACGTCTTCTCCGGTGCGGCCCGTGACCGCCTCAGCGAGGCGATGCTCAAGGCGTTCGAGGCGGGCCAGATGAGCCCCGACTTCACCACGACGTACGGTGCCGACGACAGCGTCCACACCCAGCGGTCGCAGCAGGCCGGAGCCGTTCTCTACGGCGCCATGGGCATCGCCCGCGAGGACGTCGACGGCCGCACCAAGGCCGTCGCCCAGAACCTGCGCTTCTACGGTGCCCCGCACGTGGCACTGCTCTTCGTGCCGGAGCTCGGCGACGTCGTGCGCGCTGCCAACGACGTCGGCATGTACGCCCAGAACTTCCTGCTCTCCCTCACCGCCCGCGGCTACCACGGCGTACCCCAGGGCATGCACGGCCTCTTCGCCGACACCGTCCGCGCTCACCTCGGCCTGCCCGCCGACCTCAAGCTGCTCTACGGCATCTCCTTCGGCACCGCCGACCCCGAGGCCTCGGTGAACCGCCTCGACCTCGGCCGCGCCCCGCTCGACGAGCACATCGTGCTGCACGACACCTCGCTCTGAGCCGCTGCCCCCCGCTGGTCGAGCCGCCGGAGCCGCTAGGTGTACCCGGTCAAGAGGTTGGTAGCAGGTCGTTGACGTGGGGAGAGCCTCCGGGGTGAGGTGTGGATTGTCTAGATTCACGC
>NZ_JBEYUV010000072.1:0-9501 GCF_040643685.1 Nocardioides sp. NPDC047086
CCAGGTCTTCGGCCACGTCCAGCGCCAGTCGCTGGCGTTCTTCACCCGGGCGGCGAGGTTTTCGGTCAAGATGCGCCGACTCGGGGGCGGTGTCTCGTTTTCTGGACGCGCTCCCCGTCGCACTCGGGCTCAGTACAATGTTGAGCAAATTACTCGACATTTAGAGGGTGGTCGCGCGTGAGTGTGGATGAGGCCGTACGTCGCCCCCTGTTCGCCCGCGACGGCGACGAGCAGCTCCTCGGTGCCCGCCTCCTCGCGCGCCGCAAGCCGGGCCAGTGGATCTCGGCGGCGCTCGCGCTGCTGGTCGTCGCCGGGATCGTGAAGAGCCTGGTCACGAACCCGCGCTACCACTGGGACGTGGTGGGCGCGTTCTTCCTGCGTCCCTCCATCCTCGACGGGCTGGTGCTGACCCTGTGGCTGACCGCCGCGGTGCTGGTGAGCTCCTACCTGCTGGGCATCGTGCTCGCGGTCATGAGGCTCTCCGCGAACCCGGTGCTGAGCTCGGTGAGCGCGATCTACATCTGGTTCTTCCGGAGCGTGCCGCCGCTGCTGCAGCTGCTCTTCTGGTTCCAGATGGCCTCGCTGTACCCGCAGATCAGCCTGGGCATCCCCTTCCTGAAGCCGTTCGTCACCATCGAGACGGCCCACCTGTTCAGCGGCCTGCTCGCGGCCTTCGTCGGGCTGACCTTCGACATCGCCGCGTTCGCCGCCGAGATCATCCGGGGCGGCCTGGTCTCGGTCGAGGCCGGCCAGACCGAGGCGGCCAAGGCACTGGGTCTGTCCAAGGCCCGGATCTTCTGGCGGATCTTGCTGCCGCAGGCGATGCCGGCGATCATCCCGGCCTCCGGCAACCTGCTCATCGGCCTGCTCAAGGGCACCTCGATCGTCTCGGTGATCGCGGTGCAGGACCTGCTCTACTCGGTGCAGCTGATCTACGCCCAGAACTACCTGGTCATCCCGCTGCTGCTGGTCGCCACGATCTGGTACCTGATCCTGGTCACGATCCTGTCGACGATCCAGTTCTTCGTGGAGCGCTACTACGCCCGCGGCAAGGGTGCGCGCACCGGGTTCTGGCGGTTGTGGCGTGGCCAGCTGCCGCTCGTGCCGCGCTCGCCCCGGCGTCGTGACCTGGAGGTGATCTGATGAGCGAGCCGCTGGTGCGAGTCCGCGGGCTGACGAAACGGTTTGGTGCCAACACGGTCCTCGACGGCATCGACCTCGATATCGCCCGGGGCTCGGTGGCGGTCGTCCTGGGGCCGTCGGGGTCGGGCAAGTCGACGTTGCTGCGTACGGTCAACCACCTGGAGAAGCCCGATGCCGGCTTCGTCGAGGTGAACGGCGAGATCATCGGCTACCGCCGCGAGGACACCCACTTGAGGGAGCTCTCCGACCGGGCGATCACCCGCCAGCGCAGCCGGATCGGAATGGTTTTCCAGCAGTTCAACCTGTTCCCGCACAAGACCGCGCTGGAGAACGTCCTGGAGGGCCAGCTGGCCGCAGGCGTACGCCGCCGGGCGGCCGAGACGCGGGGACGCGAGCTGCTCGACCGGGTCGGTCTGGCCGACAAGGAGCGCTCCTACCCGCGGCAGCTCTCGGGCGGCCAGCAGCAGCGGGTGGCGATCGCCCGCGCGCTCGCGGTCGAGCCCGAGCTGATGCTCTTCGACGAGCCGACCTCCGCGCTCGACCCGGAGATGGTCGGCGAGGTGCTCGGCGTGATGAAGGACCTCGCCCGGACCGGGATGACGATGATCGTGGTCACCCACGAGATCGGCTTCGCGCGCGAGGTCGCCGACCAGGTCGTCTTTCTCGACGAGGGCCGGCTGGTCGTGCCACTGCTCTCCCTGCGTTTCGAGCTCGACGACCTGGCAGCCTCGCGTACGGGCTCGGCCTGGGTGGTCGTGGTCATGACCCCAACGCTCGTGCCGCGGACAGGCATCAGCCAGACACCTGTCCTGCCATCCACCCCCGTGCCTGGCACTGACAGGGTCAGGAAGAAAACGTCGCGCGGCCGCACTATAGGAACCATGACGACCGACCTCGGAGAGTTCCTGCGCAGCCGCCGGGCGGCGATCAGTCCCGAGGACGCCGGGCTGGTGTCCTACGGCGCTCGCCGCGTGCCCGGGCTCCGGCGTGAGGAGCTGGCGATGCTGGCCGGCGTCTCGCCGACCTACTACACCCGCCTGGAGCAGGCCGACCATCACAACGCCTCCGACGCCGTGATCGACTCGCTCGCCCGGGCGCTGCGGCTGAGCGCCGAGGAGCACGACCACGCCAACTACGTGCTCGCCTGGAACGACCTCGGTCACCGTCTCTTCGGTCACGGTCTGGACTTCGACGCCCCGTACGCCGGCCGTCCCCTGCGCCCCAACCTGGTCCGCCGGTTCTTCCTCGAGCCCGGCGGGCCCGAGCTCTTCGTCGACCCCGAGGCCACGGCCCTGCAGATGGTCGGCTTCCTGCGCTACTCCTCGGGTCTGCATCCCGACGACCACATCCTCAGCTGCCTGGTCGGCGAGCTCGTCCAACGCAGCGACCTGTTCGCCGAGCTATGGGCCGAGCACCCGGTCATGGACTGCGGCTACGGGATCAAACGGCTGCGGCACCCGGTGGCGGGGCGGCTGGACCTGGCGTACGAGGCGATGGTGCTGCCCGAGACCAGCCAGCGGATCGTGCTCTACCGGGCCGAGCCCGGCTCGCCCTCGGCGGACGCGCTCGAGCGGCTCGCCCGCGGCTAGAGGTCCTTCGCGTACGTCGCCGGGGGAGTGCGCCCACGACCTCCCGAACGTACGTGCCAAGTGATGACGAACTCGCATCTGCCATCGTTCGTAAAGCCTTCAGGGTAGGCTCCGAACGTCGCGGTGATCTTGATGTCGCCTGTGCGCTAATGGTGAGTCTCTCGGGGGGTCTGATGCGTTCTGTCCGTGGTCGCTGGAAAACTATTGGTGTCCTCGCCGGCGCGAGCGCTCTGTTGATTGCACTGGTTTCGGGCTGTGGTACTGAAGGAGAGTCAGGAACCAAGGACACCGGTGCCTCGAGTCCGAAGTCGGGTTCAGCCTCTGCTTCTCCGAGCTCAGAGGCCAGGGCGCCCGCGGTCGGTGACATCAACGCCGACGGGTACGGCGATGCGGTGGTCAAAGCCGCCAGCCTGATGGACTTCACCTCCGATGGAGCGGTCTTCAAGATGGCCAGCAGTTCAGTGCCGACGAACTACCCAGAGATGATTTGCGACTTCGATGGCGACGGTCTCCCCAATGCCATCGAGGAGATTCGGGCCCGCAGAGGAACGACGATCGACACCTACAGCGCCCTCGACACCGAGGGGAACCCGATCGCCTCAGTCAAGCGCCAGCGCAAGGTACAGGGCCTCGTCGTCAACGGTGTCCACTGCGGCGACTTCGATGGCGACGGTCGTCCCGACCTCGGACTCGAGGAGGACATCTACAACCTCGCCGAGATGGACCGCGCCGAGCTCCACAAGGTGGAGTCGATGCGAGTCCGGTTCACGGTCTACCGCCAGGTGGCACCCGGGAAGCTCGGCAAACCAGAGGTGTGGCTCGACACGCAAACCCCCACGGGCGAACCCGACAACACTGTCTTCGACAAGCACCTCGCGGTCGCTGACCTGAACGGCGACTCCAAAGACGACGTGATCCTCTTCGTGGACTACACGACGCGCGAGTTCATGTCCGGCGGGTTGGGCGCCATGTGTGGGCACGTCGCGGCTTACTCCAACGGCATGGCGTTCCGGCGAGGACCGGTCCAGAAGTTCGTTGCCAAGGACCGCGGAGGCAGCTCTCCCGAGGACGCCGAGATCGCGTGCGAAGCCATCCCAGCAGACACGAACGGGGACGGGGTCGACGAGTTGGTCGGCCTCGACGACGCAGGCAAGGCTGATGTGTGGTCGGCGAAGGGCGGCAAGTGGAACCGGACCAAGGCCAGCACGCGGCCGACCAAGGGCGGTAAGGGCAGTCCCGGTCTCCTCGGCGCCAGCGACGTCAACGGTGACGGCCTCACCGACCTGATCGCGATCACCGGTACGGATCAGGCATCGGTCATGCTGCACGCGGCGCAGCCCGGCGGCGCTCTCGCGGCGCCGAAGAAGATCCTTCAACTCTCGATGGGGCAAGGCCACTACAAGGTCGTGCCGACCCGCCTGATGCCAGCACGGTGACCGAACGGAGTTCAGCTGTGAGATTTCTTGCCCGTCGACTACGACATGGCTTGGCGTTGCTCGTCGCCATCCCCGTCGTCGCGCTCGCTCTGCCAGCGGAAGCGACAGCTTCAGAGCCGAGCCCGGCGATATCCGCTTCAGAGGACGCCTCGGCGAACCCTCCACTGCCATCGGCCTACGTCGCCGGCAAACCCAAGGTGTTGAAGCCGTCAGGCTCCTACACCGGCTGGCAGACCTTCCGCAGCAAAGGACCCGGCCTCAGCATCAAGGTCCCTCGCACGTGGAAGGAGGACGAGCAACTGGCCACCATCGACGGCGACAACGAGAGCGGCATCACCGGCGCCGATCAGCGCTTCATCACGTTGCCGCCCTGGGGCGAGGGAGTGGCCGACTGGACCGGCCTCGTAGAGCTTTTCGCCAAGAAGGACGAGCCGCTCTTCGGAGGACCAACCGAAGACGTCTCAGACATGCCGGCCTGGCTGGACGGGCAGGTCGCCTCCAGGCTGCATGACCCGACCATGGCGTTCAGACTGCCCAATCTGAAGGTCGGCGGCCTGGAGCTCTACCACTACGTCGACTACTCCAGCGGCGATGGGGGCGCTCGCTGGCACAAGTTCGGTGGGTACCACAAGAAGCACTTCATCAACTTCAGCTGGAGCTTCCACTACATGATCTCGGCCGAAGAGGTCGAGAAGTACATCAATCAGATCATGGCGACCATCAAGGTCTCGTGAGAAGGAAAGTGGCAATGCGCATCGTGAATCTGATCGTCGTGCTGATCTCGGCCTGCGCCCTCAGTGCCTGCGGCGCCGGGACTGACGAGACCGGGGCCGGAGCCAAGCCCCCCGCTGTGAAGGCCGATCCGCTCTCCGAGCGCGACCAGGTGTTCTGCACACACACCGAGAATCTGCCCCCTCAGGACCAAGACGGGTCCTGGAACACAGTCTTCCTCATGATGAGCGACTGGGCCGAGAACACAGAGATCCGGGCCATCGCCGACGAGTACAGGACGACCTACCTCGAGCCGGAGGACGCCGCGGTCTACCCCGACCGCATCCTGAAGATCTGCGCCAAGCACGGAGCTTTGGAAGGCGACTGAGTCCCCGCTGACGCGGCTAGAGGTCTTTCGCGTACGTCGCCGGCGGAGCGCCGACGACATCCCGGAACGTACGCACCAGATGGGCCTGGTCGCTGAAGTCCAGCTCCGCGGCGACCGCGGCCCAGTCGACGTCGCCGGCATGGGCGCGGGCGGCGACCTCCAGCACGCGGAACCGCTGCACGACCCACTTCGGGCCTATCCCGACGTACTCGCTGAACAGGCGCTGCAGCGACCGCAGGCTCAGGCCGGCGCGGTCGGCGAGCTGCTCGGCCCGGGTGATCGTCCGGTCGTGCTCGGCGAGGGCCACCCAGCGGCGTACGTCGTCGGCCACGGGATCGGTGGGGAGGCCCACCTCGAGGAGGTAGGTCTCCATCGTTGCGGCCATCTCCTTCGGGTCCTCCGCGGCGAGGATGCGGTCCGCGGCAGGCCGGTCGTCGACGCCGAGCAGTTCCTCGGCGGGGACGACCTCGTCGGCGATCGTGCTGACCGCGCGGCCGAGCACCGGGCGGAAGAGGCCGGGCAGGAAGGAGACGCCGAGCGTGTGACCGCGGCCGGTGAGATGCCGGACGAACGGGCGCCGGCCGATCCCGTGGACGAGCAGCCGACCGTCCTCGGCGGCGATGTGGATCCGGGGCTGCGGGATGACCTGCTGGTCGTGCGGCTGCTCGAGGTCCCAGCCGACGTACCAGTGGTAGTCCACGTGCGCCGCGATCTCGGGGGAGGGCACGAACCGCTCGGTCGTGATCGTCCGGGCCGCCGTCACCGGCCGCACGATCGCGTCGGGATAGCCCCTGCCCTCCATCTGGCCAGCCATGCCGCCAACGATATGGCGCGTTCCTTCAATCCGGCGCCCCGGTTCCCGAGCAGGCTGGACCCATGACGACCTACAGCAACAAGGCAAGCACCACGATGACCGTCGCGCGCTGGCACGAGGCGGCCTATGTCGACATCGACGGCGAAGGCACCGCGATGGGCGACGACGTCTACATCCCCACGCGCGGCCTGACCACCTCCGAGACCGACTACGCCTACACCGGCGAGATCGAGGGCAAGGGCACAGCACGGATGATCGGCGCCTACGGCAACCCCGCCGGCGGCGCGGTCTTCGAGGCGTACGAGCAGTTCATCGGCTCCATCGCCGGCCAGGAGGGCTCGTGCGTGTGGCGGATCAGCGGGACGTACGCCGACAAGACCGTCCGCTCCCACCTCACCGTCGTCCCCGGCCTCGGCACGGGCGGCCTCGAAGGCCTCGTCGGCGAGGCCGACATGGTCCTCTCCGAGGAGGGCGGCGGGGAGGCGTACGGCTTCGTCCTCTCCTACGACTGGAGCTGAACGCGGGGGCGGGGGATGTGGGCCGAGGTCGACTGGCCGACCCAGGCGGGGAGGGCGCGGCGTACGTCCTCGGCGGCGGCGATGGTGACCATCTCGGCGCGAAGCGCCATCGGCCAGGCGAGGTCGCCGCGCCAGATCTCGGTGAGCGTACGCAGGCTGCAGGTGACCCGGGCGTCGACCTCGAACCCGGGGTCGAAGTCGCAGACCTCGGCCTGGTCGGCGGCGACCGCGAGCCACCATCGGGCGGCCTTCGGGTCGACGTCGGTGAGCCGGAACTCGACCACGGTGCGCTGCCGCGGCCACACCTCGATCGGGATCGTGCGGCGCATGTCCCAGAAGAGCAGGTGGGGGTCGAGGTCGGCCTGGCCGAGCTCGCCGACCCAGCGGATGCCCCACTCGTTGAGCGCGGTGACGACGGTGGCGAGCTCCTGGCCGCTGTCGGTGAGATGGTAGGACGTACGTTGCCCCTCGCCGCGGCGCTGGATGATGCCCGCGCGCTCCAGGGTGCGTAGCCGCTTGGAGAGCAGGGCCGGCGACATCTTCGGCACGCCCCGGCGCAGCTCGTTGAAGTGGGTGCTGCCGAGCAGCAGCTCGCGTACGACGAGCAGCGTCCACCGCTCGTCGAGCACCTCCATGGCCTTCGCCACCGGACAGAACTGGCCGTATCCCGCCACCGGACCGCCTCCCTCACAGCCCGAGATCCCTGCTCTCAGTAGAACGCCGACGAGGACGGGTGGCAAGTACAGATCCAGAACCGGTAGCGGTTCAGATCCGGCACTATCCGCCGAGGACGGCGCCGGGTGAGGCTGGAGCCTCCAGATCACATCTCGGGTCAACGTCTTTGGAGGAAGACATGACCGCAACACCAGCAGTGCCCGACCTGAAGGCCCGCCACCGGGCGATGTGGGGCCTGGGGAACTATGTCCGGGTCGCCGACGAGCTCATCCCCGAGCTCGGCCAGGTGCTCGTCGAGGCGTGCGAGATCGGGCCCGGCGACCGCGTACTCGACATCGCCGCCGGTACCGGCAACGCCGCCGTCCCCGCCGCTCTCGCCGGAGCCGAGGTGATCGCCAGCGACCTGACGCCCGAGCTGCTCGACGTCGGCCGGTCGCAGGGCGCCGACGCCGGTGCCGGCTCGATCACCTGGCGCGTCGCCGACGCCGAGGCGCTCCCGTTCACCGACGCCGAGTTCGACGTCGTCATGTCCTGCGTCGGCATCATGTTCGCGCCGTTCCACGAGAAGGCCGCCGCGGAGCTGGTCCGGGTCGTGCGACCGGGAGGCAGGATCGGCCTGGTCAGCTGGACCCCGGAGGGCTTCATCGGCCAGATGTTCGCGACGATGAAGCCGTTCATGGCACCGCCGCCCGAGGGTGCTCAGCCACCTCCGCGATGGGGCGACGAGACCCATGTACGCGGCCTGCTCGGCGACCAGGTGACCTCGATCCGGGCGGAGAAGCGCACGGTCACGATCGACTCCTTCGACACCGGCGCGGAGTTCCGGGACTTCTTCAAGGCCTGCTACGGCCCGACGATCGTGGCCTACCGCGGGATCGCCGACGACGAGTCCCGGACCGCCGCCCTGGATGCCGCGCTCGCCGACCTGGGCGACCGCTTCCTCACCGGCGGGGCGATGACGTGGGAGTATCTGCTGCTGACCGCGGTGCGCAGCTAGCCCGGTTGGTGCGTGGCCTTTCCGATCTCGATCCGGTCCCGTGGAACAATCCGTCATGTGACTGAGATCGAGATCGGCCGGGCCAAGCGAGCACGACGGGCGTACGCCTTCGACGACGTGGCGATCGTGCCGTCGCGGCGCACCCGCGACACCACCGAGGTGAGCACCGACTGGCAGATCGACGCTTACCGCTTCGACATCCCGCTGATCGCGGCGCCGATGGACTCGGTGATGTCGCCCTCGACCGCGATCGCGATGGGCAAGCTCGGGGGCCTCGGGGTGCTCAACCTCGAGGGCGTGTGGACCCGGTACGACGACCCTCAGCCGCTGCTCGACGAGCTGGCCGAGCTGAGCGGCGTCGACGCGACCCGGCGTCTGCAGGAGATCTACGAGGCCCCGATCCGGGCCGAGCTGATCACCGAGCGGCTGCGTGAGGTGCGCGCCTCGGGCGTCACCGTCGCCGGGGCGCTGTCGCCGCAGCGTACGAAGGAGTTCGCCAAGGCCGTCGTCGACGCCGGGGTCGACCTCTTCGTCATCCGCGGCACCACGGTCTCGGCCGAGCACGTCTCCTCGCAGGCCGAGCCGCTCAATCTCAAGGAGTTCATCTACGAGCTCGACGTGCCGGTGATCGTGGGCGGGTGCGCGACCTACCAGGCCGCGCTGCACCTGATGCGCACCGGCGCGGCCGGCGTCCTGGTCGGCTTCGGCGGCGGCGCGGCCCACACGACCCGGACGGTGCTGGGTGTCGCGGTGCCGATGGCCTCCGCGGTCGCGGACGTGGCGGCAGCGCGTCGTGACTACCTCGACGAGTCCGGTGGCCGCTACGTACACGTCATCGCCGACGGCGCCGTCGGCCGCTCCGGCGACATCGCCAAGGCGATCGCCTGCGGCGCCGACGCGGTCATGGTCGGTTCGCCCTTCGCCCGCGCCACCGACGCCCCCGGCAAGGGGTTCCACTGGGGCAACGAGGCCCACCACGCCGACCTGCCCCGCGGCGAGCGCGTCGCCTTTTCGCCCGTCGGCACCTTCGAGGAGGTCCTCTTCGGTCCTTCTCACGTCGCCAACGGCACCATGAACCTCGTCGGCGCCCTCAAGCGCGCCATGGCCACCACCGGCTACACCGACCTCAAGGAGTTCCAGCGGATCGAGGTTGTCGTCGGCTAGCAGGTCCCGAGCGCAGCGAGGGAGCTGCGCCGACGACAAGATCGAGCAAGCGCTTCTGGCGGGTCG
>NZ_JBEYUV010000073.1:0-9362 GCF_040643685.1 Nocardioides sp. NPDC047086
GACCAACACGGTCCCCTTCGGCGCTCGATGGGACCGTGTTGGTCTCGACACGCTCGGCCGCAGGCGGCCTCGCGGCTCGACCAGCGGGGTGTTGAGCGGGACGGGGCGCCTTTCAGCCCTCGCAGGCCTCGCAGTCGGGGCCGTTCTCGATGGCGCAGACCGCGGCGTCGCTCCAGTCGTCCCAGCTCAGGTCGTCGATGGCGTCGGTGGTGGTCGGGTTCTCGTTCATGGTCATGCCCCTGTGGTGGAAGTGGTCGAAGTGGACTGCTTGCTGGCCTGGATCCCGGCCCGCGAGCGCAGGTAGTACAGGCTCTTGATGTTCGGGTCGAGCAGCGCGAGCTTGTGGATCTTGCTGATGTACTGCGGGGTCGCGTCGGCCTGGAAGAACAGGTTGAGCGACTGGGCCTGGTCGATGTAGCCCTGCCGGTCGGAGGCCCGGGCGAGCAGGATCTCCTGGTCGATCTCGTAGCCGGTCTTGAAGACGTCCTTCTCGTGCTCATCGAGCCAGTCGACGTGCTGGACCGAGCCGCCGTTGTCGATGATGTCGGAGATGTGTGCCTGGTCGTAGACGCCACGCTCCTGCATCACCTCGACGAGGTTCTGGTTGGCCCGCGGCATCTCGCCGGCCGAGGTGGTCTGGTTCCAGACGTTGGCGACGTACGGCTCGATGCCCTGGCTCGTGCCGCCGACGATCACCGCGGTGCTCATCGTCGGCGCGATCGCCATCAGGTGGGAATTGCGCCGTCCGACGCACCACTCCGGGATGCCCGCGACCGAGCCCATCCACCGCGACGCGGCGTCGGCATGCGAGGAGATCCGCTCGAAGATGTCCTTGTTGAGCGCCGCCGCCTTGTCGGACTCGAACGGCACCCGCTGCTTCTGCAGGTAGTCGTGGTAGCCCATCACACCGAGCCCCAGGCTGCGGGCCTTCTCGGTGTAGCGCACCGCCCGCTCCAGACCCCGGATGGTGCGGGCCTTGCGCAGGAACGCCTCGGCGACCGCGTCGAGGAAGACGGTCGCGACGTACGCCGTGTCCTGGTCCTTCCACTCGTCATAGGTCGAGAGGTTCAGCGAGGAGAGCACGCAGGTGTAGGAGTGGTCCTCGTCGCTGAACAGGGTGATCTCCGAGCACAGGTTGGAGGCCTTGTTCTCCAGCCCGTTGGCCCGGTACGACTCGGTCTGGGCCGCGTTGACGGTGTCGACCTTCCAGATGTAGCCCTTGCCGAGCACCACCCGGATCTTCAGCACCCGCTGGTAGCGCTCGAGCGCGTCGCGGTCCCCGGCCAGCATCCGGTCGATGAAGGCCTGGCTGAAGATCCAGCCGATGTTCTTGTTGGCGGGCTCGCGGAAGATCAGGTCGGCGAGCTCGTAGAAGTCGGGGTGGTCCACCGGCAGGTAGCCCGCCCAGGAGCCGCGGCGGGTGGCGCCCTGGCTGATCTGGTTGGTCATCTCCACGAAGTTGCAGAAGACCGGCACCACGCCGTTGGCCTTGCCGTTGTCGCTGAACTTCGCGCCGCGAGGCCGGACGTCGCCGAGGTACGCCGAGGTCCCGAACCCGTTCTGGGAGAGGATCGCCGCCTCCTTGAGGGTCTCGTAGAAGCCCCAGACCGAGTCCTCGACGTACGAGCCCTCGCACGAGACCGGCAGACCGCGGTCGGTGCCGAGGTTGGACAGCACCGGCGTCGACGGGGAGAGCCAGCCCTTCCAGATCGCCTCGAAGAACCGCTCGGTCCACGAGACGCCGTCCTCGCGCGGGTACATCTCGTCGGCGAGGTCGCCGGCGGTGGCGGCGATGGTCTCGTAGCGCTCCCGGACGCTCTGGTCCGCGACGGTGTACTTCGCCTTGAACATGGCGTAGCCCGCCGTGGTCATGAAGGCCGGCACGGTGCCCTCGGCCTGCAGTGCCTTGCGCTCGGTGGAGAGCGCCTCCCAGTTGCTGTTGCTGCCCATTAGAAGCTGAACTCCGTCTCGCCGATGTTGCGGTTGTATTCGTTGCCGGTGACCTGGAAGAAGTCGTGGAACTGGGTGCCGTTGATGCCGTTGTAGAACCACTCGGCGATCGGGTTGACCTCGACGTCGAACAGCGGCTCCATCCGCATGTTCTGCAGCGTCATGTCGACCCGGGACTTCACGAACGCCTCCAGGTCGGCCTGGTCGATGCCGGCGATCGGACCGTGGGCGAAGAGCATCTCGACGATCCGGGCCTCGTGGACGTAGAGGTGCTCGGCCACGCTCCGGACACGGGCGAAGAGATCATCCCGCTCGGCCTCGAACTTGTCGGCGGGGACGGTGGCGGCGTACTCCTCCAGGGTGGTGTTGAAGAGCCAGGCGCCGCCGGTGGCGTGCAGGTTCTCGTCGCGGGCGGAGAAGTTGATCCCGCTGATCACGTTCTGCAGCAGGTTCTTGCCGCCGGACTGGAAGTGCTTGAGGAAGGCGAAGTTGGAGTAGAGGACGCAGTTCTCCATCAGCGTGAAGACGCTCAGCGCGTAGAGCAGGTCCTCATCGGCGATCGCGTCCCACACGAAGGCGATCCGCTCGGCCAGCACCGGGTCGTTCTTGTAGGAGTCGTAGAACTCCTCGGTGTCGATCATCAAGACCTTGTTGAGCTTCGCGTAGAACGGCGCGTGCATGTTCAGCTCGGCGAAGGAGAAGGCGTTGGTCATCATCTGGATCTCGGGCCGCGGGAACGCGTGGAAGAGCCGGTCGCCCCACACCTCGCCACCGAGGATCAGCTCGTAGATGGTGAAGAGCTTCAGCGTCGTCTTGACCGCGGCCTGCTCGGCGTCGGTCATGTTGACCAGGAAGTCCTGCTTGTCGTTCTCGACCGGGATCTCCTCGGCCGTCCAGAAGATGCTGCGCTGCTTCTTGGCCAGGTCCTCGGCCATCGGATAGTCGAAGACGTACGCCGACTTCTCGGTGCGGATCGGTAGACCCTCGGTGTCGATCATCTCATCAGCCCCCCTTTGCCCGCGGGCCCCGCGGCCCGCTCGGATGTCTCATGCATCCGTGCCGGGGCAGGAGAGGACGGCGTCGTACGCGCTCGATCCCCTGACCTTCCCTCGAGGTCGCGGACCCCACCATGAGGTGGGCACTGGCAGGTCTTCGGACTCGTGGGCGTCATCGTGCTCGGTCCTAGTGGCCGTCGCTTCCCAGGAGCCGGCTTGCTCCCAGTGCTTCGTGACGGCGGTCGTTCCCACTCACCGCTGCGGGGCAGTCCCGGACTCACACCGGGTTCCCTCTTGCCTCTCCCGCCCCGTTGCCGAGGAGGGAGAACCAGCTGCGAGGACCACTATATGCGGGAATTACACCAATGCAACTTCCTAGATGTTGTGCTTCGTCGTGTCGTCGGCAAAGTGGTCGAGACGTGCGCCGAGGGGGCGTGCTAGCCTCTGCGCCGAGTCGAACGCATCCTGATGGATGCCAGGGAACTCCGGTGTGAA
This sequence comes from Nocardioides sp. NPDC047086, assembly GCF_040643685.1. Taxonomy (NCBI): domain Bacteria; kingdom Bacillati; phylum Actinomycetota; class Actinomycetes; order Propionibacteriales; family Nocardioidaceae; genus Nocardioides; species Nocardioides sp. NPDC047086. The sequence continues at coordinate 3,441 of NZ_JBEYUV010000073.1, forward strand.
TCCGGGACTGGCGCGCAGCGGTGAGGGCGACGGCGACGCTAGGTAGCCACTGGGGACCGACTCCCTGGGAAGGCAGCGTCGCCGGTTGAACCCGAGTCCGAAAACCTGTCGGCTCAGATGTTCGTCATGGCCCTCGCGACCAGGGTCCAGAGGACCTGAGAGGCCGACCTGCGTGCTGACGCCGAGCCGTGAGACCCCGACCCTGATTTCACGCCCTGCCCGAGCCGGGAGACGACGGGTGCCGTTCGTGCCGCTGGTCGTCGGGCTGCTGCTCGCCTCGGCGCTCAGCGCTGTCGTGTCCGTGGCCTTCGGCTCCGAGCGGATCCCTGTCGGCGAGATCGTCGCGACCGTCGCCGACCGGCTCCGCGGTGAGGTGCCGGGGAGGTGGGACGTGATCGTGTGGGAGCTGCGCGTGCCGAGAGCCCTGATGGCGCTCGCGGTGGGCGCGGGCCTGGCCGTCGCCGGTGCCGGCATGCAGACGCTGGTCCGCAACCCGCTCGCCGACCCGTTCCTGCTCGGGATCAGCTCCGGTGCCTCGGTAGGAGCGACGGCGGCGATCACCACAGGTGCGCTGGCCGGTCTCGGCACCTATGCGGTCTCCGGCGGCGCGCTGGCCGGAGCGGTCGGCTCGGCGATGCTGGTCTGGCTGGTGGCCACCGCGCAGGGCGGGTTGACCCCGATCCGGTTGGTGCTCTCCGGGGTCGTGCTCTCCTCCGGCCTCTCCGCGATCGCCTCGTTCCTGGTCTTCATGAGCGACGATCCCCGTGCGGCCGACTCGGTGATGTTCTGGATGCTGGGCAGCGTCGGCGGCGCCAGCTGGGAGAAGCTGTGGCTGCCTGCGGCCCTCAGCCTCGTCCTGGGTCTCGGGATGCTGGCCCTGCACCGCTGGCTGGACGCTCTCGCCGCAGGCCCGGAGACCGCTTCCGCGCTCGGCGTGAACGTCGCGGCGCTGCGTACGACTCTCTTCGTCGCTCTGGCGGTGCTCGTCGGGGTCCTGGTCGCGGTCAGCGGTGGGATCGGGTTCGTCGGGCTGATCGTGCCGCACGCGGCCCGGCTGCTCGTGGGAGCGCGGCACCGGGTGGTGCTCCCGGTCGCGGCCCTGGGCGGTGGGGTGTTCCTGCTGTGGGTCGACGTGCTCGCCCGGCTGGTGGCGCGCCCGCAGGAGATCCCGTTGGGGGTGGTCACCGGGGTCGTCGGGGCGCCGCTGTTCCTCCTGCTGCTGGGCCGTGGCGGCTACCGCTTCGGCAGCGACCGATGAACGCCCCCGGGCCCCGGCCCGCGCTGCGGCTGTGCGGGGTCGCAGCCCGGCTGGGCCAGCGCGACGTACTTCACGACGTCGACCTGGAGGTGCCCGTCGGCACCCGCCTCGGGATCGTGGGCGTGAACGGTGTGGGAAAGTCGACCCTGCTGCGGATCCTCGCCGGAGTGCTGCGGCCGAGTGCCGGGCACGCCTACCTCGACGATGACTCCGGCGACCTCCGTGAGAGCGCCCGGATCAGCTCGCGCGAACGCGCCCGCCGGCTGGCGTACGTCCCCCAGGAAGAGGTCGCCTCCGCGGAGCTGCTCGTCGGTGAGATGGTCGCGCTGGGCCGGGTGCCACGCACCCGGCCGTGGTCCCGGGGCGGACCCCGGGAGCGCGAGATCGTGCGCGCGGCCCTCGATGCCGTCGGTCTGGCTGACCGCATCGACGATCCGTGCGACCGCCTCTCCGGCGGCGAGCGGCGCCGGGCGGTGATGGCCCGCGGCCTCGCGCAGGAGTGCCCGGTGATGCTGCTGGACGAACCCACCAACCATCTCGACGTCGCCTGGCAGCTGCGGCTGCTCCGGACCGTCGCCGAGCGGGCCGAGACGCTGGTCGCGACCATCCACGACCTCGACCTGGCGCTTCGCTCCTTCGACCGGCTCGCGGTCCTCGGGCGGCCGGCGGGCAGCGAGCCGGACAGCGGTCCGGCGACCGTCGTGGCCCATGGGCCGCCGGCCGAGGTGCTCGACACGATCCGGGTCGAGCACCACTTCGGCGTCGGCTCCGTCCAGGTGCCGCATCCAGATCTGGACCAGCCCCATCTGCTCATCCATCCCCGGAAGGACCGCTCGGCATGACCCATCCCATCACCAGACCCGTACGTCACCCCGGACTCGCCTGCCTCGCCGCGCTCGCGCTCGGCACCACGATCCTCACTGCCTGCGGGGCGGAGGAGACGGCCGCTGATGGCGCCTCCGGGCAGGGCGCGATCACCGTCGAGAACTGCGGCGAGAAGCTCACGGTCGACGAGCCGGTCACCGAGCTGTACGCCTACGACGGCGGGATCATCTCCATCGCCCTGGCCGTCGGTGCCCGCGAGGAGCTCGTCGCCGTGACCGGCCTGGCTCGGGACCAGCAGCTGCTCGAGCTCGCCTACCCCGAGGACCGGGTCGACGAGCTCCAGATCGTCGGTGATGACCACCCGACGCTGGAGACGGTCCTGGCGCTCGACCCGCAGATGATGTTCGCGGGCTGGGGCTACGGGTTCAGCGAGTCGCGCAACCTCGTGCCGGAGATGGTGCAGGAGCGGGGCATCGAGACCTACCTGCTCAGTGAGACCTGCCGGCAGGAGGACGGTGACCGGGGCACCATGGAGGCCTGGACGGCGCTGCGTACCGACCTGCTCAACATCGGCGAGCTGACCGGCCACGACCAGACCGCGAAGGAGGTCGTGGCCGACATCGACCAGCGCCGCGAGGCCCTGGAGAGCGCTCCGAAGCCCGAGAAGGAGCCGACCGCGTTCCTCTTCGACTCCGGCACCGACGCGATCTTCACCTCCGGCTCCTTCGGTGGCCCCCAGGCGATCTTCGACACCGCAGAGGTGACCAACGCGACCGCTGATGTCGAGGACACCTGGACGGAGGTCGGCTGGGAGCGATTCGCCGCCGCGAAGCCCGACATCATCTACTTCGTGGACTACCCCGGTCAGTCCTACGAGGAGAAGGTCAAGGTCCTGAAGGCCAACCCGGCCTCCCGTGACCTTCCCGCCGTCAAGGAGAACAGGTTCGTGAACCTGCCCTACGCGATGTGGGTATCCGGCCCGCTCAACATCGACGCCGCCGAGTGGGTCCGGAGCTCGCTGGAGCACTTCGGCCTCGCCCCCGAGTCCGGGATCGAACCAGCGCTCGACATCACCGATCTCACCAACCTCGACGGCAACCAGTGGCTCCGCTGAGATCCCGCTATAGTGCTCGGAACGGACATGAGGAAGCCGGTGGAACTCCGGCACAGTCGCGCTACTGTGACATCGCCTTGCGGCGGTGGAGTCAGACCCGAGTGTCCGTCCAACCCCAACGAACAGGGACGCAGGTATCCCTGAGGAGGACATATGTCGCAGCACGCTGTGGCGCCCGTCGTCGGCGCCGACCTTCCCACCATCCCGCTCCGTGAGCTCGCCCCGTGGGCGCTCTTCTTCGGTCTGCTCGGTCTCCTGGTGCTCTTCTTCATCAGCGCCGACCAGGGAGCGGTCTCGATCCCGTCCGGCACGCTCGTCCACGAGTGGGTCCACGACGGTCGCCACCTGCTCGGCTACCCCTGCCACTGATGAGCCCGCGTGCATTTCTCGTACGCGGCCTGTTAGCTGGACTCCTCGCCGGAGTCGCCACCTTCCTGGTGGCGTACTCCGTCGGTGAGCCGCAGGTCGGTGCTGCCATCGCGCTGGAGGAGGGCGGCGACGGGCACTCGCACTCGCACGCCGCCGAGGGTGCCGAGGGAGGTGAGGAGGCCGCCGAGGTCTCCCGCACCAACCAGAGCACCTGGGGGCTGCTGACCGGCACCCTCGCGGTCGGCGTCGCGCTCGGCGGCATCGTCGGGCTGGTCGCTGCCGCGACGCTGGGTCGTCTGGGACGGCTCACGCCAGGCCAGTCGACGGCGCTCGTCACCCTGATCGGGTTCGTGGCGGTCGCGCTGGTGCCGTTCCTCAAGTACCCGGCGACCCCACCGGCGGTCGGCAGCGGCGACACCATCGGCGTCCGCACCGCGGTCTACTTCGCCTTCCAGGCCCTCTCGGTCGTGGCGGCGGTGGCCGTGACGTACGCCGCCGTGCGGCTGCGCGGACGGTTCGGCACCTACCTCGCCGTCGTCGGCGCGATCGCGGCCTACCTGGTCGTGATGGTCGTCGCCGGACAGCTGTTCACGACGGTCAACGAGGTCGGGGACTTCCCGGCCGACACGCTGTGGTTCTTCCGTCGCGCCTCGCTGATCACGCTCGCCACGATGTGGGGCGTGCTCGGAGTGGCACTGACCGGCCTGGTGATCAGGCTGTACGCGGCGGAGCGCGCCGTCGCGGAGCGCAAGGCCCTGGCCGCCAGCCTGTGAGCTAGCGGGGGAGGCGGTAGGCCTCCACCGGACGGCCGTCGGCCAGGTGATCACGCACGATCACCCGGGCGGCGGCCGCTTCCACGTGGCCGTACCAGACGTCGTCGGGCTGGACGCTGAGCACCGGCGCCTGGTTGCACGGGAACTGGCAGCCGGTGTGGGTGATCAGCAGGTCGTCGTCACCGAGCCCGGCCTCCATCGCGCTCAGGATCACGGCCCGCGCGGTCTCCTCGGAGCCCTTCGCGGTGCAGCGCGGGCCGCGGCAGATCAGGACCTGGCGTACGTGGTCGGGGACCCGCTCCCACGCGGGCGAGGTCAGCCCGGGCTCGGTGCCGGTGACCGGCCGGGTCTCGGTCAACACCTCGGCGAGCTCGTCGCGCGTGGTCGCCAGGCCGGTCGCCACCTGGATCGTGGGACGCTCGCCCGCGCGCTCACGCCACCAGTGCGCCGCGATCCGGCGGAGCCAGGAGTGGCCGGGGGCTAGCGGGCCGAGGCTGACACCGGCCAGGGTGATGGCCCGGGCGCCGGAGTCGGCGATGCGAGTCAGCTCGGCGGAGAGCGAGGGATCGCCCATCTGCAGGAACGCCAGGCTCGCGTCGAGCTCGGCGGCCCAGCCGAGCAGGTCCTGGCGCCGGTCGACGTCGGTCACCGACATCCCGACGACCACCCTCATCCGAGGCTCCGCACCCAGGAGACAGCGTCGGCGACGTCGTCGACCGTGCGGACGCCGTCGGCGCCGGCCGGGCGGCGTACGACCACGACCTTCACGCCGAGATCGGCGGCCGCGGCCATCTTGGGCCAGGTGTAGGTGCCGCCGGAGTCCTTGGTGATGAGCACGTCGGTCCCGTGCTCGCGCATCAGCGCGAGCTCGCCCTCGATCTCGTAGGGGCCCCGGCTGGTCAGCAGCGTCCAGGGCTCGGGCAGGTCGAGGTCGGGCCGGTCGACCACACGGGCGAGAGCCGCGTGGCCGGCCAGCGCCGGGACGAACCGGGCGAGCTCCTGGCGCCCGACCGTGATGAAGGGACGCCGCCCGAGATCGGCGGCGAGCGCAGCGGCCTCGTCGTGGGTGTCGACGTAGGCCCAGGACGGGTCCGCCGGCCAACCGGGCCGCTCCAGCCGGAGCAGCGGATGGCCCGTCCGCGCGCAGGCCGCGGCCGCGTTGGCCGACATCCCGCGCGCGAACGGATGCGTCGCGTCGACGACAGCGTCGAAGTGGTCGAGGGCCCCCCTCAGGCCCTCGATCCCGCCGAAGCCGCCGATCCGCACCGCACCCACCGGTAGCCGCGGCCGCGCCACCCGGCCGGCCAGCGAGGAGGTGACGTCCACGCCCTCCTCGACCAGTCGCGCCGCCAGGTCCCGAGCCTCTCCGGTCCCGCCCAGGATCAGGAGCCTCACCGCTCGACTCCCTCGCTGGCCGAGCCGCTTCCTCCGCTGGTCGAGCCGCTTCCTCCGCTGGTCAAGCCGCTTCCCCTGCGGGTCGAGCCGCTTCCCCTGCTGGTCGAGCCGCCGGAGCCGCTAGGCGGAGGCGTGTCGAGACCAACACGGTCCCCTGTCGCGCTCGATGGGACCGTGTTGGTCTCGAC
>NZ_JBEYUV010000074.1:0-8794 GCF_040643685.1 Nocardioides sp. NPDC047086
GTCCGATCTGCGCTCGATGGGACCGTGTTGGTCTCGACACGCCTCCGCCTAGCGGCTCCGGCGGCTCGACCAGCGGTGGGGCGGGCGGCTCCGGCGGCTCGACCAGCGGTGGGGCGGGCGGCGCCGGCGGGTCGACGAGCGGTCACCCGGCCCGCTCGGAGCGCTCCTCGGCGAGGAGCGCCGAGGCGCGGCGTACGACCAGCTCGACGACGTCGGGGTGGGGGCCGATGACGTCGGCGACGACCTCGGCGCCGGCGGCCTCGGACCGGGCTCGGACCAGGTCGGAGAAGAAACCCGGGGCGAGCAGGTAGGGCGAGACGGCGTCGCCGGGGCGTACGACCTGGTCGATCGGCGGGGCGCCGGAGCCGGACACGGTGGCGACGCTGACCGGACCGCCCCAGGCCTTCGCCAGCAGCACTCCGGCGTCGGCGATGTCGGCGCGGGCGGAGGGGTCCTTGGAGCCGGCGGCGACCAGGACCACAGGCCGACCAGGCGAAACACCAGCCGCGACCAGCCGGGAGACCTGCGCCGAGGCGAGCAGCGGATCCGGTCCGAGCGCGCGGCCCATCGCCACCGGCAGCCCTTCGGCGGCCCGCGGCAGGTCGACCTTGATGTGGTAGCCGCTCGAGAGCAGCAGCGGGACCACCACCGACGGCTGGCCGTCGGCCAAGACATCGGTCAGCAGCGGCTCGCAGAGCTCGACGTACGCAGCCTTCGACTCCACTGCGAGCACGCGACCGGCGCGCTTGGCGATGATCGAGGCGACCGCGTTGCCGAGCAGCTGCCGGGTCCCATGAGCGACGACGACGAGCCTCATGAGGCCACCGCCAGGCGGTAGCCGCGCTTCACGACGGTCTGGATCGTCTTGGTGCCCAGCGCCGAACGGAGCCGGGCGACCGCCATCTCGACCGCGTGCTCGGAGCCGGCGGTGCCGGAGGGGAGCATCGCGAGCAGCGCCTGCCGGGAGACGACGTTGCCGGGGTTGGCGACGAGTGCGCCCAGGACGGCGGCCGGAGCCGGGGAGAGCTTCACCTCGGCGCCGTCGAGGATGACCGCGTCATCGTGGAGCAGCAGCTGGTGACCGCCTGCGACCTCGATGAGGAGGCCCTCGCGCCGCAGCGGCAGCTCGGCCTCGAGCATCTTGACCATGGCCGCGGTGCGGGAGCGGTCGGGCACCATCGTCGGCACGCCCCACATCTCGAAGGCGGCGGCGGTCACCGGACCGACGCAGGCCGCGACCACGTCGGCCTGGAACGCCGCCACGACCTCGTCGCGCAGGCCGACCGACCCGGCGGCCTGCATGAACGCGGCCACGGCGGGGGCGGAGGTGAAGGTGACCGCGTCCAGCTCGCCGTCGGCCAACGTCTCGACCAGCCGGAACATGGGTTCGGGGTCCGCCGCCGACTCGACGCGGTAAACCACCACGTTGATGACCTCGGCGCCCTGCCGGGTCAGCGCGTGCGCGACCATCGACAGCGACTGCCCGTGCTCCTGCACCACGATCCTCTTGCCGGTCAGGTCGCGGCCGCGCAGGTGCTCCAGGACGTCGTCGAACTCCTCCGACTCCGGCGCCCACAGCTCCCGCAGACCTCGGCGCCGAAGGGCTCCGACCGACTTCGGTCCACGTGCCAGGATCTCGGCGCCGCCGAGCGTCTCCAGGAGCCGGTCGAGCAGTCCCCACTCCTCCGCGGCGTCGAACCAGGCGCGGGTCCCGATACCGGTCGTGGCCAGGAACATGTCGATCCTCTGGCCGATGATCTGCTCGGTCACCGCACGCAGCGCACCGGCGTCGACCCGGTTGGGGTCGACGGAGAGCGCGGGCGCCCACACCACGTGTGCTCCCCGCCTCTCGAACAGGTTGATCTGCTCCTCGGCCTTCCGCGCCGCGGTCACGCCGACACGGAAGCCGCTCAGCGCGCCACTGTCCACGTCGGCATCGTAGGTCCCCTGCACCGCGTACGTCATCGCCGGGCGCCGACCCGGATCTCACCGTCGACGACATCGACCTCGTAGGTCGCGACCGACACCGACGGATCGTCGAGGCACTGACCGCTCTCGAGCGAGAACGGCTGTTTGAGCAGTGGCGAGGCGACGAACGGCACATCGCCGCGCGTTCCGACGATCCCGCGGGCGAGCACGGAGGCGTGGCCGTAGGGGTCGTAGTTGGACAGCGCGAAGACCCGGTCGTCGAGGGTACGGAAGACGGCCACCGCCTCGCCCCGGACCAGGGCAGCGACGCCGGTCTCGGGTTCGATGTCGTCGAGACGACAGACGGAGATGTACGTGACGGTCTGGGTGTCGGTCATCGCGACTCCTCCAGGCTCTGCTCGTTGAAAGCGTGCATGCCGACGGGGATCGAGGCGCCGAGCGAGACCGGCTCCGTGCCGCCGACCTCGGGGACGATCTGGCCGCGCGTGGCCCCGAAGGAGATGTTGGGGTCCGGGATCTCGGGGGCGTTGACGAAGGAGACGAACCGCTTCAGCTTCTCCGGGTCCTCGATCGTCGCCTTCCACTCGTCGAAGTAGCCGTCGACGTGCGTGGCCATCGCGGCCTCCAGCTCGGTCCCCAGGCCGAGGACGTCGTCGACGACGACCTCGCGGACCCGGTCCAGACCGCCGTCGAGGGAGTCGATCCAGGTCGAGGTGCGCTGGAGGCGGTCGGCGGTGCGTACGTAGTACATGAGGAAGCGGTCGAGGTAGCGGACGAGCTCCTCGGTCGACAGGTCGCCGGCGAGCAGCTGCGCGTGGGCCGGGATGGCGCCACCGTTGCCCCCGACGTACAGGTTCCAGCCCTTCTCGGTGGCGATGACACCGAAGTCCTTGCCGCGGGCCTCCGCGCACTCGCGGGCGCACCCGGAGACGCCACCCTTGAGCTTGTGCGGCGAGCGCAGCCCGCGGTAGCGGGTCTCCAGCATGATCGCGAGGCCGACGGAGTCCTGGACGCCGTAGCGGCACCAGGTCGAGCCGACGCAGGACTTCACGGTTCTGAGCGACTTCCCATACGCGTGGCCGGACTCGAACCCGGCGTCGACCAGGCGCTTCCAGATCGCGGGCAGGTCCTCCATCCGGGCGCCGAACATGTCGATGCGCTGGCCCCCGGTGATCTTCGTGTAGAGATCGAAGTCGCGGGCGACCTCACCGATCACGATCAGCTTCTCCGGCGTGATCTCACCGCCAGGGATGCGCGGGACGACGGAGTAGGAGCCGTTCTTCTGGAGGTTGGCCAGGTAGGCGTCGTTGGTGTCCTGGAGCTTGCGGTTCTCCTTGGCCAGGACGTGGCCGTTGAGCTGACTGGCCAGGATCGACGCGACGGCGGGCTTGCAGAGGTCGCAGCCGCGGCCGGTGCCGTGGGCCTCGATGATCTGGTCGAACGTCTTGTAGCCATGGATCAGGACCACGTCGAAGAGCTCGGCACGGGTCATCGTGAAGTGCTCGCAGAGGGACATGTCGACCGTGCGACCCTGGGCGGTGAAGTAGTCCTCGACGATCTTCTTCACCTGCACCTTGCAGGACCCGCAGGTGCTTCCCGCCTTGGTGGTCTTCGTGACCTCCGCCGCGCTCTCGCAGCCGTTGTCGACGGCCGCCTCGATGTCACCGCGGGTGACGTTGTTGCACGAGCAGACCTGCGCCTCCGGCGGAAGCTGGATGCCTCCCCCACCGCCCGTGGACTGGGGGAGGATCAGCTCCTCCGGGTTCTCCGGAAGCGTCATGCCCGAAGCGACCATCGGGCGGAGCAGGCCGTACGCACTCGCGTCGCCGACCAGCACACCGCCGAGCAGTCGGGTGCCGTCCTCGCTGATCACGAGCTTCTTGTAGACACCGGCGACGGCGTCGGAGTAGGTGAGCTCGAGGCAGTCGTCGGTGGTGCCGTGCGCGTCGCCGAAGCTCGCGACGTCGACGCCGAGCAGCTTGAGCTTCGTCGACATGTCGGCGCCGGTGAAGGTGCCGGCGCCACCGAGCAGGGCGTCGGCGACGACCTCGGCCATGTCATAGCCGGGGGCCACCAGGCCGTACATCTTCCCGCCGGGCGCGGCGCACTCGCCGACCGCCCACACGTGCGGGTCGGAGGACCGGCACTGCTCGTCGACCAGCACGCCACCGCGCTCGGCCAGGTCCAGGCCGGCGGCGCGGGCGAGCGCGTCGCGGGGACGGATGCCGGCCGAGAAGACGATCATGTCGACCGGCAACGGCTCCTCGACGTCCTTGAACTTCAGCGCGCTGACCTTGCCGTCGCGTACGCCGGTCTCGTCCTCGTCCACCACCGACGGGAGGGCCGACTCGGTCATCACGCCGGTGTGGACGGTGAGCCCGAGGTCGGTGATGTGCCGACCGAGCACGCGGCCGCCGGCCTCGTCGATCTGCACGGACATGAGCCGCGGGTTCATCTCGACGACGTGGGTCTTGACGCCGAGCTGGTGCAGCGCGTTGGCGGCCTCGAGCCCGAGGAGACCACCGCCGATCACCGCACCTGCGCGAGCGGTCTGGGCGGCCTCGCGGATCGCCTCGAGGTCCTCGATCGTGCGATAGACGAAGACGTTCCCGAGCTCCGAACCCGGCACCGGCGGCACGAACGGCGCCGCTCCGGTGGCGAGCACCAGCTCGTCGTACGCCATCTCCTCGCCGTCGGCGAGCATCACGGTCTGGGCGGCGGGGTCGATCTCGACGACGCTCGTGCCGATGCGCAGCGTGACCCGCGGGTCCTCGTAGACCCCGGAGGGCAGAAAAGAGAGTGCCTCGGCGCCGACCTCGAAGAAGCTGGTGAGGGCGACCCGGTCGTACGCCGGGCGCGGCTCCTCGCCGAAGACCACGATGTCGTGGGTCTCGGTGAGACCGCGCTCGATCGCGGCGGTCACGAAGCGGTGACCGACCATGCCGTGGCCGACGACGACGACCTTCTTGCGGAGGTGAGGGCTCATGACGGGATTCCTTCCACTGAGCGCTTTCTGGGGCTTGAGGCGAGAAGCAGACGTACGGTCGGCGCGCAGCCGCCGCATCCGGTGGTGGCACGGGTGGTATCGCGTACGTCCTCGAGGGACCGACACGCCCGGATCCGGCCGGCGCTGACACCGGCGCAGGCGCACACCTCGGCGTCGTCGGGGAGTTCCGGGCGAGGGCTGCTGGAGGGCTCGGGCAGCAGCAGCTGCCCGGCCTCGTGCTCGCCGAGCACCGTCTGCCGGTCGAAGGCCTGGGTGATCAGGCCGACCCGGCTCAGGTCGCCGACGAGGGCGCCGGCGACGATGCGGCCGTCGCGTACGACGAGCTTGCGGTGGGTGCCCTTGATCGGGTTGGCGATCTCGACGACCTCGCCTGCCTCGTCCTCCGGGGAGCCGAGGACGCAGACGTCGAGGTCGGTGGCGCGCAGGCGGGCGACGACGCGGTGTCCCTCATACGTCGCGGAACCGCCGGCGAGGACGTCGGCGAGGACGCCGGCCTGCTCCCAGGCGGGGCTGACAAAGCCGGTGGTGGTCGCGTTGTGCTCGGCGCAGTCGCCGATCGCGTAGACATCCGGGTCGTCGACGCTGCGCAGCCGGTCGTCGACGACGATGCCGCGGTTGACGGTGAGCTCGGCGCGACAGGCGAGGTTGGCGCGCGGCCGGCCGCCGGCGGTGAGCACCACCAGATCGGTCTCGAGGGTGTAGCCGTTGTCGAGCTGGAGGCCCCCGTCGGTCAGCCGGGTCGCCCGGGCGCCGAGGTAGACCTGGGTGCCGAGCTTCGCCATCGACCGCTTGAGCACCTTGCCGGCCGAGGCGTCGACCTGGCTGCTGAGCAGGTGATCACGGCCCTCGACGATCTCGGTCTCGATGCCGCGTACGGCCAGGGCCCGGGCGACCTGGACGCCTAGCAGACCGCCGCCGACGATCACCGCGCTGCGCGGGTGGTCGTGCAGCCCCTGTCGATCGAGAGCAGTGAGCAGCCGGGCGCAGTCGTCGAGGCTGCGGAACGCCTGCACCCGCGGGTCCAGCGAGCCGTCCATCCGCACCACGCCACGGATCGGCGGCAGGCTCGGGATGGCGCCGGTGGCGAGGACGACCTGGTCGTAGGGGACGGTCGTCCGGTCGGCCAGCTCGACCGTCTTGGTGTCCCGGTGGATGTCCACGACGAGGCTGTCGAGGCGGAGGTCGACTCCCCTGTCGGCGTACCACTGCTTCTCGCGCAGCGTCAGCGCCCCGGGACGGTGGGTGCCCTCGAGCACCGCGGAGAGCAGGATCCGGTTGTACGGCGCGTGCTGCTCCTCCGCGAGCACGGTCGTCCGCGGGCCGAGTCCGCGTGCGACCAGTCCCTCGACGAGCCGAGCCGCGGCCATGCCTCCGCCGATGATGACGACCCTCCCGCCGCTGGTCGAGCCGGATTCGCGAGGAACGAGCGAATCCGTGTCGAGACCAACACGGTCGGCTCTCGCGCTCGTCGGGACTGTGTTGGTCTCGACACGCTCGCTAGCGCTCACGGCTCGACCGACGGCCTGCTCGGTCATGCGCTCACCGCCGCGGCGCAGACCTTGAACTCCGGCATCCGGCTGGAGGGGTCGAGGGCGTCGTTGGTGAGCTTGTTGGCGCCGACCCAGTGGAACGGTACGAAGACCGTGTCGGGCCGGATCGTGGTCACGATCCGCGCAGGCGCCTTCATCTCACCGCGCGGGGTGCGGACGACGACCGGGTCGCCGTCGTGGGCGCCGACGCGGTCGGCCAGCAGCGGGTGGAGCTCGACGAAGGCGCCGTCGTCGGGAAGGTCCTTGATCCGCCGGGTCTGGGCACCGGACTGGTACTGCGCGAGCACCCGGCCGGTGGTCAGATGAAGCGGGTAATCGGCATTCGGCTGCTCCGCCGCACCGCGGTGGGCGACATCGACGAAGCGCGCCCGGCCGTCGGCGTGGAAGAAGGAGTCGGCGAAGAGGCGCGGGGTGCCCTCGGTGCCTTCCGGGCAGGGCCAGAAGACGCCGTCCTCCTCGCGGATGCGGTCGTAGGTGATGCCGCTGTAGTCGGCCTTGCCGCCCTTCGAGGCGGCTCGGAGCTCGGTGAAGATCTCCTCGGGGTCGGTCGACCAGGTCGAAGTGGCACCGAGGCGAGTGGCGAGGCCGGTGATGATGTCGAGATCGTTCCTGACCCCGTCGGGGGCGCTGATCGCCTGGTTGCGCAGGATGACCCGGCCCTCGAGGTTGGTCATGGTGCCGGTCTCCTCGGCCCACTGGGTCACCGGCAGGACCACGTCGGCCAGGGCCGCGGTCTCGCTCATCACCATGTCGGCGACGACGAGCAGGTCGAGGTCGGCCAAGCGCTCGGCGACGTGGGTCGCGTTGGGGGCGGAGACGACGATGTTGGAGCCGAAGACGAGCAGGCTCTTGGGGCCTTCGGGGGTGCCGAGCGCGTCGAGGAGCTCGTAGGCGGAGCGGCCCTTGCCGGGGAGAGTCTCGGGGTCGACACCCCAGACCGCGGCGACGTGCGCCCGGGCGGCGGGGTCGTCGATCATCCGGTAGCCGGGAAGCTGATCGGCCTTCTGACCGTGCTCGCGGCCGCCCTGGCCGTTGCCCTGGCCCGTGAGGCAGCCGTAGCCGGCGTACGTCTTACCGGGCATGCCCAGTGCGAGGGCGACGTTGAGCCAGGCCAGGACGGTGGCGGTGCCCTGGGCGTGCTGCTCGGCGCCGCGCGCGGTCAGGACCATCACCTTCTCCGCGTTCGCTAGGAGGGAGGCGAGCTCACGCAGCTGTGCGGCCTCGACCCCGCTGACCCGCTCGACCATCTCCGGCCACCAGGCGGCCACGGAGCGGCGTACGTCCTCGAAGCCCGTGGTCCGCTCGGAGACGTAGTCCTCGTCGACCGCGCCGGCCGCGTCGAGCAGGTGCAGGACACCGAGCGCGAGCGGCAGGTCGGTGCCGGGGACCGGCTGGAGGAAGAGGTCGGCGCGCTCGCCGGTCGGGGTCAGCCGCGGGTCGATGACGACGACCTTGCCGCCGTTCTCGCGGAGCCGGTCGAGGTGGCGGGCCGCCGGCGGCATCGTCTCGGCCAGGTTGGAGCCGACGAGCACGCAGACGTCGGTCTTCTCGATGTCGGCCAGCGGGAACGGCAGCCCGCGGTCGACGCCGAAGGCCTGGTTGCCGGCCGAGGCGGCGGACGACATGCACCAGCGGCCGTTGTAGTCGATCTGGGAGGTGCCGAGGGCGACCCGGGCGAACTTCCCGAGCTGGTACGCCTTCTCGTTGGTCAGCCCGCCGCCACCGAAGACGGCGTTGGCGTCGGCCCCGTGCTCGCCCCGCAGGGCCTCGAGCCGCGAGGCGACCAGATCGAGCGCGTCCTCCCACTCGACCGCGCTCCACTCCCCCGTCGCCCGGTCCCGCACCATCGGCGTCGTCAGCCGTTCGCGGCTGCCGCGCAGCCCGGCCGCCGTCCACCCCTTGCGACACAACGCACCCTCGTTCACCGGGCTGTGCCGATTCCTCTGGGATCTCTCACTGACCTCCAGCCGGGGCCCTTTGCGTGAAAGGGTCATCCCGCACTGCAAGCTGCAGTAAGGACAGTGGGTGTCGGTCACGCGTACTCACACCGTTTCGGGTCGGGGACTGGCGACCTCTACATTCCGGTGTCAACGTTTCGCCCCGACCGGCCCCCCGTACCCCTTCCGTCAACTTCCGCTCACCGCCTCACAATCCCGCCGAGTCCGCACTTCTGGGAGCCGAGTCGGTAGTTGTGGGCGACGAAAGTCGAGGTTCGCCACCGTGACGACTCCATGGATCATGTCCGACGCGCAGAGGTGCAAGTGATGAGCTTCCGTACGCCCGCCCAGAACGCCGCCCGGGGCCTGAT
>NZ_JBEYUV010000075.1:0-8242 GCF_040643685.1 Nocardioides sp. NPDC047086
GCCCACCCCCAGCTCCACACCCTCGTCAACGAGGCCACCAAGCTCGCCGGCGCCGCCGGCACCAAGGGCACCCTCGACATCGAGGTCGCCGACCAGCTCCTGGCCAAGATCGACGAGATCGCCGAGATCTTCTGGGCGACCAAGAAGGCCTGAGGCACGAAGGTCGAGGTGAGAGGAGCCAGGTTCCGGCGCGGCCGGGACCTGGCTCCTTCCTCGCTCCCGTCCCGGGCGGCATGGACGTATTACATGTGCGTCGCTCGTCGAGGACCTGCGAGGATCTCGCGACGGGCGGGTCGCCAGGTCGGCTCGTACCCCTCGTCTCGGAAGGAAGAGCATGAACACAGTCCGACAGGTCAGCGCCTTCGTGGGGCGCTGGTTCGCCCTGATCGTCCTGGTCGCCGGCGCCGTCGCGCTGGCCACCCCCAGCACCTTCGACGGCTGGGCGGCCCAGGTGCCGCTGCTGCTCCAGATCATCATGCTCGGGATGGGCATGACGCTGCGGCCCGTCGATTTCGCGATCATCGGCCGGCGACCGTGGGCTCTGCTGCTCGGTGTCGCCACCCAGTTCACGGTGATGCCGTTGCTCGGCTGGGGCATCGCGAACGCGCTCAGCCTCTCCGCGGTGCTCACCGCGGGGATGATCCTGGTCGGCTGCGCGCCCGGCGGCACCGCCTCCAACGTCATGGTGTACCTCGCCCGCGGCGACACCGCACTGTCGGTGGCGATGACGTCCGTGTCGACACTGCTCGCGCCCTTGCTGACGCCCCTTCTGGTCCTCCTCCTGATCGGGGAGGACCTGCCGGTCGCCGCGAGCGACCTGTTCGTCTCGATCGTGGAGATCGTGCTCGTCCCGGTTCTCCTCGGACTGGTGCTCCGGCTGCTGCTGCCGCGTCTCATCGAGCGTGTCATCGATGTGCTTCCGCTGATCTCGGTCGCCGGCATCACCGGAGTCGTGCTCGCGGTCGTGGCCGGAAGTGCCTCCACCCTGCTCTCGGTCGGCCTGCTGGTCGTTCTCGCCGTGGTCCTGCACAACGTCGCCGGCCTCGCTCTGGGCTACGCGGTCGGGCGACTGTGCGGCATGCCGGTCTCGAGCCGGCGCGCCATCAGCATCGAGGTGGGGATGCAGAACTCGGGGCTGGCCGCCGCGCTCGCCACCGTCCACTTCTCGCCCGCCGCCGCGCTGCCTGCCGCGATCTTCTCGGTCTGGCACAACGTGTCCGGCTCGATCCTGGCGAGCTACTGGTCTCGGCGCCCCATCGAAGGCGACGAGGTCACTCCGCAGAGCGTGGCCGCACCAGCCGATCGTCGGGGATGACGGCCGAGGGCCTTGATCATCCCTTCAGCCCCGGAGGCGCTCAGCGTGCGTCGCGGGCACCTTGGCGACGGGCGCCCTGCGCACGGGAGGACGCGTCACGCTTGAGGCCTCCGGTCGTCCGCGTCGCGTCCCGCCGCGCACTGGGCACGGGCGTACCTCCGTCGTTCGCGGGAGCGGCAGGAGGTGGCCCGGCGCCGGCGGCGGCTCGTGCCGCGGCGAGCCGTTCGGCCCGCAGCTCCTGCGAGGCCTTCCTCGCCGCCGCACTGACCTGGCGACTGACCTGGGCCAACACGGACTCGAAGACCTCCGCCTTAGCCCGGGCGCGCTGGTTCTGGTCATAGGCCTTACCACGTCCGCCGACGCTCTCGACCGCAGCGCTGGCACCGCGGCGGTAGACCTTCAGGTGCTTGCTGCGCTCGCGTCTCACCCGCTCGTGCAGCTGGTCCTCGTCGAGCTCGCGCAGGGCAGCAGGGTCCGCCTCACGGACAAGAGCTGCTTCCTTCTCGGTCAGGGAATTCAGCAAGCCTTGTTCACAGGACCCTCCGGTGCCTTCACCGACGACTGCGCCGCCCCCGGTTGACGCACACGGCGCAGACCCATGCTACGCCCGGCGCAGCGCCTCCGTCCGGTGTTCAGAGCCCGCCCGGGGACACACCGGCTCAGAGGAGGCCGAGACCGGTGGCGTGGCGGCGTACCGCCTCGCTGTCGGCGACGAGCACGAGCGGCACCTCGTCGCCCATGGTGCTCCACACACGCTCGACCCGGCCGTCGTGAGGATCGAGCCGCACCTCGCGGATGTAGACCGCGAGGATCCGCCCGGGATGGCGGCGGACGGTGTCGGCATAGGTCTCCGGATCGTGCTCACCGGAGTCGCCCAGGAGGACGAACCGAAGGCCGGGGTGGAGCGCGAGGACCTCGTCGATGCGCCCGGTCTTGGACTCCCGGCCGTCGGCACCGCCGAGCAGGTCGCGCAGCAGCAGCGGGCCTCGGGGGAAGTCGCGGTGGCGCACGAAGGCGTCCAGGAACGCATGCAGGTTCCACGGGCTGGAGGAGATGTAGAAGACCGGGTTCACGCCGGCGGCCAGGTCTCGGTAGAGCTCGGGTGCACCCGGGAACGGCGTACGCGTGAGCGCCGACCCGGTGAGGGTCTGACGCACCATCCGCCAGACGCGCTGCACCCCCGTCTCGAGGATCGTGTCGTCGATGTCGGAGATCACGCCGAACTGCGCGTCGCCGGCGGGAACGCGGATCTCCACCGGGGCGCGGTAGTCGCCGACCAGGCCGCGGTACTCGCCGGCCATCTCGACGGCGCCGCGGGTCCACGGTGCTTCCAGCGCCTCCGGGTCGGGCCGCAGTCGCACCACGAAGTAGCCCTCGTCGTCGGTGACCGTCTCCACCGCGGCATCGCCCACGGTGATCCGCAGCGGCACACCCGGCAGCTCGTCGGTCACGAAGTGACCGATCGTGCGGCGTACGGCGGCACCCAGGCCCTCGCCCTCCGCCGCCTCCGACGGCGGTGGATCGTCAACGACCCGGCCGCGTACGACGACCCCTTCGGCACTCCCGTGCCCGCCATAGCTCTTGATCCGGAAGTCCGCCGGCACCCGCGAGCCCGCTCGGCGGAGTCTCGCCGCGTCCCACGCGCGCTCCAGCCCGAGCATCCATCGACGTGCCGACATGGCCACAGCCTAGGGCCCCTCGACGAGCGCCCGGCGGGTGTCGATCAGCCAGTCCTTGTAGTCGAGGTGCGCCTTGCGCAGCGCGACACCCGGCCAGTCTGCGGGAAGCAGCTCGTCGGGCAGGGCGGGGTCGACGAGCAGGTGACGTACGGAGGTGGCGCAGGCGGTGAACCGCAGCACCGGGTCATCGGTGTCGGTGGCCGCCAGCAGCTCGCGCGCCCGGTCGGCCCACCCCGCCAGGTCCCACAGCCTGCCGGCAAGCTCCGCAGGGTCGGTCGTGGGTCGCATCGTCAGCCGCTCGCACAGTCCGGCGAGATCATCGGACCAAGCGAGGTCGAGGTTCGCCGGGCGAGTCCAGACGCCCTCACGCAGCTCGGCCAGACGAAGCTCCGTGAGCGTCGTGCGAAGGCTCGCCCGGTCGGCGGCGGAGCGGCCGGTGGCGGTCACCACGATCAGGTCCCATTCGCCGGCCCACGCGCTGGTCGGCACGTGGATCGCCGCTTCCTGGCGGCGCTGGCGGTGGCTCAACCTCTCGGAGAGCCGGTATCTCCCGTCCGTCGTCCGGACCAGGTCCTCGGCGGCGACCATGCGAGAGAGCGCGACCCGGACCGTCGTCTCCGAGAAGCCGACCAGCCCACCGCCCGCGACGAGCTCACGGGCGGACAGCGTCGGCACCTCGGCGCCCATGAGCAGGCCCAGGAGCGCCGAACGGGCGGAGACAGGGCGAAGGGCGCTCGCGGTGGCAGCGGTCGATGGCATCCTTCGGATCTTACATGAATCCCGCATTCGCAGACGATGTGTTACTTACATTATTGCCACAGTCGCGGGAGGTATGTAACGTCCCCGGCATGAGCCTTACTGGACGCACCATCATCATGTCGGGCGGCAGCCGCGGCATCGGCCTGGCCGTGGGCATCGCCGCGGCCAAGCTCGGAGCCAACGTCACCCTGCTGGCGAAGACGGACAAGCCCGACCCGCGGCTCCCCGGCACCGTCCACACCGCCGCCGCCGAGATCGAGGAAGCGGGCGGTCAGGCCCTGGCAGTGGTGGGAGATGTCCGCGACGAGGCCTCGGTGGAGAACGCGGTGGCACAGACCGTCGAGCGGTTCGGCGGCATCGACATCGTGCTGAACAACGCCTCCGCGATCGCGCTCGACGGCACCGAGGACCTGCCGATGAAGCGCTTCGACCTGATGACGCAGATCCAGCTGCGCGGCACCTACCTGCTCACCAGCAAGTCGCTTCCCCACCTGCGCGCATCGGACAACCCGCACATCCTGTCGCTGTCTCCCCCGATCAACCTGTCGCCGCAGTGGCTCGGCGCGCACCCGGCGTACACCCTGGCGAAGTACGGGATGAGTCTGCTGACGCTCGGCTGGGCGGCGGAGTACGCCGAGCACGGCATCGCCGCCAACTGCCTGTGGCCGGAGACCCTCATCGCCACGGCCGCGGTGCAGAACCTCCTCGGCGGAGACGCCGCGGTGGAGAGGTCGCGTACGCCCGAGATCGTCGCCGACGCCGCGGTGGAGATCCTGGGGCGTCCCGCGCGCGAGTGCACCGGCAACACGTTCCTCGATGTGGACGTGCTCCGGGCTGCCGGAGTCACCGACCTCTCGGCGTACGGCGGGACCGGCGACCTGGAGTACGACATCTTCGTGGACCGGTCGTGACGAGCCTGGTGAGGGAGCGGCACGGAGATGTCGAGATCCTCCGGCTCAACCGCCCCGAGAAGCGCAACGCGCTCGACACCGCGACGCTCCGCCTGCTCAACGGCGCGCTGACAGAGCTGGCCGATGACCGCGAGGTTCGCGCGGTCGTCTTCTCCACGACGTCGCTCGATGCGTTCTGCGCGGGCGCAGACGTCACCGAACCCCTGGAGGCGGCGGGCGGGATCGCCCGGATGGAGGCGTTCGCGGAGCTCTACCGGCTCGTCGACCAGGTGCCCGTGCCGACGATCGCTGTCTGCGTCGGCAACTGCGTGGGTGCGGGCGCCGAGATCATCGCCGGCTGCGACCTACGCGTGGCCGGGGACAATCTCAAGCTCGCGTGGGCGGGGGCTCGGCTCGGCGTTCCGGTCGGGCCAGCCCGACTGACCCAGCTCGTCGGCCTCTCCCGTGCCAAGGAGCTGATCTACACCGGGCGCCCCGTGGGGGCGGACGAGGCTGTCGCGACAGGCCTGGCCCAGCGTACGGCTCCCGCCGACGAGGCCGAGGCGACCGCTCTCGAGCTGGCCGGGCTCGTCGCGCGTCAGTCGTCCGACGGGATCCGCACCCTGAAGGAGATGTTTCGCGAGCTCGAGGCCAGTGCCCAGCGCATCACGTACGAGAACGAGCGGCTGCTGGACTTCCAGCGGAACAGCGTCGGCCTGCCGCAGGGCTGACGGTGGACTCGAGGGGCCTCGGCCGGTCAAGTGACGGCGCCGACGAGCACGGCGGCCGCTGAGACGGCGAGCGTCCCGATGACGAGCGGGCGCAGCCGGGCCGGCGGTACCCGCTTGAAGATGGCCTCGCCCAGCCTCCATCCGACGGGCAGCCCGGCTACGCCGCCCAGGGACAGGATCAGCCTGGTCGTGCAGGGTGACGGCGGCAGCATCATCAACATCTCCTCGATCGGCGGAAAGCTGAGTGGCGCCGGGACCGGCGCCTCCACGGCGTCCATGGCCGCGGTGCAGTCGCTGACGTCCTCGGCCGCCAAGGAGCTGGGACACACGGCATCCGGGTCAACGCGGTCTGCCCCGGCGTGACCGAGACCGGACGTCTCGACGACCGAGACCCGGAGTCGTGGCGCGCCTACGTCCGCGCCAACCTGCTACTCGGAAGGAGCGGGGAATCCCACGAGGTGGCCGCAGCGGTGGTCTTCCTCGCCAGCGACCAGGCCGCTTGGGTCACCGGACAGGCGTGGAACGTCGACGGCGGACAGCTGACGGTCAGGTGACCGCGTCCCACCACCCAGCCAGCACCGACCGAAGGACGAGAGGAAACCGAAGCAGCATGATCACCCGTGACGAGGCCGTTGCCCTGTTGACCGCGCCCGGAGCGCCTCTCGAGATCCGCACGGAGGACGTCCTGGGCGAGCCCATGGACGTCTACGTGAACCGGCCGCGGTCGCTGCGTGAGCTCCTGGAGTCGTCACGAACCCACGGCGACCGGGACTACCTGGTGACGTCAGGGCGGCGGATCGGCTTCGCCGAACACCACGACCAGGTCGCCGCCCTCGCCCGGGTGCTGCGCGAGGACTACGGCGTCGGCCGGGGCGACCGGGTCGGACTGTGCGCGGCGAACTGCCCCGAATGGATCGTCGGGTTCTGGGCCGCGGTCTCGCTCGGCGCCGTCGCCGTCGGGATGAACTCGATGTGGGCCCGACCCGAGCTCGCCCACGGCGTCGAGCTCACCGAGCCGAAGGTCATGATCGTCGACGAGCCGCGGGCCCGGCTGGCCGAGGGGCTGGACGTCCCGTTGCTGAGGGTCGAGTCGGACCTGCCGCGGATCGCGTCCGAGCACCCGGGCACGCCCTTGCCGGAGCTGGACGAGGAGATCGCCGAGGACGATCCCGCGGTGATCCTGTTCACCAGCGGCACCACCGGCCGGGCGAAGGGCGCCACCCACACCCACCGCAACGTCATCGCCGCGGTGTGGTTCCACCTGCTCAACGACGCCGTCGCCGCCGAGATGGGGCTGCCGCAGGCGGACCGTCGGTTCCTGCTGGTCTCGCCCCTGTTCCACATCGCGTCGCTGCACAACCTGGCGGTCGTCCGGCTCGTCGTCGGCGACGTGGCGGTCCTGTATCAGGGCAAGTTCGACATCGAGCAGGTGCTGCGGCTCATCGAGCAGGAACGGATCACCAACTGGGGTGCGATGCCGACCATGCTGACCCGCATCATCGAGCTCGGTGACCGGCTGCAGGAGTTCGATCTGTCGACCTTGCGCAGCCTCTCGGTCAGCAGCGCACCGTCCTCGCCCGGCCTCAAGGAGGCGCTGCGGACGGCACTTCCCCAGGCCGGCAGATCCCTGGGCACGACGTACGGCCTCACCGAGTCGTGCACCGCCGCGACCCTGGCCTCGGCGGCCGAGCTGGCTGCGGACCCGTCGACCGTGGGGCGCCCGGTGCCGACCGTCGAGGTCGAGATCCGTGACACCGAGGGCCGTCCGGTGCCCGAGGGGATCGAGGGCGAGATCCACCTGCGCGGCGCCCAGATGATGCTCGGCTACTGGAACAACGCCAAGGCGACGGCCGCGTCGACCGCGCCGCACCGGTGGTTCCGTACGGGCGATCTTGGCCACCTCGCCGACGGTCAGCTCCACATCGCGAGCCGGCGCTCCGACCTGATCCTGCGCGGCGGCGAGAACATCTACCCGGCCGAGGTCGAGGACCGCATCGTCGCGCACCCCGCCGTACGCGAGTGCATCGTGATGGGTGTGCCGGACCCCGACTACGGCCAGGCGGTCGCTGCGGTCGTGGTGCTGCACCCGGGGGAGAACGTCTCGCCCGAGGACCTGTGCGCTCACACCGCGGCCGGGATCGCGCGCTACAAGGTGCCGACCCGCTGGCAGATCACGCTCGACGAGCTGCCCCGCAACGCGACAGGCAAGGTCAACCGCCGCGACGTCCGGCTGACCTGAGCACAGCATCGGTGAACGTCGTCCCCTGCCGCACCAGCAGCCTCTGTACGTGCGGCATGTACCTGATGTCGGTCGCCGCCAGGTCATCGACGTTGATCATCAACACGTTCGGCCGCCCCGACTCCAACCGACCCGGAAGCGCCGCCGCCTCCGCCGTCGACGTCGGCCCGCACAGCACTCCCACCGTGCTCGCCACCGCCACCGTGGCGATCGCGACCCGCTTCGACCTTGCGTCACCAACCGAGGGGCGCAGAACACCGCCGGGCGACAGTCTCCGGAGGGCGGCAGCGAACGAGCGATGACATGAGAGATACAACGAGACTCCGGCACAGAATCGGACAGATAAAAGCGTCTCCGATCCCGAGCCGGCGAGCAAGGCAGAACTTAACCTCCGAAGGCATTTCCCCGCAGGGCGTTCAGGACTCTGTTAACCACTTGTCCATCAGCCAACCGCTGGAGGCAGTTCCTGCCCCAGTTGACAGGCCAGCCGTCCGTCTCATCCGATGCCAGATGCGGCGTGTACCACCTCGGGCTGGAACGATCCCGGCGGCGGGGTGACACCGTTCTCGCGGCACCAGGCACCCGGCGGACGCTGGTACTTACGCGGAATACCGTTGGACGGCTCCAAC
>NZ_JBEYUV010000076.1:0-8219 GCF_040643685.1 Nocardioides sp. NPDC047086
TCGACGGCGGCCAGGGCGCTGCGGTCGTAGAGTGCCGGCCACTCGCGCTCGGCCAGCAGGTCCGCCGTCTCGGCGAAGGGAGGACTCGGCGCTGGAGCTACGAGCGGTGGCGGGTCAGCCAGAGGTGGCGGGCGGTGCCCCAGATGCCGCGGCGGAAGAGCAGCACGACGGTCACGAACACGGCCCCGGTGACGATGCCGATCCCGTCGAACCCGGACGAGGCCAGGTAGTCGGCGAGGATCACGATGAGGCCGGCGCCGATGACGCCGCCCCACAGGGTGCCGATCCCGCCGAGCACGGTCATCAGGACGACCTCGCCGGAGGTGGCCCAGTGCAGCTCGGGCAGCGCGACGAATCCGTGCGAGACGGCGAAGACGCCGCCGGCGAGACCGGAGAGCCCGGCCGAGAGCACGAAGACGATCAGCTTGTAACGCTCGACGTCGTAGCCCAGCGCCCGAGCCCGCGGCGCGTTGTCACGGATCGCGACAAGCACCCGTCCGAAGGGGGAGTGGACGATCCGCCAGGCCGCCCACATCCCGAGCAGGATGATCGGCAGCGCCGCGTAGTAGAAGAAGAACGAGTCGGTCTCGACCGCCTCGATCCCGAAGAACGACCGCGGTACGCCCTGAAGCCCGTTCTCCCCGCCGGTGAGCGAGGAGGCCTGGTTGGCGATGAAGAAGAGCATCTGCGCGAAGGCGAGGGTGACCATCGCGAAGTAGATCCCCGACCGCTTCACCGACAGGTAGCCGATCGGCACCGCGAGCAGCATCGCGAAGAGCGCCCCGCCGAGGATCGCCACCGGGAACGGGACGCCGAGATGGATCGCGATCAGTCCCGTGGCATAGGCCGATCCGCCCCAGAAGGCGGCGTGACCGAAGGAGAGCAGCCCGCAGTAGCCCAGCAGCAGGTCGAGGGCCACCGCGAAGAGCGCCCACGCGGCGATGTCCATCGCCACCGGCGGGTAGACGAACCAGGGCAGGCCGAGCGCCACCGCCAGGCCGATCCCCAGCAGGACCAGCCGCTGCCAGGGCCGTGCCCCGGCGATCGTCGCGTGCTGCTCGGTGACGCTCGCGCCCGCTGTTGCGATGCTCGTCATGCCGTCGCCTCCTCTCGGCCGAAGAGCCCGGCCGGCCGGGCCAGGACGACCACGGCCATCAGCACGAAGATGAGCACCTGGGAGAACGTCGGTGCGTACGCCTGCCCGAAGGCCTCCACGAGCCCGACCAGGAACCCGCCGACGACGGCGCCCACGATCGAACCGAGCCCGCCGATCACCACGACCGCGAACAGGATGATGATGAAGTCGCTGCCCATCTCGGCGGTGATCGCCCGGAACGGTGCCGCGAGCACTCCGGCCAGACCGGCGAGCGCGACCCCGAAGCCGAACACCGGCGTGACCCAGCGCCCGACGTTGATCCCGAGCGCGCCGGCGAGCTCGGGCCGCTCGGTCGCGGCGCGGACGATCATGCCCACCCGCGTACGCGTCATCAGCAGCCAGACGCCGAGGCAGACGAGCAGCGCGACCCCGATCACGAAGAGCTGGTAGACCGGCAGCCCGACGCCACCCACCTGCACCCGGCCGGACAGCAGCTCGGGGCGCTCGTAGGGCAACCCCGAGACCCCGTAGCGGCGCTTGACCAGGTCGACCAGCAACAGGGTCAGCCCGAAGGTGAGCAGCAGGTTGTAGAGCGGGTCGAGCGGCAGCAGCCACTGCACCAGCAGCCGCTCGACCAGCATCCCGAAGACCAGCATCAGCAACGGCACCACGATCAGTGCCAGCCACAGGGTCATCCCGACGGTGTCCAGGAGCACCGCGGCGGCGACCGCCCCCAGCATGTAGAAGGCGCCGTGGGCGAAGTTGACCACGCCCAGCACCCCGAAGATGACCGCCAGTCCGAGCGCGGCCAGCGCGTAGAAGCTGCCGGCCGCGAGCCCTTGGACGGTGTACTGCAGAACCGCGTTCATACCAATCCCTCTAGACCTCGGATGCGCAGCTACATCGAGCAGCCGGACTCAGCCGCCGGGCGGAATGCCTCCTCGGCCGGGATCGTCTTGATGATCTCCTCGTAGTCCCAGTCCTCCTTGACGTCGGCCGGGCCCTTGACCCGGGCCAGGTAGACGTCGTGGATGACCCGGTGGTCCTCGGCGCGGATCTCACCGTTGCGCAGGAACATGTCCTCGACCTTCTTGCCCTCGAGCTCCTCGACGACCTTGTCGGCGTCGTCGGTGCCGGCCGCCTGGACCGCCTCGAGGTACTGCGTCGCCGCCGAGTAGTTGCCCGCGTGGGCGTACGTCGGCCGGTCGCCGGTCTCCTTCATGAAACGGTCGGCCCACTCGCGCGACTTCTCGTCGAGGTTCCAGTACCAGGCGTCGGTGAAGATCGTGCCCTCGAACGCCTCGACGCCGAGCGAGTGGATGTCGGAGATGAACATCAGCCCGACGGCCAGGTCGATGCCCTGGTCCTTGAGCCCGGACTCGTTGTACTGCTTGACCAGGTTGATCAGGTCGCCGCCGGCGTGCATGGTGCCGATGACCTGCGGTTTCGCGGCTCCCGCCTTGGTGATGTACGTCGCGAAGTTGTCGTTCGGAAACGGCGTCGCGATCGTGCCCCCGACCTTGCCGCCGCCGGCCTCGATCGCGCCGGTGAACGACTTCACCATGTCCTGGCCGAAGGCGTAGTCCGGGTAGATCAGCTGCCAGTTCTTGTCGCCCTCCTCGGTGACGACGGTGCCGGTGCCGTTGGCCAGCATCCAGGTGTCGTAGGCGTAGTGGAAGGTGTACTTGTTGCACTGTGCGCCGGTCAGCTCGGTGGTCCCGGCCCCGATGTTCATGTAGAGCTTCTTCTTGTTCTTCGCCTGGGTCGCGACGGCCAGCGCCGCCGACGAGGTCGGCACGTCCAGGATCACGTCGGCGCCCTCGCGGTCGTAGAGCTCCTGGGCCTTGGTGTTGGCGATGTCCGGCTCGTTCTGGTGATCGGCCGAGGTCACCTCGATGTCCTCGACGACGGCCTCCTCGCCGTACTTCTCCTGGTAGTCGTCGATCGCCATCTGGATCGCGACCTTCGAGTTCGGGCCGGAGACGTCCTTGTAGACGCCGGAGGCGTCGTTGAGCAGGGCGAGGACCACCTTGTCGTCGGTGAAGTCGCCTCCGCTCGCGCTCGGCCCGCCGGCACCGCAGCCCGCGGTGACCAGGACACCGGCCATCAGCATCGAGGCGCCGGCAGCTGTGCGTCGCTTGTTCATCGTGTCTCTCCTAGTGGGGTAGGGCTGTGCTCGATCTCTGGGGACGTACGTCAGATCCCGAGGTGTTCGAGTAGCTCGTCCTGACGTTCGACGAACTCGTCGTTGTCGAGGCTCTCGACCAGGCGGCCCTGGGCGAGCAGGTAGTGGCGGTCGGCGACGGTGGCGGCGAAACGTACGTTCTGCTCGATCAGGAGCACGCCGATCCCGGACTGCTTCGCGGTCCGCACGATGTCGCCGATCTGGGCGACGATGACAGGGGCGAGCCCCTCGGACGGCTCGTCGAGCAGCAGCAGGCGGGCGCCGGTGCGGAGCACCCGGGCGACGGCGAGCATCTGCTGCTCGCCGCCCGAGAGCGTCGTCCCACCCGCTCGGCGGCGGCTGCCCAGCGCCGGAAAGGCGTCGTAGACCTGCTCCAGCGTCCAGGCGGAGTCGGAGACCTTCGGCGGAAGCAGGAGGTTCTCCTCCACGCTCAGGTTGGCGAAGATGCCGCGGTCGTCCTGCACCCAGCCGATCCCGGCGCGGGCCCGCTTGTGCGCGGGCAGCGAGGTGATGTCGCGGCCGTCGAGCCGGATCGATCCGGTCAGGTGCTTGTGGAGACCCATCAGGCAGCGTACGAGCGTGGTCTTGCCGGCGCCGTTGCGGCCGACGAGGGTGACGACCTCGCCCTCGCCGACGCTCAGGGTGGCCTCGCGCAGGGCCTGCGCCTCGCCGAACCAGGCGCTCAGCTTCTCTATCTCAAGCACTGTGGGCCTCCCCGAGATAGGCGGTGATGACACGCGCATCGGCGCGGACCTCGTCGTAGGGGCCCTCGGCGAGCACCGCGCCCTGCTGCAGGACCGTGACCCGGTTGGCCAGCTGGCCGACCACGTGCATGTTGTGGTCGACGAGGACCACCGTCCGCCCGGCCGCGATGCGCCGGACGAGCTCGATCGTCCGGTCGACGTCCTCGATGCCCATCCCCGCCGTCGGCTCGTCGAGCAGCAGCAGCCGGGGCTCGACCGCGAGCACGAGAGCGAGCTCGAGCGCCCGCTTCTGCCCGTACGCCATCAGCCCGGTCGGCCTGTCGGCCAGCTCGGTCAGGCCGACCTCGGCCAGCAGCCGGTCGACCTCCTCGCGCCGCCGCCCCAGCAGCTTCTCCGAACGCCAGAACTTCAGCCCCTGGTTGGTCAGCCCCTGCAGCGCGATCTCGACGTGCTCGCGCGGGGTGAGGTTCTCGAAGAGGCTGGTGATCTGGAAGGAGCGGGCCACGCCGTGGCGGGTGATCCGCTCCGGTGCCATCCCGGTGACATCGTCACCGAAGACCGTGATCCGTCCGCTGGTGGGCTTGAGGAAGCCGGTCAGCAGGTTGAACAGGGTCGTCTTGCCGGCGCCGTTGGGGCCGACGAGCGCGTGTACGCCGCCCTCGGCGACCTCGAGGTCGACGGAGCTGACCGCGCGAAAGCCGCGGAAGTCCTTGGTGAGACCCTCGGTCCGTAGTGCGCACCTCGGGGTCGATGTGGTGCTCGTCACAGGGGCGACGCTAGGGAAGTGGTGAGACGTACGCCATAGGGGTTCGGGACACACTGGACCCGTCTGCTGTGTGGTCGATCGCCATGCCGACCTGTCGGCGCGGCGCCTGCGGTCGCCCACATCTCGGGCGGCGGAGTTGTGTGCGGAGACCACATGGCGCACGTCACACCGCGTCGCGATCCTTGAGAAATGGCCCCCACCCGTCTCGTACGCAGATTCCTGACCGTCGGCTCGTCGCTCGCTGTCGCCGCCGCGGCCCTGGTCGTCGGCCAGGTGCCCGCGAGTGCCGCGCCGTCGACGGGCACCGCCGACTGCTCGTCGCTGGTCGGACTGAGGATTCCCGCCCACCGCATCGGCCTGCCGACGACCGGTGCCGAGGTCACCGCGGCGACGTCGATGCCGGCCGCCGGGACCGGCCCGACCGCGCTCCCGGCCTACTGCCGCGTCGACATCGCGATCCATCCGGTCGACCCCGCCGCCCCGGACATCCGGATGGGGCTGGCCCTGCCGCAGGGGTGGAACGGGCGGACGATGATGTTCGGCGGCGGTGGCTACAACGGCACCGTCCCCAACCTCGCCCAGAACGTGCCCTTCGGGCCGGTCGACCAGCGCACCCCGCTCGGCCGCGGCTACGCCACCTACGCCAGCGACTCCGGTCACCAGGCCGACACCAGCCGCCACCCGATCGCCAGCCTGGACGGCTGGTTCGGGCAGAACGACGAGGCGGTGCGCAACTTCTCGGGTGATGCGCTCAAGAAAGTGCACGACACCGCCACGTACGTGATCACGAAGGCCTTCGGCCGCGCTCCCGGCACGGCCTACTTCGCCGGCGGCTCGACCGGCGGCCGCGAGGCCCTCGCCGTCGCGCAACGCTGGCCGCGCGACTTCGACGGGGTGATCTCCGCCTATCCCGCCTGGAACGCCGCGACCCTCGATCTCTTCTTCGGCCGGATCACCCACGAGTTCGCCAAGCCCGGCGCGTTCCCGTCGAAGGCGCAGCAGGACCTGGTCGCGCAGCGGGTCCTGGCCGCCTGCGACGGCGGTGACGGGCTCGCGGACGGGGTGATCTCCGACGAGGCCGGCTGCGACTTCGACCCGGAGACGCTGCTGTGCGGCGAGGACGAGACGCCCGACGCCACCTGCCTCGCCCGGGAGCAGGTGGATGCGATCGTGGCCGCCGACAGCAGCTGGCGGTTGCCCTACCGGGTGGCGAGCGGGGAGTGGGGATATCCCGGGTTCCCGCTGCTGTCCGGGGGCCGGATGTCGACGCCGATCCTCGGTTTCGGCACCACCGCACCGGCCGACCCGATGCCGGTGACCGCCGGCTACGGCATGCAGTTCTGGAACCAGTGGGCCAAGTACTTCGTCGCTCGCGACCCGCAGATCAGCCCGTTCGCGATCGACCCGGCCGAGCCGGGGGAGTGGCAGCGCCGGATCAGCGAGCTGACCGCGCTCCAGGATGTCAACGACGCCGACCTGCGCCCGTTCGCCCGGTCCGGCGGCAAGCTGATCCTGGTCCATGGTGCTGCCGACGAGCTGGTCAGCCACCGTTCCACGATCGACTACTACCAGCGCGTCCAGCGGGTGATGGGCAAGCGGGCGACCGAGGGGTTCTCGCGGTTCTACCTGGTGCCCGGCGCCAACCACGCCAACTTCGCCCCGGTCGCCTTCTCCGCTTCGTACGACTCGCTCACGGCGCTGCAGACGTGGGCCGAGCGGGGCCTCGAGCCGGGAGAGAACCAGGTGGTCGCCGACGGCAACGCCGGGGCCAGCCGCACGCGGCCGCTGTGCGAGTGGCCGACCTGGCCCGCGTACGTCGCTGGGCCTGCCTCCGAGGCGAGCAGTTTCCGGTGCGGGATGTGACGGACTACACCCCCGACCCTTCCGGTCCATCAGTCGAGATGGTTTCCTATCCCCCATGTCCATTTGGCGAACAAAGTCCATCGAGCAATCCCTCGCCGATGCCGACCACCCTGATTTCAAGCTCAAACGGCGGCTCACCTCCGTCGACCTGACCGTCTTCGGGATCGGCGTCATCATCGGAGCGGGAATCTTCACTCTGACCGGTCGGGCCGCGGCCCAGTACGCGGGACCGGGGGTCGTCTTCTCCTTCATCATCGCCGCGATCTGCTGCGGTCTGGCGGCGCTGTGCTACGCCGAGTTCGCCTCGACTGTGCCGGTTTCCGGGTCGGCGTACACGTTCTCCTACGCCACCCTCGGCGAGATGCTCGCCTGGATCATCGGCTGGGACCTGATCCTGGAGATGGTGCTCGGTGCGTCCGTGGTCGCGCAGGGCTGGAGCAGCTACCTGGTGATCTTCCTCGAGGAGATCGGCCTCGGCTGGCCCAAGGGCCTGGGACCGGACGCCAATGCCGACTTCGGTCAGCCCAACCTGGCCGCGCTGCTGCTCGTCGTCGTTCTGGTCGGCCTCATCGCGATCGGTATCAAGGAGTCGCTGCGGGTCAACCTCGCGCTCGTCGCGGTCAAGCTCTTCATCGTCCTGTTCGTCATCGTCGCCGGAATGTTCTACATCTCGGGGTCCAACTACTCCCCGTTCATCCCGGAGCGCGCCGGCTCCATCAGCGGCGAGGGCATCCACCAGCCGCTGATCCAGTGGGCCTTCGGTCTGGAGCCGCAGACCTTCGGTGTCCTCGGCATCATCTCGGCCGCCTCGGTCGTCTTCTTCGCCTACATCGGCTTCGACGTGGTCGCCACGACCGCGGAGGAGGCCAACAACCCGCAGCGCGACCTGCCCCGCGGCATCATCGGCTCGCTGGTGATCTGCACGATCCTCTACGTCGCAGTCGCCCTGGTCATCACCGGCATGGTGAAGTACGACCAGATCGACCCCGAGGCCGCGCTCGCCACGGCGTTCCGCGACGTCGGCCGCGGCGGCTTCGCGACGCTGATCTCGGCCGGTGCCGTCGCCGGTCTGACCACCGTCGTCATGACGCTGATGATCGGCGCCATCCGGGTCATCTTCGCGATGAGCCGCGACGGTCTGTTCCCGGTGAGGTTCGCCCACGTGAACCCGAAGACCGGCACCCCGATCCGGATCACCCTCACCGTCGGCGTCTTCGTCGCGATCGTGGCCACCTTCACCCCGATCGGCAAGCTCGAGGAGATGGTCAACATCGGCACCCTGACCGCGTTCGCGCTGGTCTCCATCGCCGTGCCGATCCTGCGCAAGCGGCGCCCGGACCTGGAGCGCTCCTTCAAGGTGCCGTTCAGCCCGGTGCTGCCGATCGTGGCCGCGTTGATCTGCATCTACCTGACGCTCAACCTGAGCGTCGAGACCTGGCTGCGGTTCCTGGTGTGGATGGCGATCGGCTTCGCCATCTACTTCGTCTACGGCTACCGCAACTCGCGGGTCGGCAAGGGTGGCGACGACAAGACGGTCGAAACGCTGCACATGTGACCCTGGTGATGGTCAGGAGGCGGTGTGCGAGGCGATCATTGCCGCCGGCG
>NZ_JBEYUV010000077.1:0-8198 GCF_040643685.1 Nocardioides sp. NPDC047086
ACGTAGCCCCCCCCCGCCTGGTCGAGCCGCCGGAGCCGCTAGGCGGTGGCGTGTCGAGACCAACACAGTCCTATCGAGCGCCGATGGGACTGTGTTGGTCTCGACACGCTCGCTTGCGCTCGCGGCTCGACCAGCGGTCTAGATGTCGACCAGGGCCCCGAGGCGGTCGCGGTGGAGGCCGGGGAGGCCGTACGCGATCTGGTCGGCCTTGGCCCGCTTCAGGTAGAGGTGGGCGGGGTGCTCCCAGGTCATGCCGATGCCGCCGTGCAGCTGCACCGCCTCCTCGGCCGCGGTGACGGCCAGGTCACCGCAGTACGCGGCGGCGACGTGGGTCGCGATCTCGGTCTCCTCGGCGTCACCGAGCGCCAGCGCGCCGGCGGCGTAGCGCGCGGCCGCGCCGGCACCCTCGACGTTGGTGTAGAGGTCGGCGAGCCGGTGCTTGAGCGCCTGGTAGCCACCGACGATCCGGCCGAACTGACGCCGGACCTTGAGATACTCCACCGTCGTGGTCAGGCACCACTGCGCCACCCCGACCTGTTCGGAGGCCATCAGCGCGGCCCCGGCCAGCAGACCGGAACGTACGGCGTCGGCACCGTGCTCGGCGGCTACGACCATCTCACCGGCGGCCGGGTCGAGGCGTACGTCGGCGAGCTGGCGAGTCATATCGAGCGAGCTGACCGGGGTGATCGTCGCGGCGGCCGCGGGGATGGCTCGGATCTCTACGCCTTCGGGGGTTGCTACCGGGACCAGGATCGTGTCGGCTTCCAGGGCGCCAGCAACGCTCGTCACGGACCGTGTTGGTTTCGACACCGGCTCGCTGGCGCTCGCCGGGCTCAACCAACGAGGGCTGACGTCGGTCGAGCCGCCGGAGCCGCTGGGCGGAGGCGTGTCGAGACCAACACACAGCGCAGCGGTCCGCTCCCCCGCGGCCAGGCCGGCGAGCAGGTCGGCTCCGGCCTCGGTGGGTGCGGCCAGCAGGACCGTGGTCGCCACGACCGCGCTGCTCAGGAATGGCACCGGGGCGACCGAGCGGCCCAGCTCCTCCAGCACCACGGCGGCCTCGCGGGCCGATGCCCCGGCTCCGCCGTACGACTCCGGGATCAGCAGCCCCGCGAGCCCGAGCTCTCCGGCGATTCCCTTCCACAGGACCGGGGTGAGCGAGCTGTCTCCGTCGTACGCCTTCACCACCTCGGCGGGGTCGCAGCGCTCGGCCAGGAACGACCTGACCGTGGCACGCAGGTCGGCATCGAGCTCGTTGTCGAGCAGTTCGACATCACTCATCGCGGGATCTCCTTCCAAGCCACGTCCTTGTCGACCCGGTGCTCCCCGGGGAGGCCGAGGACGCGCTCGGCCACGATGTTGCGCAGGATCTCCGAGGTGCCGCCCTCGATGGAGTTGCCCTTCGCGCGCAGGTAGCGGTAGGCGGCGTCGCGGCCGCCGAAGTCGACGTGCTCGGGCCGGACCATCGCCCAGCCGTCGCCGTCCTCGTAGCGAAGACCTTCCTCACCACGGAGCTCGAGGTCGAGCCCGGTGAGCCGCTGGTTGATGGTGGCGAAGGACAGCTTCATCGCCGACCCCTCGGGGCCGGGCTGGCCGACGGCCAGCTTCTGCCGCAGCCGTGCCCCGGTCAGCCGGGCCACCTCCGACTCCACCCACAGTCTCAGCAGCCGGTCGCGCAGCTCCGGGGTGTGGTTCTCCGGATGCTCCCGCCAGGACTCGGCGACCACGCCGAGCATCCCGCCCTCGCGCGGCATGGCGGCGCCGCCGATCGCGACGCGCTCGTTGTTGAGGGTGGCGTTGGCGACCTCCCATCCCTGCCCGACCGCGCCGAGACGGTGGGCGTCGGGGATGCGGACATCGGTCAGGAAGACCTCGTTGAACTCCGCCTCACCGGTGATCTGGCGCAGCGGCCGCACCTCGACGCCCGGATCGTGCATATCGCACAAGAAGTAGGTCAGACCCCGGTGCTTCGGGACGTCCGGGTCGGTGCGCGCGACCAGGATCGCGAAGTCGGCGTTGTGGGCGCCCGAGGTCCACACCTTCTGCCCGTTGACGACCCATTCGTCGCCGTCGAGGACCGCCCGCGTCGCCAGCCCGGCCAGGTCGGAGCCGGCGCCGGGCTCGGAGAAGAGCTGGCACCAGATCTCGTCGCCGCACCACAGCGGTTCCAGGAAGCGAGACTTCTGCTCCGGGGTGCCGTAGGCGAGGATCGTCGGCGCAGCCATGCCGAGCCCGATCCCGTTGCGCCGCGGGTTGTTGTCGGGGGCGCCGGCCGACTCGAAGAGGTCTGACACCAGCGGCTGCAGGGCCCGGGAGGCCCCGAGACCACCCTGGCCCTCGGGGAACGCGACCCACGCCAGCCCGGCCTGATAGCGGGCGTGCAGGAAGGCGCTCGGCTCCGTCGTCGCGACCGGGTGCTCGGCCAGGAACGCCTCGACCCGGCCCCGGATCTCCTCGGGAGTCACTGCCGGCCCTCGCGCCGCGCCGCCTGCTTGCGCAGCTCGGCCTTGGCCAGGGCGTTCTTGTGCACCTCGTCGGGGCCGTCGGCGAACCGCAGCGTACGGATGCCGGCGTAGGACTTGGCCAGCGGGAAGTCCTGGGAGAGGCCGCCGGCGCCGTGCGCCTGGATCGCCTTGTCGAGGATCCACTGGACGGTCGCCGGGGTGGCGATCTTGATCGCCTGGATCTCGGTGTGGGCGCCCTTGTTGCCGACGGTGTCCATCAGCCAGGCGGTCTTCAGGACGAGGAGGCGCAGCTGCTCGATGCGTACCCGCGACTCGGCGATCCAGTCGCGGATCACGCCCTGCTCGGAGAGCGGTTTGCCGAAGGCGACCCGCTCCTCGACGCGGGCACACATCAGCTCGATCGCCCGCTCGGCCAGGCCGATGGAGCGCATGCAGTGGTGGATGCGACCGGGACCCAGGCGCGCCTGCGCGATCGCGAACCCCATGCCCTCGGTCCCGATGAGATTGCCCACCGGCACGCGTACGTCGGAGAAGACGAGCTCCGCGTGACCGCCGTGGTCGTGGTCGTCGTAGCCGAAGACCTCCATGCCGCGCTTGATCGTGAGGCCCGGGGTGTCGCGCGGCACCAGGATCATCGACTGCTGCTTGTGCCGCTCGGCGGACGGGTCGGTCTTGCCCATCACGATGAAGATCTTGCAGTTCGGGTTCATCGCGCCGGTGATCCACCACTTGCGACCGTTGATGACGTACTCGTCGCCGTCGAGCGCGATCGAGGTCTCGATGTTGGTCGCGTCGGAGGAGGCGACGGCCGGCTCGGTCATCGCGAAGGCACTGCGGATCTCGCCCTCCAGCAGCGGCGCGAGCCACTCCTTCTTCTGCGCCTCGTTGCCGAAGTCGTGGAGCACCTCCATGTTGCCGGTGTCGGGCGCGGCGCAGTTGAACGCGGCCGGCGCGAGGTGGCTGCGGCCGGTGATCTCGGCCAGCGGGGCGTACTGCAGGTTGGTCAGCCCCGCCCCGCCCTCACCGGGCAGGAAGAGGTTCCACAGGCCGCGCTTGCGGGCCTCGGCGCGGATCTCGCCGAGGACCGGCACGCCGTCCCAGGCCCATTTGTCGTCCTGGGCCGCGAGCTGCTCGTCGAAGACGGCCTCGTTCGGCTCGACGTACGTCTTCTGGAAGTCCCATACCGAGGCGACGAGCTCCTCGGTCCTGGCGTCGGGTGCGAAGTCCACGCTTACTGTCCCTTCATCGCGTTGATGCCCATGTCCAGGAGCGGGTGGATCCCGTCCCCGATCTTGTCGAAACCGGGCCCGACGGTCTGGCCCTTGAGGTAGCGGTAGTGGATCCCCTCGAGGATCGCGGCGAGCTTGTAGGCGGCCAGCCCGAGGTAGAAGCCGAACTCGCTCAGGTCGCGCGGGCTGGCCGCGTCGTAGCGGGCGATGATCTCCTCCTCGGAGAGCCAGCCGGGTGCGTTGCTGACGTCGGTCACCGTGCCGTCGCCGGAGACCGAGGCCATCCGCTGGTAGGTCAGCAGGATCGCCAGGTCGGTGACCGGGTCGCCGAGCGTGGCCATCTCCCAGTCGACGACGGCCCTGATCTGGTCGGCCTCGTCGGTGAGGACGTTGTCGAGCCGGTAGTCGCCGTGCACGATCCCGGGCCCGGTCGAGGCGGCCTCGGCAGCACCCACCCGCGCCTCCAGCAGCGCGTGGAGCTCGTCGGCGGCAGGAAGATCGCGGGAGTACGACGCCTCGAGCTGCTTCTTCCAGCGCCTGACCTGCCGCGACAGAAACCCCTCGGGACGGCCGAACTCGCTCAGCCCGACCGCGGCCGGGTCGACCGCGTGCAGCGCGGCCATCACGTCGATGAGCTGCTCCGAGATCGCCCTGGTCCGCTCGGCGCCCAGCGGCTCGAGCTCGCGGGCGTAGCGGTAGGGCCGGCCGTCGACCTTCTCCATCACGTAGAACGGCGACCCGAGCACGTCCTCGTCGTCGCAGAACGCGAAGGTGTGCGGCACCGGCACGTCGGTCTCGCGCAGCGCGCTGATCACGGTGTGCTCACGTTTCATGTCGTGCGCGGTGGCGAGCACGTGCCCCAGCGGCGGGCGCCGGACGATCCACTCGTGGGTGCCGTCGGAGACGGCGTACGTCAGGTTGGACTTGCCCCCGGAGATGTGGGTCGCGCTCAGGCTGCTGCCCGCGCCTTCCACGTTCTCGGCCAGCCAGGGGCCGAGGCGTTCCAGGTCGAGGCCGGGCAGGGATTCGGTCGTCACGCGGCACCTCCGAGTGCGGGAATCATGCGGGCGAGCGCTGCTCGGGTGCTCGCCGGGTCGGTATGGAGCAGGGCGTCGAGACCGACCGCGCGGGCCCCGAGGACGTTGGGCTCTGCATCGTCGATGAAGAGGCACTCCTCGGCGGGGAGACCGAGCCTGCTCAGGGTGCGGTCGAAGATCGG
The DNA here is from genome assembly GCF_040643685.1 of Nocardioides sp. NPDC047086. Classification (NCBI taxonomy): domain Bacteria; kingdom Bacillati; phylum Actinomycetota; class Actinomycetes; order Propionibacteriales; family Nocardioidaceae; genus Nocardioides; species Nocardioides sp. NPDC047086. The sequence goes on from NZ_JBEYUV010000077.1 coordinate 4,914, forward strand.
CGCCTCCGGCTTGCGCATGGCGACCTCCTCGGAGATCACCACCACCTCGAACAGCGCGTCGACCTGCTTGCGGGGATAGAAGTTGCCCCAGCTGTTGGAGAGCAGGGCGAGCCGGATGCCGGCGTCGCGGAGCTCCTCGGCCAGCGCGAACATCTCCGGGTCGGGCCGCATCCCGGCGAAGAGCCGGGACAGGACGCCTTCGGGATCGACCGGGCTACCGTCGTACGTCTCCAAGCGGGCCGCCAGGAGCCTGTCGAACTCCTTGACCGAGAGCTCGCCGAGCTCGAGGCGGTGGATCGGGGTGCCGGCGTCGGCGTAGCGACCCAGCCACTCCTTGAGCACCGTCGTGAAGCTCTCCGGCTTGATGCCGTCGGCCTTCAGCCAGGCCCGGATCGAGTCGCCGATCGGCGTGGTCAGCACGCCGCCGTAGTCGAAGATCACGGCCTTCATGCGACGTACACGACCCGTCCGACCGTGGTGCCGTCGGCAAGACGTTGTACGCCGTCGGCCACCTGCTCCAGGGACAGCTCCTCGCTGACCAGCGGCTTGATCGAGCCCTCGGCCGCCATCCGGGTGAGCTCGGCGTGGCACTGCTTGACGAGCTCGGGGCCGAGCATGTTGTAGAGGCCCCAGTGGAGCCCGACGATCGAGTAGTTCTTGATCAGGGCGTGGTTGAGCGCGGCCTCCTGGATACGGCCGCCGGCGAAGCCGATGATCAGGATCCGGCCCTCGAAGGCGATGCACTTGGTGGAGCGGTCGTAGGTGTCGCCGCCGACGGGGTCGTAGATCACGTCGGCGCCCTTGCCGCCGGTGACCTCCTTGACCACCTTCACGAAGTCCTCGGTGTGGCGGTCGATGACGTGGTCCGCACCCAGCTGTCGGGCGACCTCGGCCTTCTCGGGTCCGCCGACGACACCGATCACCGTCGCGCCGGCGGCCTTGCCGAGCTGGATGGCGGCACTGCCGACCCCGCCTGCCGCGGCGTGCACGAGCAGCGTCTCGCCGGGCTGGATGTGGGCGCGGCGGTGCAGCCCGAACCAGCCGGTCTGGTAGCCGATGTAGAGGCTCGACGCCTCCGCGTCGGTGAGCGCCTCGGGAGCCGGGAACGTGGTCGCGGCGTCCATCAGAGCGAGCTCTCCGAAGCCGCCGTATGGCAGCGATCCGCCGCCGATCACGCGATCTCCGACCGTCAGGTCGCTGGTCGAGCCTGTCGAGACCACGCCCTCGCCGAGCTCGACCACCTCACCGCACAGCTCGACGCCGGCGGTGAACGGCAGCTCGGGCTTGACTTGGTAGAGGCCCCGGGCCATCAGGACGTCGGGGAAGTTGGCCGGGCTGGCCAGCACCTTCACGACGAGCTGCCCGGCCCCGGGGGACGGGTCGGGCACCTCCTCGAGCCGCATCACGTCCTTGGGCTCACCGAGCTCGTTGATCCGCCACGCCTTCATACCTGTCCCTCCACGTGCTGCCAGAGTCGATTCATCCCGCCAAGCCACTTGTCGGTCTGCGTCGCCCGCGCGGCGTAGTAGTCGCCCACCTCTGGGTGCGGCAGCACCAGGAAACGGTCGTCGCTCGTGGCCTCCCAGGCCGCGTCGGCGACCTGCTCGGGCGTCAGCGCTCCGTCGCGGCTGAGCAGGCCCGCCATCGGTCCCGATCGCTCGAGCATCCCGGTCTGCACGCCCTGCGGGCAGACCGCCTGGACGACGATCCCGTGATGGCGGTAGGTCGCCGAGAGCCACTCCGCGAAGGCGACCGCGCCGTGCTTGGTGACCGAGTAGGTCGGCGTCCCGACCATCATCAGCAGGCCCGCCGCGCTCGCCGTCACCACGTAGCGACCGGCCTTCCGCTCGACCCATTCGGGGACGAGGAGCCGCGCTGCCCTGACATGGGCCATGACGTTGACCTCGTACGACGCCTGCCAGTCCTCCTCGGGACAGTCCAGGCCGATGCCGCGGTCGATGCCGGCATTTCCGTACCACGCGTCGATCTGGCCGAGGTGGTCCTTCGCCGCGTCAACCAGGGTCGTCACCCCCTCGACGGAGGCGGCGTCACCGGCCACCGGATGGGCGCCGATCTCCGTGGCCGTCTCGGCCAGACGTACGTCGTCGATGTCGTTGACCACGACGCGGACACCCTCGGCGACGAGGCGGGCGGCCAGGGCGCGGCCGATCCCGCCCGCGGCGCCGGTGACGACGGCAGTGCTGCCGGGTGCGATCGGCATCAGACGCGTCCGCCGGCGAGGGTGAGGCCGCCGTCGACGGTGACGAGCTGGCCGGTCATCCAGCCGGCGTCCTCGGAGAGGAGGAACGAGGCGACGCCGGCGATGTCCTCGGGGGTGCCGAGGCGCTTGAGCGGGTAGGCCGCCGAGACCTCCTGCTCGCGGCCCTCGTAGAGGAGCTCGGCGAACTTGGTCTTCACCACGGCCGGGAGGATCGCGTTGACGCGCACCTTCGGCCCGAGCTCGACCGAGAGCTCCTGCGTGATGTAGCTGAGCATCGCCTTGCTGGCGCCGTAGGTGGCGATCAGCGGCGTCGGGGCCAGGCCGGCCACCGAGGAGATGTTGACGATCGCGCCGCCGTGCTCGGACATCCACTGCCGCCAGACCTGCTGGGTCCAGCCGATCGGCGAGAGGCAGTTGACCTCGACGGTCTTGCGGGCCGACTCGCGGTCCATGTCGATCAGGCCGCCGGCCTTCGGGTTGATGCCGGCGTTGTTGACCAGCAGGTCGGCGCTGCCGAACGTCTCGATCGCGGTCGTCACGACCTCCTCCTGGTGGGCCGGGTCGTCGGCCTTCCCGGCGATGCCGAGGGCGACCGCCTTGCCACCGAGCCCGTCGACCGCCTCCGCGAGCGCCTCGGGCTTGCGTGCCGTGATGACGACCTTCGCCCCCTCGTCCACCAGCCGCTGGGCGATGCCCAGACCGATGCCCCGGCTGGCCCCGGTGATGATCGCCGTACGTCCCTCGAACCTCGACATGCTCATTCCCTCGTGTGCTCGGCTAATCTAAGCGCTTGCTTAGGTGGTGACAGCGGTCACTCTACGGGGTCGCCCAAGAACATGGAAGGTCGACGTCCAAGCAATGCCGAGAAGTCAGCCCGGTCGGCCGAGGCGTCACTGCGGTCGGCCGAGGCGTCAACCCCGTCGGCCGAGGTGGCACGGTCGTGACCACTCGACCGACCGGAGCGACATCTCGGCCGACGGGAGCGACGCCTCGGCAGTGCCTGGTCCTCGTCGACCTGGCCGAGGAGCTGGCCGCCATCGACCCGAAGCTCAAGGAGCTCTACG
>NZ_JBEYUV010000078.1:0-6660 GCF_040643685.1 Nocardioides sp. NPDC047086
CTACACAATCTGGGTGGTTGCGGGGGGGCGGGGGGACCGTGTTGGTCTCGACACGCTTCCGCCTAGCGGCTCCGGCGGCTCGACCAACGAGGTCGAAGAGGAGAACCAGCAGTGAACATGATCGACAGCCTCTTCGGCCTCATCCCCGCCCGCTCGACCGGTCGACAGTGGGTCGCGAGCGAGCTGCAGCTGGTCAACTGGGGCGGCTACGACGGCGCCCACCGGGTGCGTTTCTCGCCGACCGCGACGCTGCTCACCGGCGGTTCCGGCTCGGGTAAGTCGACGCTGATGGACGCCTACATCGCGCTGATCATGCCGCACACGACGCCCTTCAACGGCGCCTCCAACGGTGGCGTCGTCGGCCGTCCTCGCGGTCAGGACCAGCGCAACATCCTCTCCTACGCGCGCGGCAAGATCGACGAGGCGAAGACCGCCGAGGGCACCAAGATCCGGGTGCTGCGCGGCGACGGCCGCGACACCTGGTCGGCGATCGCGATGACCTGGGAGGACCAGACCGGGGCCCGCTTCACCGCGGTCCGTGCCTGGTACGTCCCCGCGTCCGCCAAGAACCTCGACGACGTGACCAAGCTCCGTGCCGTGGCCGAGGCAGGCTTCGACGTACGCGATCTGGAGCCGGTCGCAGCCCACCGGTTCACGCGCACCGCGGTCTCCGAGGTCGGACTGACCCCGATCGACACCGACCGCGACTTCACCGCGCGGATCCACTCCGCGCTCGGGATCGGTGCCGCGGGTGACGGGGAGAAGGCCGTCAACCTGCTGGGAAGGATCCAGGCGGGACAGCAGATCACCACGGTCGACGACCTCTACAAGAAGATGGTGCTCGAGGAGCCCGAGACCCTCGCCACCGCCGACGGCGTGGTCGCCCACTTCGATGAGCTCTCCGCGACCCGCGACCGGATGGTCACCGCGCAGCAGCAGGTGCGGGCGCTGACGCCGATCCGCGAGCACCGGGCGGCGATCGAGGACGCCGCTGCCCGGCTGGAGGTGATCGACGGGATCGGCGCCTTCGGTGACGAGGCCACCCCGGCCGGGCTCTGGCGCGCCGGCAAGCGGGTCGACCTGCTCAGCGAGCTGGAGGCCGAGCTCAGCTCCCGCAAGAGCGCCGCGGAGAAGGCGGTGGCCGAGAAGCAGGCGCTCATCGACGCGGCCGAGTCCGAGCGTGACGGCCTCGCGGTCACCGTCGCGGCCTCGGGCGGGCGCCGCCTCGAGGAGGCCACCCGCGAGATCAGGTCGGCCGAGACCCGGGTCGACAACGTACGCCGTGCCCGCGAGGCGCTCGACAAGGAGCTCGTCATCCTCGGGGCGGTGGCCGCGACCCGCGACGAGTTCGAGACCCTGCAAGCGACCGCGCAGGAGGCGCTCGTCGACGACGATGCCCGCGCGACCGCCCTCAACACCTACGCGGCGGCGCGCTCGGCCGAGGCCGATGCGATCAAGCTGGTCGGCCGGCTCGAGGACGAGCTGGCCGATGCCGAGAAGACGAAGAACAACATCCCCGAGCCTTTGCGGGCGGCTCGTGCGGTGCTGGCCGAGGCGGCCGGGCTGAGCCCGGCCGAGATGCCGTTCGTCGGCGAGCTGGTCGAGGTACGCACCGAGCACGAGGCCTGGCGTGAGGCGTTCAACCTGGCGCTGGGCGGGTTCGCGACCACGATGCTGGTCGATGCCGCTCATGTCGGCGCCTTCCGGGCTGCGATCGAGTCGGTGCGGCAGCGCACGCGGATCCGCTACGAGGCCGTCCACACCGGTCTGCAGGACAACACGCTCCTCGACGAGGGCACCCTGCCCGGGCGCCTGGACTACCGCCGCGGCGTGTTCACCGGCTGGCTCAAGAAGCGGCTGGCCGAACGACACGGCTACGTCTGCGTGCAGACTCCCGCGCTGCTCGGGCAGCACCGGATGGCGCTGACCGTCACCGGACAGGTCTCGCAGGGCACGCGCGGCGCCCACGGTGGTCACGGGGCCGGCAACGTGCTCGGGTTCACCAACACCCGTCGCGTCGCCGAGCTGACCGAGCTCCTCGAGACGGCGCGCACGGACGCGGAGACGGCGACGGTGGCGGTCACGGAGGCCGAGCGGGCCATCAAGGATCTCGACCTGCGGCGTACGTCCTTCAAGGCGGTCACCGCGCTCACCTGGGACCAGGTCGACGTCGCCACGGCCGAGGCCGAACGAGAGCGGTGGGCCTCGGTGATCGAGGAGGTCACCGCCGACAACCCCGAGATCGCCACGCTGCAGGAGCGGCTGAAGAGCGCTCGCGCCAAGGTCGACTCGCTGCGGGAGGGGATCGGCGCCGCCAAGAGCGCGGTCAAGGAGCTCGACGTGCGCTGGAGCGACGTCGTCGAGCAGGTCGACCGGGCCAAGGACGCGCTGGAGGACGCGGCGGCGTCCGGCACCGATGTGGCGCCGGCCCAGGCCGACTACCTCGAGCAGCTCTTCAAGGCTGCCGGCGGTGAGGGAGCCGGCCGGCGCGAGGACGCGCTCGCCGAGCTCGACGCGGTCTTCGCTCGCGCGGGGGAGAGCCTCGAGACCGACCGCATCGGTGCGCAGGAGACGATCGGCTCCGCCCGCATCCAGCTCCGCCAGAGCTTCGAGGCCTTCCTTGAACGGTGGCCCAACCCGAACCTCCACACCGACCCCGACGCCTCCTACGCCGACTTCGACCGTCTCCTCGATGAGCTGCAGACCAGCGGCCTGCACGAGCTCGAGGTCGAGTGGCGCGACTCCCTGCTCAACCTGTCGGGCAACGACCTGACCAACCTCGACTCGACCCTGTCGCGGGCGGTGCGTGAGATCCGTGACCGGATCGACCCCATCAACCAGATCCTCGCCGAGCTGCCGTTCAACGACGACGGCCACCGGCTCCGGATCGACACCCAGGAGGGCCAGTCGGCGGTGCGGGGCCGCTTCCGCAAGGAGCTCCGCGCGGTGCGCGACCTGATCGAGAAGGCCTCGTCCAACGACACCCGGGAGCAGGCCTACACCCGGATGTCCCGGCTCATCGACCGCATGCGCCGCTCGGCGCCGGACTTCGCCGACCTGGTCGACGTACGCAACCACGTCCGCGTCAGCGCCGAGAAGGTCACCGCCGACACCGGTGAGCACGTCGCCCTCTACGACCACATCGGCGAGAAGTCCGGCGGCGAGTCGCAGGAGCTGGTCGCCTTCATCGTCGGCGCCGCGCTGCGCTACCAGCTCGGCGACGCCGGCGCCGAGCGCCCACGCTACGCACCGGTCTTCCTCGACGAGGCGTTGATCAAGGCCGACGCCCGCTTCACCGGCCGCGCCATCGGCGCCTGGCGAGGCCTCGGCTTCCAGCTCATCATCGGCGCCCCCAACGACAAGCACAGCGCCATCGAGCCGCACGTCGACGTCCAGTACACGGTGCTCAAGGACGCCGAGGGTCACTCGTTCCCGAAGCTCGAAGTGGGTCTCGAGGAAGTCCCGGCCTCGTGACGGCTAGGGCTGCATCGAGAGGAACAGGAACGCGGCCAGCAGGACCAGGTGGACGAACCCCTGGAGGGCGTAGACGCGGCCCTGGACGACGGTGAGGCCGGTGACGAAGACGGTGATGACCAGCAGCACGATCTGGGTCGGCTCGAGGCCGAGCACGAGCGGGCCGCTGAGCCAGATCATCGCGACGGCGATGGTGGGGATGGTGAGACCGATCGAGGCCATCGCGGAGCCGTAGGCGAGGTTGAGGCTGGTCTGCACCCGGTCGCGGGAGGCGTTGCGGACCGCGGCGATGGACTCGGGGGCGAGGACGAGGAGGGCGATCACGACGCCCACGACGGCGTAGGGGAAGCCGAGGGTCTTTACGGTGCTCTCGATCGTCGGGGAGAGGACCTTCGCCAGGCCGACCACGGAGATCAGCGAGACGAGGAGCAGACCGAGGCTCAGGCCTGCCTCGCCGGTCGAGGGCGGGTCGGCGTGACTGTCCTCGTCGAGATCGACCAGCCCGGTCATCCGGCCGTGCTCGTCACTGGTGACGGGGAGGAAGAAGTCGCGGTGGCGGACGGTCTGGGTGAAGAGGAAGGCGACGTAGAGCGCGAGCGAGGCGATGGCGGCGAAGGCCAGCTGCGAGGGTGAGTACTGCGGGCCGTGCGCGGAGGTCGTGAACCTCGGCAGCACCAGGGTGAGGCCCGCCAGTGCGATGACGGTGGCGACCGCCGAGCCCGTGCCGGCGGCGTTGAAGCTGACCAGTCCGTGCTTGAGTGCGCCGACCATGAGCGAGAGCCCGACGATGCCGTTGAGCGTGATCATCACCGCGGCGAAGACGGTGTCGCGCGCGTAGGTGCTGGTGTTGTCGCCGCCACTGGTCATCAGCATCACGATCAGGCCGACCTCGATGACGGTCACCGCGACCGCGAGGATCAGCGAGCCGAACGGTTCGCCGACCTTGTGGGCGACGACCTCGGCGTGGTGGACCGCGCTGAGCACCGCCCCGATCAGTACCGCCGCGACCACGGCGAGGATCGTCCAGTGGTCGTGGCGTAGCCACGCGAACACCAACACCACCACGGCGAGGATCGGCACGACCACTGACCACTGCATGCGGCCCCGGACCGCTGGTGCGCTCATGGGGCGACCCTATCCCGGCACCGGGCCGCCGACCTGATGCCCGACACGCGCTCGTAACCTGAGGGGCGTGCTCTCCGCCTACACCCCTCCGGCCGCGTTCAAGACCCGTCCCGACCTGCTGGGGAGGTTCGGCATGGTCGGCTCGACCCACTGGCTGGCCAGCGGCGCCGCTCAGGCGGTGCTCGAGCGCGGCGGCAACGCCTTCGACGCGGCGGTCGCGGGTGGGTTCGTGCTGCACGTGGTCGAACCCCACCTCAACGGACCGGGCGGCGACCTGGTCGGGATCTTCGCTCCTGCCGGCGGTGCGCCGACGGTGCTGATGGGCCAGGGGCCGGCGCCCGCAGCTGCGTCCGTGGAGCACATGCGGGCCGAGGGGCTCGAGCTGGTCCCCGGCTCCGGTGCGCTGGCGGCCGCGGTGCCGGGCGCGGTCGAGGCCTGGCTGATGCTGCTGCGCGACCACGGCACCTGGGAGCTGGGCGAGGTGCTCGCCTATGCCATCGACTACGCCCGCAACGGCCACCCGATCCTGGGCCGTGCGGTCTCCACGATCGCGGCCGTGGCCGACCTGTTCCGCGACCACTGGCCCACCTCGGCCGCCCACTGGCTCGTCGACGGCGAGCTGCCGAAGCCGGACACGATGGTCCGCAACGAGGCCTACGCCGCCGTCCTCGACCGCCTCGTCGCGGCAGGCGACGGCGCCGCCACCCGTGAGGAGCGGGTCGACGCTGCGCGGGCCGCTTGGGGGAGCGGGTTCGTCGCGGAGTCGATCGAGCGGTTCGTACGCACCCCGCACCGCCACTCCTCCGGAACCGACCATTCCGGCGTGATCACGGCGGCCGACATGGCCGGGTTCTCGGCTGCGTACGAAGAGCCGGTGACGACCGAGTTCCGTGGCCACACCATCGCGAAGGCCGGGCCGTGGACGCAGGGGCCGGTGCTGCTGCAGACGCTCAATCTGCTCGAGCCGCTCGACGACGCGCTGCTCGACCCGAGCAATCCCGAAGGCGCGCACACGATCCTGGAGGCGACCAAGCTCGCCTTCGCCGACCGTGACGCCCACTACGGCGACGGCGCCGATCCGGCGATGATCGAGACCCTCCTCTCGAAGGAGTACGCCGCCACCCGCCGCCCCCTGATCGCCGAGATCGCCTCGGCCGAGGTGCGGCCCGGGCTGGGCGCGAGGGCCTTCCCGCCGCTGCGCGAGACCTACGACCCGGCCGCGGCGGCGTCCGGGGTGGGGGAGCCGACCGTCTCGCGTGAGGGCGAGACCCGGGGCGACACCTGCCACATCGATGTCGCCGACCGCTGGGGCAACATGATCGCGGTCACCCCCTCGGGCGGGTGGCTGCAGTCCTCGCCCATGATCCCCGAGCTCGGCTTCTGCCTCGGCACCCGGTTGCAGATGACCTGGCTGGAGCCGGGCCTGCCCTCGACGCTGATTCCCGGCCGCCGACCGCGCACCACGCTCACCCCGACCCTCGTCCTTCGCGACGGGCGAGCCGTGACCGCGGTCGGCTCGCCGGGTGGCGACCAGCAGGACCAGTGGCAGCTGCTCTACCTGCTGCGCACCATCGTCGGTGGCTACTCGCCCCAGGAGGCCATCGACGCTCCGGCGCTCCACTCGACCTCCTTCCCCGGGTCCTTCTGGCCGCGTACGTGGACTCCTGCTGGTGCGGTGCTCGAGGATCGCCTCGGGGCTCAGATCGTCGATTCGTTGCGACGTCGTGGTCATGCGGTCGAGCTGAGCGGTGACTGGTCTCTGGGGCGGCTCTCTGCGGTTACTCGTGATCCTGTTACTGGCACGCTTTCTGCTGCTGCCAATGCTCGGGGGGCGCAGGGTTACGCGGTGGGACGGTAGGACGTCCCGCTCGCTTGGTCCCGCTGGTCGAGCCGCTTGCCTCGCTGGTCGAGCCGCTTCCCCCCGCTGGTCGAGCCGCTTCCCCCCGCTGGTCGAGCCGCTTCCCCCGCTGGTCGAGCCGCCGGAGCCGCTAGGCGGAGGCGTGTCGAGACCAACACGGTCGCTTCTTGGGATACCTCGCTTAGCGACTGTGTTTTCGTTTC
>NZ_JBEYUV010000079.1:0-6588 GCF_040643685.1 Nocardioides sp. NPDC047086
GGTCGAGAGGACCGACGGTGGCCACCGTCGGTCGAGCCGCGAGGCCGCCCGCGGCCGAGCGTGTCGAGACCAACACGGTCGCTTACGCGTTCGTCTCCTCCAGGGCCTCGTTCTTCTCACGGGCCTCCGTGCGCGCGGAGGCGATCAGGCTGGTGGTGACGGTGACGGCGAGGATGCCGACGATGATCACCAGCGAGAGCCAGGTGGGGACGACCGGAACGCCGGCCCAGTGGCCGTGGGCCCAGTGCAGGCCGAGCTTGACGCCGATGAAGGCGAGGATCGCGGCCAGACCGTAGGAGAGGTGGACCAGCTTGGACAGGGCACCCTCGAGCACGAAGTAGAGGGCCCGCAGACCGAGCAGCGCGAACGCGTTGGTGGCGAAGACCAGGTAGGGGTCGCCGGTGATGCCGTAGACGGCCGGCACCGAGTCGACCGCGAAGATGATGTCGGTCGCGAAGATGGCGAGCACCACGATGGCCATCGGCTTCAGCCCGATCTTGCGGCCGAGGCGTACGGCGAGCATCTCCTCGGGGTCGACCTTCTGGTCGTGGCCCTGGACCGCCTCGAAGAAGAGCTTGGCCGCGGTGATCAGCAGGATCGCGCCGAAGATCAGGAAGACGATGTCCCACTGGGACAGCGCCGCGGCGCCCAGAGCGATGAAGATGCCGCGCAGCACGAGCGCGCCGACGATGCCGAAGAGCAGCACCTTCTGCTGCAGGTGCCGTGGCACCGCGAAGGCCGCGAGCAACAGCATGAACACGAACAGGTTGTCGACGCTGAGCGACTTCTCGACGATGTAGCCGGTGTAGTACTCGAAGCCGGTCTGGCTGCCGTGGGCGTTCCAGACCCAGACACCGAAGGCGAGCGGAAGCGCGATGTAGAAGGCCGACCAGCCCAGCGCCTCCTTCATGGAGACCTCGTGCGGACGACGGGTCAGGAGGAAGTCGAGGGCGATCAGCACCACGACGGCGGTGATGGTCACGGCCCACAGGGTGGGTGTGCCGATGGTATCGAGCATGAAGGGTCCTCAGGCGTGTCGATGAACGTCTGAGGTCTCCCTCACCCCGGATCGGGGTGTCATTCCGGGACGGTGGTGGCACCGACGTACTGACCGGAATGAGCTTGGTGAGGTACTCCCCTCGAGGTCAAGCGTATCGGTAGCAGAGAAGGGGTACGCAAATCGCCCCCTCGAAGTCGGCCAGACACGACAATGGGGCGATGACGATGGAGTCACAGCTGTCCCTGGTCGACGACCTCGCCGCCAACGTCTCCGAGGTGGCGACCGACGAGCTCTCGCGGCTGGCGGCCTCGACCGACAGGTCCGGCTCGGTCGCCGACGGCCTGCCGCTGGCGGTGGTACGTGCGCACGGCATCGAGGACGTCCAGGCGGCGATGCGGATCGCCTCCGCGCACCGCGTACCGGTCGTCCCGCGGGGTGCGGGCACCGGGCTGGCCGGGGGAGCGGTGGCCGGCACCGGCCACCTCGTCGTCGACCTCTCCGCGATGGACCGGATCCTCGAGCTCGACCCGGTCGACGAGATCGCGGTCGTCGAGCCCGGCGTGCTCACCGCGCGGCTGGACGCGGCGGCGGCCGAGGTGGGGCTGCGCTACGCACCCGACCCGGCCTCGGCGGCGATCTGCTCGATCGGCGGCAACGTCGCCACCAACGCAGGCGGGCTGCGGTGCGTGAAGTACGGAGTCACCCGGGAGGCGGTCCTCGGTCTCGACGTCGTCCTCGCCGACGGCACCCTGATCCACACCGGCCGCCGCACCATGAAGGGCGTCGCGGGGCTCGACCTCACCGCGCTCTTCGTCGGCTCCGAAGGCACCCTGGGCATCGTCGTCGGCGCGACCCTGCGGCTCAAGCCACGGCCGGTCTCCACGCTGACCGCGTCGGCCGCGTACGCCTCGGTGGCGGCAGCAGCCCGGGCCTGCGCCGAGATCTCCGCCGCCCGTCGGCTGCCGTCGATGCTGGAGTTCATCGACCGGCGGTGCCTCGAGGCGATCGACCGGTTCGCCGGCACCTCCTACGCCTCCCGGGGCGAGGCACTGGTGATCGCCCAGGCCGACGGGTCCGCCGCGGAGACCGAGATCGAGGCGATCGCGGCCGTCCTCGGCAAGGAGGCGACCTGGATCGAGCAGGGCGTCGACGAGGAGTCCTCCGAGCGCCTGGTCGAGGCCCGTCGCCAGGTCCTGCCGGCCATCGAGACGGAGGGCGCCTTCTTCATCGAGGACATCTGCGTGCCCCGCTCCCGGCTAGCCGAGGCGGTCGAGCGGGTCTCCGAGATCGCCGACCGGCACGGCGTACGCATCTACACCCTCGCGCACGCCGGCGACGGCAACCTCCACCCGGTGATCGGCTGGGACCCGTCCCCGGACGACGTCCCGGGGGCGATGCCGCCGGCGGAGACCGCCGCGGGGGACGAGATCTTCGCCCTCGCCATCGAGCTCGGTGGCACCACGACCGGCGAGCACGGCATCGGCCGGCTCAAGCGCACGTGGCTCGAGCCCGAGATCGGTGCCGGGTCCGTCGACGTGCAGCACCGGATCAAGGCGGCGCTGGACCCGCTGGGGATTCTCAATCCGGGTGTCGGGTTCTGACTCCGCTGATGGTCTCGGGCTCCGCTTCAACCAGTGCCATGACACCATTTGCCCGTGCGTGTCGGAATTGCTGCTGTCGTCCTGTGTCTCGGTCTTGCGGTCACCCTGATCTCCTGTGGTGGAGAACCCGAGGCGGCCGACCCGACCTCGACCCCCAGCGCGGCGACCGTCGTGACCGCGATCAAGGGCGCCGACGGCACCTCCGCGACCGCGGGCGGCTACACGATCGGTGACGTCAGCCTGCCCGCCGAGGCGGGCACCCCGGGGAAGGTGAGCTTCACGATCACCAAGGACGGCGGCCCGGTCACCGACTACATCGAGGAGCAGACCAAGGACCTCCACCTCTATGTCGTCCGCGACGACCTGGAGGTGTTTCGCCACCTGCACCCGACCCGAGGTGACGCCGGGGACTGGTCCGGCGACCTGACGCTGCCCGCGGGTGGCACCTACCGGGTGGTCGTCGAGTTCGCCGCCCGCACCCCCGACGGCAAGGGGGAGCAGGCGATGCTCGGCACGACGGCGAAGGTCGCGGGGGCGACCGAGGTGGACGTACCCGGCTCCGACGACGGCACCGTGATCGCGGCGCTGGAGGAGACCCCGAAGCCCGGGATCGACCAGGAGATCGGGGTCCTGCTCTCCGACCCGGCCGGTCAGCCGGTCAACCTCGGGACGTACCTCGGGGTCTACGCGCACGTGACCGCGTTCAGCCGCGAGACCGGCGAGGTGATCCACCTGCACCCGCTGGGCGGCCCCGAGAACGGCGAGGACGGCACCCGCCTCGGCATCCACGTGAAGCCGCCGAAGGCGGGTGACTATGTCTTCTTCGTGCAGGCGCGCGTGGACGGGATGGTCCACACGCTCCGGCTCCCCGTCACTGTCTGAACCTCACCGTCCGAAATCACTGCCCGACGGGGAACTTCAGCACTCCCAGCGGGCTCTCGAACTCGCCCAGCCGCAGGCCGACGGTGGCTTCCCAGGTGCCGCCCTTGGGCAGTACGACGTCGGCCTCCCAGGTGCCGGCGGCGACCGAGGTCAGCTCCAGGCTGCCCAGGTCGAGCTCGCCCGAACGCAGCTTGGCGGTCGGGACCGCCGAGGCCTCGACGGGCTCGCCGGCCGCGTCCTGGATCTGCAGCCGGAGCACGTTCGGCCCCGGACCCGCCGGGGTCAGCGTCGCGTAGACCCGGTGGTCCTCACCCAGCTCCGCGGCCTGGGTGTTGGTCTGCGCGACCGTGGCCGAGCCGGTCCCGGTCGAGCCGGCCCCGGCCTGCGGCGGCTGGTCGACCAGGAAGCCGGTGACGCCGAGGACGACGACGAGCACGCCGGCCTCCATCAGCACGGCCCGGCGCAGCATCGAGCCGGCCTCGACGGTGTCGTCGTGGCCGGCCGCCTGGCGGACGCGGGGGAGGACCAGCAGCCGGTTGCCGGCCGCCATCACCGAGACCGCGACGACCAGGGCGATCTTGGTCATCAGCAGTGTGCCGTACGTGCTGTTGAGCAGGTTGTCCCAGGAACCGAGGATCCGCCAGCCCATCAGCACCCCCGAGACCGCGAGGGCGGCCAGCGACGCGGCGGCGAGGGTGGAGAAGCGGGTGACGATCTCGGCCGCCACGGTGCCGCGCCGGGTGATCAGCGGCAGGGTCAGCGCGAGGCCGACCAGGCCACCGAGCCAGAGCGCCCCGGCGATCAGGTGGATGACGTCGGTGGCCGTGACCAGCCAGGCGGGTACGACCGCGCGGGAGTGGCCCACCAGCGCCGGGGAGCAGATCGCGACCAGTCCGGCGGCAGCGGCCAGGCGGGGTCGTTCGCGCAGCGCGAGCGCCGCCGCGATGCCCACGATCCCTACCAGCGCGCTGAGCCACTCCTTGCCGACCGAGGCCGGCGACCAGGCGTCGAAGGTGAGCATCGCGCCCGGTCCGCTCTCGCTCTGCAGCGCACCGCTGGCCGGGGCGAGGGCCACCAGTGCGACCACGGCGACCATGCCGGCCAGGATCTGGACGCGCTGGACCCGGGTGATGGCCCGGTCGGGGACGCGGTGTTCCCCCACGCTGGGCCCCACCAAGATCAGCCCGCGGAACCAGACCAGGCCCACGACCAGCAGCAGCGCGGCGTACTGGAGGAACTGGAGCACCCCGTGGATCACCGCCGTCGCTCTCGACGGCTCCGAGGACGGAGGTGGGGCGACGCTGAGGCTCGGGGCGCCGACCGCGAAGGTCAACGAGCCCGAGATCGGGTGGCCGTCGGCCGAGACCGCTCGCCAGGCGACGACGTAGGTGCCGTCGCCGAGGGTGCTCGCCTCCGCGAGCGCGACCTTCATCTCGGTGCCGCCCGCGCTCGCCTCGGAGGTCACCTCCTGGCCCTTCGCGTCGTAGACCGTCACGCCCGCCGGCGTCAGGGTCACCGCCTCGTCGAAGGTGAAGGTGATCGTCTCCGGCGCTTGCTCCAGGACGGCCCCCTCCTCGGGGTCCGTGCCGATCAGGCTCGCGTGCGCCTGGGCGGGGGAGATGCCGAGCAGGACGGCGTACGCAGCGGCGGCGAGCACCGCCAGCAGCCGCCCCAGGGCGCGCCGGCCCAGGCCCTGGTCGAGGCCGGGCCGGCGCGTCAGGGGAGCACTCACGCCTTACGACGTCCCAGCGCAAGGGCGGTCGCGCCCGCGATCAGGCCGAGGATGCCGGCGCCCGCGCCGACAGCACCCCACAGGTTGCTGCTGTCGCCGTCCTCGACGTCGTCCGCGACCGGCTCGGCCTTCTCTCCGGCCGGCTCCTCGGCGCCGTGGCCGTGGCCGTCCTCGGCCTCCGCCGCGGTGACCTCGAAGGCCGGGGCCGGGCTCTCGGGCTCCTCCGTGGCGCCCTCGGGGGTCTCCTCGATCCAGGCGGTCTCGCCCTTCTCACAGGTCTGGACCGTCGGGAAGGCAAGGGTGCCCTCCTCCTCCGGCAGCTGCAGGGAGACCTCGAAGGCGTCGCGCTGACCCTCGGGCAGCGGGGTCTTCGCGGTGTAGACGATGGTCGCGTCGCGCTCGGTCAGCTCGTTGCCGTGGGCGTCCTTGACCGGCTCGGCGAGCTTCTCCTTGGTGACCTTGACGTCGTAGAACGGCTGGCGCGTCGGGGTGACCGTGTTGACCCCCTCCGGCACCTGGATGGTGATCTTGTTCGTCGGGGAGCCTTCGCAGCCGTGGCCGACGCTGAAGGTCAGCACCGTGTAGGCGCCTGCGGCGGTCTCGGTCGGGGTGACCGTGACGTGCGCGGAGGCCGGAGCGGCGAGGAGGAACGTGATGCCCGCGGCAGCGATGGCGGGCGCGCCGAGGCGCGCGAGGGTACGTCGAGACATGGTCGTTGCTTTCTGTGGAGTGTCTGCTGGTTGGGCGTGCGCCCAGGTGTCGGGTCGGGTCCTCAGGCGAGGACCGGCGGCCCGCGTCCAGCAGCGACGTACGTCCACAGGTCGGTGCGCAGCACCACCGGCTGAGCCTGCGTCGGCAGGCGGAACGGGATCGGGATCCGGGGCGTCGTGAGCGCCCGGGAGATGACCTGCCAGGCCCGGCGGTGCAGCAGCCACACGGCGACCGTGAGCACCGCGGCCGCAGCGTGCGCGACCAGCATCGAGGTGTCGCCGGTGCCGGTGCTGTGCGCGTGGGCCGTGGGCGCCGCGTACGCCTCGAAGGCCTCGTGCATCCCCAGCTGCGCCGCCCCGGCGAGCAGAGCGCCCAGGACGATCCCGACCCTGCGCTGCAGCACCACGATTCCGGCGCCGAATGCGGCGAACCCGGTCGCCACCAGCCACAACGCGTCCGGCAGCTCCCCGCCGCCGGCCAGGTGGGCCAGGCTGGACCCGGTGGTGATCTCCACCGCCGCGAGCAGCGCCAGCCACACGCTCCCGCGCGTCGGTCGCACCACCCTCAGATCCACGCCGGACATTGTCGCAGACCTGCCGACCCGTCACGTACGTCGGGGGGGGAGTTAACCCCCGGGCATATAGGCGGACCGGCGGGTCGGT
>NZ_JBEYUV010000080.1:0-6555 GCF_040643685.1 Nocardioides sp. NPDC047086
ATGTGGCGCCGGGCCTGATTCGGGTTCGCGCGGCGGGCTCCGGGCGGCGTACTCTCTTCTTTACAGGCGGTCGAGCCGCCGGAGCCGCTAGGCGGAGGCGTGTCGAGACCAACACATTCCCATCCCCGCTCAGTCCAGCGCGAGTCCCTCCGCCGGGCTGACCTTGGTGGCCCGCTTGGACGGCGCCACGCAGGAGACCAGGCCCGCCAGCCCGGCGGCCGCGACCACCGCCACCAGCTGCAGCACCGGCAGCTCGAAGGTGGCGTCGGGCAGCATGTCGCCGACCAGGATCTCGCTGCCGCCCCAGGCGAAGAAGACGCCCAGCGCGGTGCCGACGAGGGCCGCCACTGCCGAGAGCAGCACCGCCTCGGCGGCCAGCGTCCGCCGCAGCTGACGCCGGGTCAGGCCCAGCGCGCGCAGCAGCGCGTGCTCACGGCCCCGCTCGAGCACCGAGAGGCCCAGCGTGTTGGCGATGCCGGCCAGCGCGATCAGCACCGAGATCGCCAGCAGCCCGATCACGGCCCAGGTGAACACGTCCAGCTGCAGCTCGACCCAGGAGCGCTGAGCCTTGCCGTTGGTGAGCTCGGCGTCGGGGGCGAGCACGCCGAGCGTCCCCGCCAGGTCCTCCGGGTCGGCTCCGGCATCGGCACGGACCCAGACGGCGTACGTCTGCGGGTCAGCGGTCAGCTCGCGGAGCGTCGCGGCGGAGATCTGCGGGGCCCCGTCGATCTCGCGTACGTCCAGGGTCACGGTCGCGGTGCGGTCCCCGACGACGAGCGTCACCTTCTCCCCCGTCGCCTCGAAGGAGTCCTCCACGAACGCCGAGGCAGCGGCCGGTGAGATCACCATCGTGCCGGGCTTCACGGTGAGGTCCATGAGCGCGATGTCTCCCGCGGGCGGAGCGACGACCAGGAGCGGGACGGGCTTGCCGTCGGCCTTCACCGAGGTCATCGCGCCCGGCACGGCCACCGCGTCGGCGACGCCCCGGACCGCCTTCGCGTCCCCGAGGACCGAGTCGTCCAACGGCTTCGACTCCGACTGGAGCGCGATGTCGATCGGGTGCTGCTTCGCCATCTCGTCCAGGGTGGCGCCACGGATGGTCGCCATCCCGGTCAGTACGCCGGTGGTGAGGGTGACGCCGACGAGCAGCGACGCCGCGGTGGCGGCGGTGCGCTTCGGGTTGCGACCGGCGTTGGCCGCCGCGAGCTTGGCCGGCGAGCCGGCGACCAGGGCCAGGGCTGACCCGGCCAGCCGCACCAGGCCCGGCACCAGCGCGGGGCCCAGGAGCATCACGCCGAGGAAGGTGACCCCGCAGCCCAGCAGCACGATCAGCATCCCGGTCTGCGCGTCGTCCCAGCCCACGGCGACGAAGATCGTCGCGATGCCGGCGAGCGCCACCGCCAGGCCGAGGCCGATCCGGAACAGTCCGGCGCCGCGTACGTCGAAGCCCTCCTGCGGCCGCAGCGCGGCCAGCGGGCTGAGCCGCATCAGGCGGCGCGTGGGCAGCCAGGAGGCGACCAGCGTGGTGAGCACGCCGAGGACGAACGCACCCACGAGCCACGGCCACTCGTAGGCGACGTCACCCAGCGGCGCGGTCTCAGCGAGCTGCCGCACCAGCGCGACGATCCCCCAGCCGAGCAGGACGCCGACCACCAGGCCGAGCAACGAGGCCAGGAGCCCGAGGGCGAGCGCCTCGCGGCGTACCGATCGCAGGACCTGACGCTTCGTCGCGCCCATCGCCCGCAGCAGCGCGAAGTCGCGCATCCGCTGGGCGAACAGGATCGAGAAGGTGTTGGTGATGACCAGCACCGAGACGAACAGCGCGATGAAGGCGAAGATCAGGATCATGTACGCCACCACGTCGACCTCCTGGTTGAGCTGGGTCTGCAGCTCGGTGAGGTAGTCGTCGGTGTTCAGCCAGCCGTCGTCCTTGTCGCCGGCTCCGGCGGTCATGACGGTCTGGACGTACTGGTCCCCCCAGCTCTGCATCTCGGGCGAGGTGACATAGATCGGCGAGGACCACATCGACGGGGCGTCGACGAGGCCGACCACGGTCGTCTCCACCGTGCCCTTGCCGGTGCCGACCTTGAGCGTGTCGCCGAGGGCGACCTTGTTGGTCTTGGCGGCGTTGGCGTCGACGACGGCCTCGCCGGCTCGGGTCGGGAAGCGACCCTCCTCGAGATCCTGCCACTGCCAGCGCTTCTCGGTGGAGACCGCGCCGATCACGATTTCCTGGCCGAGCATGGTCGTGTCGGTGCGGACCGGCTGCATCGACATCGCCAGCGCCCAGCCGCCCTCGTCGACGTACTTCTCGGTGACCTCCTCGGTCGGGAGGTCCACCGCTCCGACCGCGTTGCGGAACGGCGCGTCGATGCCGGCGAACAGACCCGACTTCGTCGCGGAGGTCAGTGCGTTGGTGACCACGATCAGCGCGACCGCGGCGACGACGGCCACCACAGCCGCGGCGTACCGGCGGGCGTAGGTCCGCAGCGATGCGAACAGCACCGTCCGCATCAGCGCGTCACCCCTTCGATGTGTCCGTCCTTCACGGTGACGATCTCGTCGGCGTACGCGGCTGCGGAGGCCTCGTGGGTCACCATGACCACGGTCTGGCCGAGCTCACGGACGCTGCGGCGCAGGTGGTCGAGCACCTCGGCCGAGGTCTCGGAGTCGAGGTTTCCGGTGGGCTCGTCGGCGAAGAGGATCGCGGGCTGGGTGACCAGCGCACGGGCGATCGCCACGCGCTGCTGCTGGCCGCCGGAGAGCTCGGAAGGCTTGTGGCCCAGGCGCTTGCCGATGCCGAGGGTGTCGGCGATCATCTGGGCCCGCGCGCGGGTCTCATCGGTGACCCGCTTGCCGGCCAGCTCCAGCGGCAGCTGGATGTTCTGCCCGGCGGTGAGCATCGGCAGCAGGTTGAACGCCTGGAAGACGAAGCCTACGTTCTCCCGCCGGAAGATGGTCAGCTGGTCGTCGTTGAGGTTCTGCAGCGGTTGGCCCGCGACCGTCACCTCACCGCCGGTGGGACGGTCGAGACCGGCCAGGCAGTGCATCAGCGTCGACTTGCCCGAGCCGCTCGGGCCCATGATCGCGGTGAACGCGCCACGGCGGATCTCCAGGTCGACCCCGCGCAGCGCGTGCACCTCGGTCGCGCCCTTGCCGTAGGTCTTGGTCAGGCCCACCGCTCGGGCGGCGGCCGTCATCGTGGGAACAGAGGTCTGTGTCATGCCCCAGAGCCTCTCGTCGGAAGGCGTCAGTCCACATCGGGCTGGAGGCTGATCCCGGCGTACGACCTGGGGTGGATCGGCAAGGGTCGGCTCAGGGTCATCCCCGGGTGAGCGTGACCCCCTCGGCCAGCCGGTAGGGGTTGGTCGCGACCAGCGCGCCGATCGAGCGGCGCAGCCGGGAGACCTCGGCGCGCACGGTGACGATGTGCTCGGCGTCTCCGAAGACCGCCTCGCTGAGCCCGCGGGCGGTGAGCCCGGCAGGGCCGGCTCGGTCGACCAGGGTGAGGATCTCGACGTGGCGCCGGGTCAGGGTGGTGCGCCACCGTCCTGACTCCGAGACGACCTCGAGGGTGCCGTCGGGGTCGAGCCGAGCGGTCAGACTTCCCGACCCCGAGGAGGTGGGCCGGACCAGCCAGCCGCGCTCGCCGACCCGCTCGGGCAGGCACAGCCCCAGGCCGGGGACGGTCAGCATCTTGTCCCGGCGGGGCGCCGCGATCCGGTCGCGGGCGGCCATCCCGGCGTGGTGGGCGACCCAGCCGTCGTCGTCGACGACGAGCAGTGGCCCCTCGACGCCGGAGACGACGTGGTCGGTCTCGCGGCGCAGCCGTTCGAGCCACTCCTGGTGTCGACGCCACAGCGACATCTCGGCCAGGCGCACGGCGCTCTCGACCAGGGCGCCGATCGCCGGGTGCAGGGTCAGCGCGGGCCCGCTGACGTCGACGACGCCGAGCAGGGCTCCGGTGCGGGGGTCGTGGATCGGGGCGGCCGTGCAGTACCAGGGATGCTGGGCCTGCTCGAAGTGCTCCGCGGAGAAGAGCTCGACCGGCGCCGCCTCCGCCAGCGCGGTGCCGATCGCGTTGGTGCCGACCGCGCGCTCGGTCCACAGCGCGCCCTCGACGAAACCGAGCTGGTCGGCGATCTTGAGCACCCGCGCCGACCCCGCCCGCCACAGCACCACGCCCTCCGCGTCGGTCACGACCATCAGGTACGTCGCCGCATCGGCGGCCGAGGTCAGCACCGCTCGCAGGTCGTCGATCACCATCGCCAGCGGCGAGCGGGCTCTGCGTGCCGCGCACTCGGCTGCGGAGGGCGTACGTCTGCCGTTGCTGCTTCCGGGCTCCAGGCCCATGCTCAGGACGCGGCGCCAGGAGCGCTCGACCAGGATCCGGGGTGTGCTCGGTGGGCGGCTACCGGACAGGACAGCGTCGTGGACGCGTACGAGGTCACGGGCGAGGCGCGGCAGGTCAGCTCCCGCCGGGACTGCTCCGGTCACTGTCATCTGGCGTCCACCTCCGACTCCGAGGGTAGGTCCTCGCTGTGACCCGCGCCACATGCAATCGGCTGCAACCCTTTCTCCCGCGCCCGCGCGGCGGTGTGCTGGGGGCATGACCCAGACACTCGAACCCACTCCCCCGGCCGTCCACAGCGGACCGGCGCAGACCTGGCTCGCCGACTTCGAGGCCGCTCTGAAGGAACGCGACATCCCCCGGGCCGCCGGACTGTTCGCCACGAAGAGCTTCTGGCGCGACCTGGTCGCCTTCTCCTGGAACCTCACCACCGTCGAGGACCCCGCCGGGGTCGCCGACCTGCTCTCGGCCACGCTGGAACGTGTCGACCCCTCCGGCTTCGCGCTCGAGGAGCCGGAGGCCACCGATGCGGGCGTGACCACGGCGTGGTTCACCTTCGAGACCGCGATCGGCCGTGGCCGCGGGCTGCTGCGCCTGAAGGTCGAGGACGACCGCCCGAAGGCGTGGACGTTCCTGACCACGCTCTACGAGCTCAAAGGCCACGAGGAGCCCCGCGGCGTACGTCGCCCGAAGGGTGCCGAGCACGGCGTCAACCGCGACCGGGTGACCTGGGCCGAGAAACGGCAGGCCGAGGCGGAGACGCTGGGCCTGACCGAGCAACCGTACGCGGTGGTCATCGGTGGCGGCCAGGGAGGCATCGCTCTGGGTGCGCGGCTGCGCCAGCTCGGGGTGCCGTCCCTCGTCATCGACCGCTACGAGCGGCCCGGTGACCAGTGGCGCGGCCGCTACAAGTCGCTGTGCCTGCACGACCCGGTCTGGTACGACCACCTGCCCTACCTGAAGTTCCCCGACAACTGGCCGGTCTTCGCACCCAAGGACAAGATCGGCGACTGGCTGGAGTCCTACGTCAAGGTGATGGAGGTGCCCTACTGGTCCTCGACCACGGCCACCAGCGCCTCCTACTCCGAAGAGGACGGGGAGTGGACGGTCACCGTCTCGCGCGGCGGGGAGGAGATCACCCTGCACCCGAAACAGCTCATCCTCGCCACCGGGATGTCCGGCAAGCCCAACATCCCCGACCTGCCCGGCATGGACATCTTCGAGGGCGAGCAGCACCACTCCTCCAAGCACCCGGGGCCGGATGCGTACGAGGGCAAGCGGGTGGTGGTGATCGGGTCCAACAACTCTGCCTTCGACATCTGTGGCGCGCTCTTCGAGCACGGCGCCGACGTGACCATGGTGCAGCGGTCCTCGACCCACATCGTGAAGAGCGACACGCTGATGGACATCGGCCTCGGCGACCTCTACTCCGAGCGCGCGCTCGCCTCCGGGATGACCACCGAGAAGGCCGACCTGGTCTTCGCCTCGCTCCCCTACCGGATCATGCACGAGTTCCAGATCCCGCTCTACCAGCAGATGGCCGAGCGCGACGCCGACTTCTACGCGCGCTTGGAGAAGGCCGGCTTCCGGCACGACTGGGGCGACGACGGCTCGGGGCTGTTCATGAAATACCTCCGCCGCGGCTCGGGCTACTACATCGACGTGGGCTCCGCCGAGCTGGTCGCCGACGGGCACGTGAAGCTCGCCCAGGGGCAGGTCTCGCACCTGACGGAGACGTCGGTCGTTCTCGAGGACGGCACCGAGCTCCCCGCCGACCTCGTCGTGTACGCCACCGGCTACGGCTCCATGAACGGCTGGGCCGCCGACCTGATCAGCCAGGAGGTCGCCGACCGCGTCGGGAAGTGCTGGGGGCTCGGCTCCTCCACCACGAAGGACCCTGGGCCCTGGGAGGGCGAGCAGCGCAACATGTGGAAGCCGACCCAGCAGGAGGCTCTCTGGTTCCACGGCGGGAACCTCCACCAGTCGCGCCACTACTCGCTCTATCTCGCGCTGCAGCTCAAGGCACGCTTCGAGGAGATCGCGACGCCGGTCTACAACCTGGCTCCTGTCCATCATCTGTCCTAGCTGCTCGGCGGTCGAGCCGCAGCGACGAGCAGTCGCAGGCGGCATAGCAACCCTGCCGAGTCGGCGCATCTTGACCGGTGTCTCGCGAAGCGAAGCGAGCGAGCCGGTCAAGATGCGCC
>NZ_JBEYUV010000081.1:0-6331 GCF_040643685.1 Nocardioides sp. NPDC047086
CAGGTCGAAGGCCTGGCCCGGGATGACCATGGTGGCGCCGTGGGTGATGCACTCGACACGCCTTCGCCTAGCGGCTCCGGCGGCTCGACCAGCGGTGCCGGGGGTCAGGTGCCGTTCTCGCTGAAGTGCTGGTAGTCCTTCAGCGAGTTCCAGTCGCCGCCCCACTCCCAGCCGATGTCAGCGAAGGCCTGGACGACCACGTCGTCGCGGTGGATCATCCCGGGCGCCGTGCGGGACCGGTCCAGATACCAGCGGGCGAGCTCGGGGATGACGCGGTCGCCCTTGACGTACGGGTTCTGGAAGGTGTTGATGTCGATCGCCAGGCCGTAGGCGTGCTGGGAGAACGAGGTCTGGCCCACGGAGGGGCGGCAGACGAAGCCACCGGTGCCGTTGCCGTCGCCGGTCGGCGGCGCATCCAGAGCCGCCTTGGTGGTGATGTCCATCTGCTCGATCGGGAACCTCGCCTCGTAGAGCCGCCGGAAGACCCCGACGACGTCCTCGGCGACCCGGGCATTGATCAGCATCTCGCCGGTGTGGCGGGCGCCGTCGAAGCCCCAGAACGTCATCCGTACCCAGGCCAGCTCCTGCCGGGAGACCGGACACCCCGGCACCCAGGTCGAGCGCGCGATCACCTCGTCCGGGGCGACGTCGACCTCGGCGGCGAAACCGTCGCCGGGAAGCATCGGCAGCATGTCCGGCAGCGTCCACGCCCGGTTGCGCAGTTCCGGCGGCGTCGGCCCGGCGATCCCGTACCCCTCCGCGTCCTCCTTCAGCACCCGGGTGCCGAGCCACGCCGGCGGCACCGACCCCGGCTCCGGGGCGACCGGAGAAGAAGACGAAGGTACGTCGCTGGGTGACGGCTCCACCGACACCGAGGGTGAGGCACTGGCTGTCGGGCTCGGCGAGGCTTCCGGCGCTCCGCCGCACCCACTCAGCGTCAGCCCGAGGACGACCAGCCCGGCAACGGCCGACTCCACGGCGTACGTCCTCTTCACCCTCTCAACGTAGCCGAACCCGCTTGACTTCGAGTGCACTCCAACCCGGACACTGGAGTTATGACGACGCAGGCGCACAGCACCGGGAGCACTGGGCTCAGCACCGGACTCAGCATCGCCGAGGTGGCCGCGCGGACCGGCCTGACCGCGCACACGCTGCGCTACTACGAGCGTGACGGGCTGATGCTCGGGTCGGCCGTAACGGGTCGGGCCACCGCGCCTACACCGAGGGCGACCTCGGCTGGATCACGCTGATCACCAGGCTGCGCTCGACCGGGATGCCGATCCGGGAGATCCGTCGCTACGCCGAGATGGTCCGCGACGGCACGGGCAACGAGGAGACCCGCCTCGCCCTCCTGCGTGCACACCGCGACCGGGTGCGCGCGCAGTTGGAGGAGACGGCCGCCCATCTCGATGCGATCGAGTTCAAGGTCGCCTACTACGCCGCGGCCGTGGGCGAGACCGACCCCGACGCCGAGCTCATCGCCCAGCAGCGTCGAGCCGAGCCCTCTGCTCCTCGCTGAGCTCCAGGTCCACCGCCGCCAGACTCTCGTCGAGCTGGGCGACGGACGAGGCTCCGACCAGCGGGATCACCGGAAGGGCGTCACCGAGCATCCATGCGAGCACGACCTGGTTGCGGGTCGCGCCGGTCTCGGCGGCGACGTCGTCGAGCACCGCGAGGCGCGCGGTCGTCCCGGGGTGGTCGTAGGCGGGATCGAGCGACTTCGCGGGGTTCGTGTAGGCACCGCTGAGCAGCGGCGTGTAGGCCACCAGCGTCAGCCCCGCCGTCGCCCTCAGATAGGCGAGCAGGGAGGCGTCGGCCACGCCGATCTCGCCGTCCACGGAGAGCCGCCGGTCGGGGATGTCGGTGCGCATCCGCAGATAGGTGTGGTGGTACTGCAGCACGCTCGGCCGGGCTTCCTCCGGGTTGACCGTCCGCGCCCGCTCGACCTGCCAGGACCAGTGGTTGCTCAGCCCGAACTGGCCGATGACACCGTCCTTCACGAGGGCGGCGAAGCCGGCGGCGTACTCCTCCAGCGGGACGCCGTTCATGTCCGGCACGTGCGCGTAGTAGAGGTCGAGCCGCTCGACACCGAGCCGTTCGCGGGAGCGGTCGGCCTGCTCGCGTACGTTCGCCGGAGCCAGTCCCTCCCAACGACGCGTGCGCTGATTGGCCCACCCGTTCTCGACGGGCTCGACGACGTCGGTGGGGCGCGCGCCGACCTTGGTGGAGATGACGAGCTCGTCGCCGATCCCGCGGTCTCGGCGCCACTGCCCGAGCACGGTCTCGCTCTCGCCGCCCTGGGTGCCGTTGGCCCAGTAGGCGTAGTTGTTGGAGGTGTCGACGAAGGTGCCGCCGGCCTCGACGAAGCGGTCGAGGATGTCATAGGAGGTCGAGACGTCCGTGTCCGTCCCGAACCGCATCACGCCGAGCGCGAGCTTGCTGACGCGCCGCGATCCGGCGCCTGATCCGATGGTCGTATATCTCATGCGATCCACGCTCCGGCCTCGCATGCGCTCGAAGTCAAACGTCTTTACACACGTCTTCTAGACTGGGGCCCAGCACCCCCTGTTCTTCCGGCCGGGGGCTCTCGTGCATGCCGTATCCCTTTGGAGTCACTCGTGATCCTCGCCCCGCTCGCCGATCTCGTCCTGCGCGATCCCGCCCTGAGCGAGGTGATGGCGGAGGCCAAGGGCGGCCGGATGCTGGCGCTCGACGTCACCGGACCGGAGGCCCTGCGCCCGTTCGTGGTCACCGGTCTCGTACGCCAGGAGCGCACCGTCCTCGCGGTCACCGCGACCTCGCGCGAGGCCGAGGACCTGGTCAACGACCTGACCGACCTGCTCCCGCCCGACTCGGTCGCCTACTACCCGAGCTGGGAGACGCTGCCGCACGAGCGCCTCTCCCCGCGTAGCGACACCGTGGGACGCCGGCTCGCGGTGCTCCGCCGGCTGCGCCACCCCGACGTCGACGGCACCCAGGGCCCCCTGAAGGTCGTCGTCGCCCCGGTCCGCAGCGTGCTGCAGCCGCAGGTCAAGGGCCTCGGCGACCTCGAGCCCGTGGAGCTGGTCAAGGGCCAGGAGGCGAGCCTCGACGACGTCGTCGTGAAGCTCGCCGACGCCGCCTACTCCCGCGTCGACCTGGTCGAGAAGCGCGGCGAGTTCGCCGTCCGGGGCGGCATCGTGGACGTCTTCCCGCCGACCGAGGAGCACCCGGTCCGCGTGGAGTTCTGGGGCGACGAGGTCGACTCGATCCGCCACTTCGCGGTCGCCGACCAGCGCGCCATCCCGGCCGAGCACGGCGGCGAGACCGACCGCCTCTGGGCGCCGCCGTGCCGCGAGCTCCTGCTCACCGAGGAGGTCCGGGACCGGGCGCGAAAGCTGGGTGAGGACCACCCCACCCTGATCGAGCTCACCGACAAGATCGCCGCCGGGATCGCGGTCGACGGCATGGAGTCGCTGGCGCCTGCGCTGGTCGACGACATGGAGCTGCTGATCGACCTGATTCCCGAGGACAGCCACATCCTGCTGCTCGACCCCGAGCGGATCCGCAGCCGTGCCCACGACCTGGTCGCCACCGCCGAGGAGTTCCTCGGCGCCTCCTGGGCCGCCGCGGCCAGCGGGGGAGTCGCCCCGATCGACCTCTCCGCGGCCTCCTACCGCGACCTCGCCGACGTACGCGCCCACGCCATCTCCCAGGGCAAGCCGTGGTGGTCGGTCAGCCCGTTCGGCCTCGACGACGACGCGGATCTCGCCGATCCGGACGTCGTCGGCGTCCCTGCCCGCAAGATCGACTGGCAGCCGGCGAAGGCCTACCGCGGCGACACCGCCGCGGCGCTGGCCGACATCGAGCGGTGGCGCGACGACAGCTACCGCGTGGTCGTCGTCCAGCCGGCCCACGGCACGGCGCAGCGTACGGTCGAGGCGCTGGGGGAGCGCGACATCCAGGCTCGGCTGGCAGAGGGGGACCCGGAGGACGCCAAGCCGGTCCACAAGACCGTCACCGTCATCCATGCCCGCCTGACCCACGGCTTCCTCGACGAGGCCAGCCAGCTGGTCGTGCTCACCGGCGAGGACATCTCGGGCCAGAAGTCCTCGACGCGCGATATGGTGAAGATGCCCGCGCGCCGCAAGAAGCAGATCGACCCGCTCGAGCTCAAGCCCGGCGACTACGTCGTCCACGAGCAGCACGGCG
Organism: Nocardioides sp. NPDC047086; assembly: GCF_040643685.1. Classification (NCBI taxonomy): domain Bacteria; kingdom Bacillati; phylum Actinomycetota; class Actinomycetes; order Propionibacteriales; family Nocardioidaceae; genus Nocardioides; species Nocardioides sp. NPDC047086. The sequence continues at coordinate 4,192 of NZ_JBEYUV010000081.1, forward strand.
TCGGGCAGTTCATCGAGATGAAGCAGCGTGAGGTGCAGGGCGCGACCCGCGAATACCTCGTCCTGGAGTACGGCGCCTCCAAGCGGGGCGGACCGCCCGACCGGCTCTACGTCCCGGCCGACGCGTTGGACCAGGTCACCCGCTACGTCGGTGGCGAGCAGCCGAGCCTGGACCGGCTCGGCGGCGCCGACTGGCAGAAGCGCAAGGCCCGGGCCCGCAAGGCGGTCCGTGAGATCGCTGCCGAGCTGATCAAGCTCTACGCCGCGCGGCAGGCGACCAAGGGCTTCCAGTTCGGCCCCGACAACCCCTGGCAGCGCGAGCTCGAGGACGCCTTCCCGTTCCAGGAGACCGCCGACCAGCTCGCGGTCATCGACGAGGTCAAGCAGGACATGATGCGGCCGGTGCCGATGGACCGGCTGGTCTGCGGTGACGTCGGCTACGGCAAGACCGAGATCGCGGTCCGGGCGGCGTTCAAGGCGGTCCAGGACGGCAAGCAGGTCGCCGTGCTGGTGCCGACGACGCTGCTGGTCTCCCAGCACCTGTCGACGTTCATGGAGCGGATGTCGGGCTTCCCGGTCAACGTACGCGGGCTGTCCCGGTTCCAGACCGACAAGGAGGCCGCCGAGGTCATGGCCGGCCTCGCCGACGGCACGATCGACATCGTGGTCGGCACCCACCGACTGTTCAACAAGGACATCCGGTTCAAGGACCTCGGCATGATCGTCGTCGACGAGGAGCAGCGCTTCGGCGTCGAGCACAAGGAGGCGATGAAGCGCCTGCGCACCTCCGTCGACTTCCTGTCCATGTCCGCGACCCCGATCCCACGCACCCTGGAGATGTCGATCACCGGCATCCGGGAGATGTCCACGATCACCACGCCGCCCGAGGAGCGACACCCCGTCCTGACGTACGTCGGTGCCTACGAGGACCGCCAGATCGTCGCCGCGGTGCGCCGTGAGCTGCTCCGCGAGGGCCAGGTCTTCTACATCCACAACCGGGTCAACTCGATCGAGAAGGCGGCCGCGCGGATCCGCGAGCTGGTGCCCGAGGCGCGGGTCGCGGTCGCCCACGGCCAGATGAACGAGAAGCAGCTCGAGCAGGTGATGGTCGACTTCTGGGAGAAGGAGTTCGACGTGCTGGTGTGCACCACGCTGGTCGAGTCGGGCCTGGACGTCTCCAACGCCAACACGATGATCATCGAGCGGGCGGACACGCTGGGACTCTCGCAGCTCCACCAGCTCCGCGGCCGCGTCGGCCGCTCCCGCGAGCGGGCCTACGCCTACTTCCTCTACCCGGGCGAGAAGCCGCTCACCGAGACCGCCCACGAGCGCCTCGCCACCCTGGCGCAGCACTCCGACCTCGGTGGCGGCATGGCGATCGCGATGAAGGACCTCGAGATCCGTGGCGCCGGCAACCTGCTCGGTGGCGAGCAGTCCGGCCACATCGCCGACGTCGGCTTCGACCTCTACGTACGACTGGTCGGCGAGGCCGTCGCCGAGTTCAAGGCCGGCCCCGACGGTGCTGCCGAGGAGCTCAACGAGGTACGCATCGAGCTCCCCGTCGACGCCCACCTGCCCCACGACTACATCCCCTCGGAGCGGTTGCGGCTGGAGATCTACAAGCGTCTGGCCGAAGTCCGCTCCGACGAGGACGTGGAGTCCGTCGCCGCCGAGCTCCTCGACCGCTACGGCAAGCCGCCGGCCGAGGTCTCCTCCCTGCTCCAGGTCGCCCGCTTCCGCGCCCGCGCCCGTCAGGCCGGCGTCTCCGAGGTCACCCTGGCCGGCAAGAACGTACGCTTCCACCCGGTCTCGCTGCCCGACTCCCGGGTCGTCCGCCTCAACCGGATGTACCCGAAGTCGCTGGTCAAGCCGCAGCTGGACACCATCATGGTCCCGCGCCCGGTCTCGTCCGGATTCCCCGCGAAGCCGCTGGACGGCCCCGACCTCCTCGACTGGGCCCGGGTGGTCATCGACGCGATCATCGACCCCCTCACCTGACCCTCCCTACGCCGAGTCGGCTCGTTCTGACCGCATTCGTCGCCGAGTCGGCTCGTCATCTCGTGCCGGCCAGGGCGTACGTCGGGCATGGATGCTCCTCGAGAAAGAAGGAGCCGGGCGGCATGCGGGTAGCACTCGAGAGC
>NZ_JBEYUV010000082.1:0-5611 GCF_040643685.1 Nocardioides sp. NPDC047086
CCCAGGCCAGCCCTCGGGCGAAACGTCCCGGCAGGGAGTTCTCAGCAAGCTCGATCAGCCAAGGAACCGTGTTGGTCTCGACACGCCTCCGCCTAGCGGCTCCGGCGGCTCGACCAGCGGGTGGGAGCGGGGTGGGGTGGGGTGGGGAGGCTAACTCGGCCACCGGGAACCCAGAGACCCAGGTTCTTTACTAACCTGAAGACGTGACCCGTCGCCCTGACCCAGACCCGAAGCGCCCACCGGTCTGGATCTCGGTGGCCTCATTCGTGAGCAGCTTCGACAGGTTCGTGGTGAGCCCGATCCTGGTCCTGGTCGCGGCGGCGTTCGGGGTCTCGGTGGGGCAGGCGGTGGCGATCGCGAGCGGTTACTACCTGGCGTACGGACTCTGCCAGCCGTTGTGGGGAGCCCTCTCGGACAGGTTCGGGAGGGTCCGCCTGATGCAGGGGGCGCTGGTCGGGGCGGGGATCGCCGGACTGGTCTCGGCGGCGGCACCGAACCTGGTCACGCTGGTGGTGGTGCGGGTGGTCGCCGGAGCGTTCTTCGGGGCGATCGTGCCCACGTCACTGACGTACGTCGGCGACACCGTCTCCAGCAGCCACAGGCAGCGTGCGCTCTCGGACCTGATGGCGGCGATGGCGGTGGGGACGGCGCTGGCCGCAGCAGCGGCGGGGATCACCGGCCAGCTCGCCGGGTGGCGGGTCGTGTTCGCGGTGCCGGCGGTCGTGGCGCTGGTCAGCGCCTGGGGTCTGCGCTCGCTCGCCGAGCCGCCGAGGGCCACGAACAGCGGGATCAAGGCATCGTTCCAGGCGGCGCTGAGCAACCGCTGGGTGATGGTCGTCGGGCTGCTCGTCTTCGTCGAGGGCGGTCTCGTCCTGGGCGTGCTCACTCTCCTCGCCCCCGCTCTGCAGGCCCAGGGGGTCGACGCGGCGCGGGCGGGGCTCGCGGCGGCTGCGTACGGCATCGCGGTCCTGCTCTCCTCGCAGGTCCTCAAGGCTCTCACCCGACGGGTCCCGCGCTGGGCACTGATGGCGATCGGAGGCGTCGCCCTGACCGCCGGGTACGCCGCCGCGACGATGAAGGTCTCGGTGCCCACCATCATCGGCATCGTCGTGGCGCTCGGGATCACCTGGGCTTTCCTGCACACCTCGCTCCAGACCTGGGCCACCTCGATCGTCCCCGAGGCCCGCGGCACCGTCGTGGCCTGCTTCGCAGCCTCCCTCTTCATCGGCAGCTCGATCGCCGCCGTCGTCGCCGGCCCGGCCGCCGACCACGACCAGTGGCACGCCCTCTTCACGGCCTGCGCAGTGACCGCCGCGGTCCTCACCGTCGCCTGCGTCATCGCCTACCGCGCCTACACCGCCCACGAGCCCGCGCCGCGGGCGGCGGATGTGGCCACCGACGTCTAGAGACAGCTCAGCGCAGGTGGTCGCGGATCAGCTGCTCGTACTGGTCGGCGATCCGGCTCCAGGTGAACTCGGCGGAGTGGCGGGCACGCGCGGCCGCCGACAGCGACGCCGTGAGCTCGGGCTCGGACAGAAGCCGCTCCAACGCGGTGACGATGCCGGCCTCGTCGGAGAAGTAGAGGGCGGAGTCGCCGGCGACCCAGCGGTTGTAGCGGTTGTCGTGGGCGATCGCGGCGTTGCCGCAGCCGAGCGCCTCGACCAGGGAGGGGTTGGTGCCGCCGACCTGATGGCCGTGGACGTACGCCACCGAGTGGAAACGCAGGGCCGAGACGATGTCGGTGTCGTAGATCGCGCCGAGGAAGACGACCTCGTCGCTCGCCGCCTCGAGGACGGCGCGCTGGTAGTCGTCGGCGGGGTCGTAGTCACCCAGGACGACCAGCTTCCGGCCCCAGCGACGACGGGAGAAGGCCCGGACGACCTCGAGGATGCTGTTCTCCGGCACCGGGCGGGCGACCACGGTGAGGTAGGAGCCGGGCTCGAGTCCGTGGTCGAGCACCGCCCACTCGGGTGCGTCGACGACCGACGGTGCGCCGTAGGCGATCGTGGTGATCTTCTCGGCCGGCACCCGGGTCGCCAGATGGCGGGCGATCTCGGGGTGGTCGGCGATGAGGTGGTCGCCCAGCCAGCAGGCGGCCCGCTCCTGGGTCCACAGGAACGCCTTCTCGGGGCCGGACCAGCGGGCCCGCTTCCACTCGATGCCGTCCATGTTGATGATGTTGGGGACGCGGCGGGAGCGCAGCACGGAGTTGAGCGCGCCGGTGTTGTAGCCGAACGTCACGCACACGCTGCCGTCCTGCGCGGCCTCCCGGGCAGCATGACGCACAGCGCCGACGTCGAACTCGATCGTCCCGCGCGGACCGTCGTGCCGGGCCGGCACGTGGACGCGCTCGATGCCCTTCCACATGTCGATGCGCAGGTCCGCGTGCGGCTCGTCGTCCTGGCAGTAGACGACCACCCGCCAGCCGCGGTCGACCAGATCCAGCCCGATGTTCTCCACCGCGGTCTCGAAACCGCCATGGGCAGCGGGCACGCCACGGGTCCCGAGCATCCGTACAGTGGGGGTCACGTGGGGTTGACTCCTCTATTTCTAGGAGCCGACGGCCCCTATTTTCAGCACAAGGAGCCATCCTTGGGGATCTACGGGAAGAAAGTTCCCCGATCCGGGGTCATATACCCGAAATCGGTTACGTCACCGCAGGTCCCCGGGTCAGCACGAACTGGCGCAGCGCGTCCGGGTCGTCCAGGTCGACGTACTCGAACCCGTCGACCGCCGCCGAGGCCTCCCCGGTCGCGCACATGGAGTCGTAGACCTGCACGTACGCCGCCGACTGCGGTCCCCAGTCGAGCACCTTCGCCGCGCGCTCCCGCGCCCGCAGGGCCAGCTCGACCCGCAGCTCGGGATCGTCCAGCAGCGACTCGACCGCGTCGGTGAAGGCAGCCACGTCCCCGGACGGGACGAAGAGCGCGGCGTCCTCGGCGGAGACCCGCGTCTCGACCAGGTCGAAGGAGACCGACGGCAGGGCGTACGCCATGTACTCCATCGTCTTGTTCATCGTCGAGACGTCGTTGAGCGGCGTCTTCAGGTCGGGGCACAGGCCGACGGTGCCGGCGCTGAGGTGCTGGGCGATCAGCGCCGAGCCGGCCCGTCCGGTGAAGGTGACGACGTCGTCGAGGCCCAGCTCGGTGCAGCGTCGCTCGAGGTCCTCGAGGCAGTCGCCGAAGCCCATCAGCACCGCGTCGACGTCCGTACGGCCGCGCCGGTGGACGAGCTGGTCCATGACCTCCAGCACCGTGTCGACACCGTCCTGGGGACCCATGATCCCGAGGTAGACCAGGGTGTGGCGCTCGGCATGCGGCGCCGTGTCGTGGGGCCGCACCGGACGCATCACCGAGGTGTCCGGCCCGCTGCGGACCACGGTCACGTCCTCGGGGGCCATCCCGCCGCGGGTGATCGCGACCTTCCGGTAGGACTCGTTGGTCGAGATGACCTGGTCGGCGGTGGCGTACGTCTGCTTCTCGAGCCAGCGCAGCACAGCCAGCTGGGCGCGACCCGACAGCGACGTCGGCGTGCCGAACCGGGAGAGGAAGAGCTCGGGGTTGAGATCGTGCTGGTCGAAGACGAACCGGACGCCACGGCGCTTCCAGATGCGGGCCAGCAGCCAGTAGGTGTCGGGCGGGTTGCACGCCTGCATGATCGCGAACGGCCGGTCCCGCCAGACCTTGGTGGCCAGCAGTGCCGTACGGATCCAGCAGTAGACGAACTCGAGCAGGTAGCCGAGCACGCCGCGGGCCTGCGGCGCGGCCCGATACTTGTAGATGCGTACGCCACCGAGCTGCTGCCGCCCCGGGTCGCCGGGTCCCTTCGGGCAGATCACGCTGACCTCGTAGCCGCGCGCGACCAGCGCCTGGCACTCCAGCCAGACGCGCCGGTCGAGCGGCACGGGAAGGTTCTGGACGATGATCAGCACGTGCGTCTTTGCCACGCCATGTCTCTGCTGGGCTGCGTTGACCATATGAGCAGCGTTGGGGAGCGCGGAGACCCCCTCGACGGGGACGCCCGGCATATCCCCGAATCCGGGGATCGTGAGTGGTGACGCGGGTGCCGCGGGGCCCCGCGGCACCTAGCGTCGCCTGCTGTGAACCCGCTGGCCGAGCGCATCCGATCCGTACGCACCCGACCCCGGTCGCAGGCCGTGATCGCGGACAGGCGGACGTCGCTCGGCGCGGACGGGCTGGTCGGCGCGGCCGAGGAGCTGCGGCTCGCCCTCGTCGCGGCCGCCGGTGTGCCGCGGCCGCTCGTCGCCGTGTCGCTGCCGCTGTCCACCGACGCGGTCGTCGCCCTCGTGGCCACGATCCTCGGTGATCTCCCGGTCTGCTTCGTGGACCCCTCGGCCGCCGAGGAGCACCGCAGGTCCCTCCTCCAGTCGCTGCACCCCGACGTCGTGCTCGACCGGTCGGGAATCCGGGCGGTCGCGTCGTCCTCCCGCTCCGAGCTCGCAGCCGGGTACGTCGCGATGTCCTCCGGTTCCACCGGCGGCGGGCCCAAGGGCGTGCTCTCGTCCTGGGCCGGCATAGACGCCTTCGTCCCGCACGGCGCGGCCGCGCTCGATCTCCACGCCTCCTCGGTGTGGGCCGAGGTCTCGCATCTCTCCTACGACCTGGCGATGACCAACCTGCTGGTCGCGCTGGCCGCCGGCGCCTCCCTCCACGTCTCGTCCTCGCTGGGCGACCGGCTCCGGCCGCTCGGCTTCTGCGCCCGCGTCGAGGCGACGCACCTGCGGCTGGCTCCCCGGTTCATCGACCTCGCGGCCGCCGAGCGCGTCGACGCGGCCACGCGGACCCTGAGGGTCTGGGGCTCCGGCGGCGACCGGCTCTCCGCCACCGACGCCCAGCGCGTCTTCGACCTCGGCGTCCCGGCGGTCGTCAACACGTACGGCACCAGCGAGACGATCGGGTTCGCCAGCGCCGCCCGCTTCGATGCCGGCGACGACCTCCCCACGGTCCACGGCACGCTCGGGATCGGGCGCGGGGCGGTCGGGGCGTGGCGTACGTCGCTGGCGGGTGCCGAGGCCGGCAAGATGCTCGCCATCGAGTCACCTCACCTGCCCGGCGGCTATCTCTTCGGCTCCCCGAACGGTGAGTTCCCGCGCTGGGACGGCGAGGAGCGGGTGCTGACCGGCGACCTCGGCGCGCGGCGTGGCGAGGAGCTCTTCTGCCTGGGCCGCGCCGGGCGACGGGTGAAGCGCAGCGCGAGCTTCGTCGACCTGGACGCCCTCGACGCCGAGGTGAAGCAGGCCTTCGGCCTGGCGACCTTCACCGCCGCCACCCCCGAGGGCGACCTCGTCAGCCTCGTCGAGGGGCCCGAGACCCACCTCGACGACCTCCGCCGTCGCCTGCCGACGGTCCTGCGGCCCGACTCGCTCCCCGACGTACTCGTCCCCGTCGCCCAGCTCCCCCGCCTCGGCAACGGCAAGATCGACCAGGCCGCCGCTCAGGCGCTGGTCTCGACCGCTGGCTGACCCCGCGGGTCGCCACCGCTGACCCCCGCTGACCGTCCCACCCCCGCTGGTCGAGCCGCCGGAGCCGCTAGGCGGAGGCGTGTCGAGACCAACACGGTCCCATCGAGCGCGCAGGGGACCGTGTTGGTC
>NZ_JBEYUV010000083.1:0-4018 GCF_040643685.1 Nocardioides sp. NPDC047086
TTTGTTGAGGGTTTATGAAAGATAAGCCCTCGGCCTATTAGTACCGGTCGGCTGGGCATCACTGCTGTACACCTCCGGCCTATCAACCCCATAGTCTGTAGGGGGCCTTAACCCATAAAGGGTGGGAAACCTCATCTTGAAACGTGCTTCCCGCTTAGATGCGTTCAGCGGTTATCACTTCCGAACGTAGCCAACCAGCCATGCACCTGGCGGTACAACTGGCACACCAGAGGTTCGTCCATCCCGGTCCTCTCGTACTAGGGACAGCCTTTCTCAAGTTTCCTACGCGCGCGGCGGATAGGGACCGAACTGTCTCACGACGTTCTAAACCCAGCTCGCGTGCCGCTTTAATGGGCGAACAGCCCAACCCTTGGGACCTACTCCAGCCCCAGGATGCGACGAGCCGACATCGAGGTGCCAAACCATCCCGTCGATATGGACTCTTGGGGAAGATCAGCCTGTTATCCCCGGGGTACCTTTTATCCGTTGAGTGACCACGCTTCCACATGCCGTGGCCAGATCACTAGTTCCGACTTTCGTCCCTGCTCGACATGTCTGTCTCACAGTCAAGCTCCCTTGTGCACTTACACTCGCCACCTGATTGCCAACCAGGCTGAGGGAACCTTTGAGCGCCTCCGTTACATTTTAGGAGGCAACCGCCCCAGTTAAACTACCCATCAGGCACTGTCCCTGAACCAGATCATGGTCCGAAGTTAGACATCTAGTACGACCAGAGTGGTATTTCAACGTTGACTCCACACACACTGGCGTGTGCGCTTCACAGTCTCCCACCTATCCTACACAAGCCGAACCAAACACCAATACCAAACTATAGTAAAGGTCCCGGGGTCTTTCCGTCCTGCCGCGCGTAACGAGCATCTTTACTCGTAGTGCAATTTCGCCGAGTCCACGGTTGAGACAGCGCCCAAGTCGTTACTCCATTCGTGCAGGTCGGAACTTACCCGACAAGGAATTTCGCTACCTTAGGATGGTTATAGTTACCACCGCCGTTTACTGGGGCTTAAATTCTGAGCTTCGCCGTGAGGCTAACCCGTCCTCTTAACCTTCCAGCACCGGGCAGGAGTCAGTCCGTATACATCGTCTTACAACTTCGCACGGACCTGTGTTTTTAGTAAACAGTCGCTTGGGCCTGGTCTCTGCGGCCCTTCACGCTTCCCCCAGCTAGTGGGTTCACGATCCGGGCCCCCCTTCTCCCGAAGTTACGGGGGCATTTTGCCGAGTTCCTTAACCATGGTTCGCTCGATCGCCTCGGTATTCTCTACCTGATCACCTGAGTCGGTTTGGGGTACGGGCGGCTCATGACTCGCTAGAGGTTTTTCTCGACAGCATAGGATCATCGACTTCACCAAACGGCTCCCCATCACATCTCAGACATACAGAGCCCGGATTTGCCTAGACTCAGTCCTACATGCTTGGCCGGCGACTACCATCGCGCCGGTTCGACTACCTTCCTGCGTCACCCCATCACTTGACTACTACACACTCGGGTCCCATGTTCCACATACACGCCTCACCCCGAAGGGATCGGTCACGCATGCTTCAGATGGTTAGCATCATGCGCCTCATCATGGGCGTCACTTCGCCGGTACGGGAATATCAACCCGTTGTCCATCGACTACGCCTGTCGGCCTCGCCTTAGGTCCCGACTTACCCAGGGCAGATTAGCTTGACCCTGGAACCCTTGATCAATCGGCGGATGTGTTTCTCACACATCATTCGCTACTCATGCCTGCATTCTCACTCGCGTACCGTCCACCGCTGGATCACTCCGCTGCTTCACTCGATACACGACGCTCCCCTACCCACCCCGGAAAACCGGAGTGCCATAGCTTCGGCGGATAACTTGAGCCCCGCTACATTGTCGGCGCGGAATCACTTGACCAGTGAGCTATTACGCACTCTTTCAAGGGTGGCTGCTTCCAAGCCAACCTCCTGGTTGTCACTGCGACTCCACATCCTTTTCCACTTAGTTATCGCTTAGGGGCCTTAGCTGATGGTCTGGGCTGTTTCCCTCTCGACAATGGAGCTTATCCCCCACTGTCTCACTGCTGCGCTCTCACTTACCGGCATTCGGAGTTTGGCTAACGTCAGTAACCTGGTCGGGCCCATCGGCTATCCAGTGCTCTACCTCCGGCAAGAAACACACAACGCTGCACCTAAATGCATTTCGGGGAGAACCAGCTATCACGAAGTTTGATTGGCCTTTCACCCCTAACCACAGGTCATCCCCTCCATTTTCAACTGAAGTGGGTTCGGTCCTCCACGCCGTCTTACCGGCGCTTCAACCTGCCCATGGCTAGATCACTTCGCTTCGGGTCTAGAGCGCGCGACTCAATCGCCCTATTAGGACTCGCTTTCGCTACGGCTTCCCCACACGGGTTAACCTTGCCACACACCGCTAACTCGCAGGCTCATTCTTCAAAAGGCACGCCATCACCCCCACTGCTGTAAACAGCCGGCCGGGCTCTGACGGATTGTAGGCACACGGTTTCAGGTACTATTTCACTCCCCGCCAGGGGTACTTTTCACCTTTCCCTCACGGTACTGGTCCGCTATCGGTCATCAAGAAGTATTTAGGCTTAGCGGGTGGTCCCGCCAGATTCACACGACATTCCACGAGTGCCGTCCTACTTGGGAAGTACATCAACCCAGCCAAACACATACGACTACGGGGCTATCACCCGCTACGGCCCAGCTTCCCAACTGGTTCACCTTCATGCTTGGTTTCTTACTGAGCTCACCGCCGGCAGACGATGAAAGACATATCCCACAACCCCGACTACCCAACAACTGCCGTCTATCACAGGTAACCGGTTTGGCCTCATCCGATTTCGCTCGCCACTACTCTCGGAATCACTATTGTTTTCTCTTCCTACGGGTACTGAGATGTTTCACTTCCCCGCGTTCCCTCCACACGCCCTATAGATTCAGGCGCAGGTAACACGACATGACTCGTGCTGGGTTTCCCCATTCGGACACCCCCGGATCAACGCTCGGTTGCCAACTCCCCAGGGCTTATCGCAGGCTCCAACGTCCTTCTTCGGCTCTTGATGCCAAGGCATCCACCATGTGCCCTTCATAGCTTATCTCTCACAAACACTCAACAAAAACAACAAACAACGACAACTCACGTCGCCGAGCTTGTCTGCGCTACGAAGACCAACACACACCAACACCCGATCAAAGATCAAAGCGCCTACAAGGTGTGTGCATTCTTATTAAACAAGATGCTCGCGTCCACTATCCAACTATCAACTCCCAGCACCTCTCGGCACCGGCCAGCCCGCACAACCCCATCCAGTGCTCATACCGAGCTCCTTCAGGCGAAGGGGGCAAGAGACAATCACGTGTGTGATTCCTCAGGGCCCAACAGTGTGTCAAGACCAACCATCACTACCAGCCACCAGGTTCCACGCCCACACCGAGGTGTGAGCAGTACTGAGATGACCAGCAGTATCCGACTGATCGTTCATCGACGATTCCACTAGCGAGTAGCACCATCACCACACAACCGAATGTTGCATGAATTCATGGCCACTTACTCCTTAGAAAGGAGGTGATCCAGCCGCACCTTCCGGTACGGCTACCTTGTTACGACTTCGTCCCAATCGCCAGCCCCACCTTCGACAGCTCCCCCCACAAGGGTTGGGCCACTGGCTTCGGGTGTTGCCGACTTTCGTGACGTGACGGGCGGTGTGTACAAGGCCCGGGAACGTATTCACCGCAGCGTTGCTGATCTGCGATTACTAGCGACTCCGACTTCATGGGGTCGAGTTGCAGACCCCAATCCGAACTGAGACCGGCTTTTTGGGATTCGCTCACCCTCACGGGATCGCAGCCCTTTGTACCGGCCATTGTAGCATGCGTGAAGCCCTGGACATAAGGGGCATGATGACTTGACGTCATCCCCACCTTCCTCCGAGTTGACCCCGGCAGTCTCCTATGAGTCCCCAACCGAATTGCTGGCAACATAGGACGAGGGTTGCGCTCGTTGCGG
>NZ_JBEYUV010000084.1:0-3894 GCF_040643685.1 Nocardioides sp. NPDC047086
ACCACCCCACTGTGCCGGGCCGCGCGTGCCCCCCGGGGGGCTGGGCGGTAGTGGGGGTCGGCGCTGGCCCCGCCCTGCACGGCGGTCCGGGGCCTGCTCCGTCGTTCGGGGCTCCGTCGGCCCGAGGCTCAGGCCTCCTCGACCTCTGCCAGCTCGGCGGTGACGGTGATCTCCGTGGCGTTCTCATCGACGGTGAAGAAGAGGTCGCCCACGATGTTGCCGACCCGCTTGAGGTCCGGCGCGGCGGCCTCGGCGTCCTTGACCAGCTTGGCCGGGCCGGTGACCTCGGCCTTGGCCAGCGGGTGACGCATCTTCACCTTCGCGGTCGACTTCGCGCCGCGGATCCCGGTCAGGGTCGCCGCGACGGCGTCGAGCGCCGCGGGGTCGGCGGCGGCAGCGGTGCCGAGCTCGAGCTCACGCGGCCACGAGGAGGTGTGGATGGAGCCGGTCTGCCACCACGACCAGACCTCCTCGGTGACGTACGGCAGGAACGGGGCCAGCAGGCGCAGCTGGACGTGGAGAGCGGTGGCCAGCGTGGCGCGCGCGGACTCGGTCGCGAGACCGCCGTCCTCGTCGTAGGCGCGCTCCTTGACCAGCTCGAGGTAGTCGTCGCAGAACTCCCAGAAGAACTTCTCCGAGGTCTCCAGCGCCGTGGAGTAGTCGTAGGCCGCGAAGGCGTCGGTCGACTTGGTGATCGTCTCCTTGAGGCGGGCCATCAGCGCGCAGTCGACCGGCTGGGTGATCGCGACCGGGTTCAGCGTGGTCGCGCCGACGTTGCCGAGGACGAACTTGGAGGCGTTGAGGATCTTCATCGCCAGGCGGCGACCGACCTTCATCTGGGTCTCGTCGAACGGCGAGTCCATGCCCGGACGGGTCAGCGCGGCGCGCCAGCGGACCGCGTCGGCGCCGAACTTGTCGAGGATCTCGGTCGGGACGACGACGTTGCCCTTCGACTTCGACATCTTCTTGCGGTCGGGGTCGAGGATCCAGCCCGCGATCATCGCGTGGCTCCACGGGACGGTGCCGTCCTCGAGGTGGGCGCGGACGATGCGGCCGAAGAGCCAGGTGCGGATGATCTCGTGGCTCTGGGTGCACAGGTCCATCGGGTAGACCCGGCTGAACAGGTCGGGGTCGGCCTCCCAGCCGCCCGCGATCTGCGGGGTCAGCGACGAGGTCGCCCAGGTGTCCATGACGTCCGGGTCGCCCTGGAAGCCGCCAGGCTTGCCGCGCTGCGCCTCCTCGTAGCCGACCGGAGCATCGGTGGACGGGTCGATCGGGAGCTGGTCCTCGCTCGGCAGCAGCGGCTTGTCGTAGTCGGGGTTGCCCTCGGCGTCGAGTGCGTACCAGACCGGGAACGGGATGCCGAAGAAGCGCTGGCGGGAGATCAGCCAGTCGCCGTTGAGACCGCCGACCCAGTTGTCGTAGCGGTGGCGCATGTGCTCGGGCAGCCAGGTCAGGTCGCCGCCGCGGGCCAGCAGCTGCTCACGCAGCTCGGGGTTGCGGCCACCGTTGGTGATGTACCACTGCCGGCTGGCGACGATCTCGAGCGGCTTGTCGCCACGCTCGTAGAAGTTGGCCATCCGCTGGGTCTTCTTCGGCTCGCCGTCGAGGTCGCCGGAGTCGCGGATCATCGCGACGACGGCCTCGCGGGCCGAGTGGACGGTCTTGCCCTTCAGGTCCTCGTACGCCGCAACCCCTGCCTCGGTGGTGATCCACTCCGGGGTCTCGCGGGAGAAGCGGCCGTCGCGGCCGATCAGGGCGCGGGCGGGAAGGTTGAGCTCACGCCACCACTGGACGTCGGTGAGGTCACCCCAGGTGCAGCACATCGCGATGCCCGCACCCTTGTCCATCTCGGCGGCCTCGTGAGGCAGGACAGGGATCTCGACGCCGAAGATCGGGCTCGTGACGGTGCTGCCGAACAGGTCCTTGTAGCGGTCGTCGTCGGGGTGCGCGATCAGCGCGACGACGCTCGGGATCAGCTCGGGGCGGGTGGTCTCGATGTGGACCGGGGTGCCGTCAGGGCGGTGGAAGGCGACGCGGTGGAAGAAGCCGGGGTAGTCCTTGGCCTCCAGCTCGGCCTGGGCGACCGCGGTCTGGAAGGTGACGTCCCACAGGGTCGGCGCCTCCTGCAGGTAGGCCTCACCGCGGGCCAGGTTGCGCAGGAACGCCCTCTGCGAGGCGGTCTGGGAGACCTTGCCGATGGTCGTGTACTGCTGGTCCCAGTCGAAGGAGAGACCCAGGGTGCGCCACAGGTCCTCGAAGACCTTCTCGTCCTCGACGACCAGCTGGTTGCACAGCTCGACGAAGTTGGGCCGGCTGATGGAGATCTGGCGCTTCGGGTCCGGCTTCTCCGGCGGCGTGAAGTCGGGGTCGTACGGCAGGCTCGGGTCGCAGCGGACGCCGAAGTAGTTCTGAACCCGGCGCTCGGTCGGTAGACCGTTGTCGTCCCAACCGATCGGGTAGAAGACCGACTTGCCGTTCATCCGCTGGAAGCGGGCGATCAGGTCGGGGTGGGTGTAGGAGAAGACGTGCCCGACGTGCAGGCTGCCGGAGACGGTCGGCGGCGGGGTGTCGATCGAGTAGACGTTCTCGCGCGGCTGGGTGCGGTCGAAGGCGTACGTCTTGTCGTTCTTCCACTGCTCGGCCCACTTGGCCTCCAGGCCCTCGAGGACCGGCTTGTCCGGTACGGCGACTACGCGCTGCTCAGCGGGCGTAGTCGTCTCCGGTGCGGTCTGCGTGGGCGTGGTCTCAGTCATGGGACCAAATCCTATGGGCGCGCGGTTGCTGGCGCGAAACCCGGTTGAGACCGGCGTTGCACACTCGCCATGCTTCCCTCATGGGCACCATCGACTTCTTCACCGACCCGGCCGAGTTCCTTGCCGTCTCCAAGGACTACCTCGCCGGGGAGCCGGTGATCGCCAACGTGGTCGCCACCAACGCGGAGAAGGCGACCCGGACGGTGCAGGAGGGGCCGTATCGCTGGTTCGCCGTGGCCCGTGAGGGTGAGCGGGTCGTGGGGGCGGCGATGCGGACGGCCGGCTTCGAGCCGTACCCGCTCTACGTCTGCCCGATGCCCGAGCCGGCGGCGCTCGAGCTGGCGCGGGCGCTGCATGCGAGGGGTGAGTACGCCGGTGGGGCCAACGGTGCGCTCCCGGCAGCCCGGACGGTGGCCGAGGAGACCGCCCGGCTCGCGGGCGGGCGGGTCAGCGTCGCGATGGCGTCGCGTCTGCACGAGCTCGGCACGCTCACGATGCCGTCCGGCGTGCCCGGGTACGCCCGCCCGGCGACGTACGACGATCTCGAGCTGTGCCGGGAGTGGCTGGCCGACTTCGGGCACGCGGCCCGGGAGCAGTCCTCGAACAAGGCCTACGCCCACGAGCACGCCGCCGTCGGCGAGGACGAGGTGCGGCGCCGGATCGAGGAGTTCCTGCTGTTGTGGGAGGTCGACGGCGAGGTCGTGTCGCTCCTCGGCGCGACCCTGCCGGCCCACGGCGTTGTCCGGATCGCACCGGTCTACACGCCGAAGGCGCAGCGGGGTCACGGCTACGGCACCGCGGTCACCGCCGAGGCCTCGCGACTCCTCGGTGCCGACGGCACCCGGCTGTGCCTGTTCACCGACGCCGACAACCCCGTCTCCAACCACGTCTACGCCAAGATCGGCTACCGCCCCGTCGTCGACATGGCCAACCACACGCTCGTCCCCTGACCCGCCGAGTCGGCTCATCTTGACGTGTTTCCACGCCGAGTCGGCTCGTCTTGACGGGATTCAACGTCGAGTCGGCTCGTCTTGACGGGGATCGACGTCGAGTCGGCTCGTCTTGACGGGGATCGACGTCGAGTCGGCTCGTCTTGACGGGGATCGACGTCGAGTCGGCTCGTCATGACGAGCCGACT
>NZ_JBEYUV010000085.1:0-2892 GCF_040643685.1 Nocardioides sp. NPDC047086
AAAGTGGCAGGTCGGACAGCGATCCGCCTGCCACTTTCGCCCACTCCTCGATCGCCTCAGATCGCGGCAGGCCCTCCGCCGATGCCGATCTCGTTGCCGTCGGGGTCTCGGAAGACGATCTTGCGCACTCCGTTCTCGTAGGTCTCCTCCGAGGCCGGTCGCAGCCCTCGGTCGGCGAGCGTGACCAGGCGGGCGTCGAGGTCGTCGACGAAGAGGGTGACGAACCCGTGGCCGGCGATGTCCGGCTTCTGCTCGATGTAGACGTAGCGGTGCTCGGCCGCCTCGAAGACGACCTCGACCTCGTTCGGGTGGAACGCGGCCTCGCCGAGCAGCTTCTCGTACCACGGCACGGCGTCGGTGATGCTGGTCACCGGGATGCCCGCGAAGAGGTCGACCATGTCAGAACCTCCACCGGGTCGCGGCGTACGGCTCGACGCACTGGACCGCGTGCGCCGAGGTGGCCGCGAGCCGGTGCACGTGCCACGGCGCGGGGCCGGCGCTCTGGGCGTTGAACGGCGCGCTCAGCGCGTCGCCGGACTCGTGGACCTCGGCCGGCCAGCCTTCGTCGTGGTAGCGCTTCGCCACGTGGGCGAGGTCCTCACCCAGCACCCGGGTGGCGGTGCCCTCGACCACCAGGTCGAACTCGCGCACCGACAGCGACATGGCACAGCGCGGGTCGCGCGCGAGGTTGCGGCCACGACGGGTCTTCGGCCCGGTGACGAGGTGGAAGGCGCCGTCGAACCAGATCGCGCCCACCGCGTTCACGTGCGGACCGCCGTCGTCGTTGATCGTGCTCACCCAGGTCGTATAGCGCCCCGGCTCGCCCTCCTGAGACCCGGGCCCCTGGTCGAACCCGGCCTCCAGCCGCCTGGTCACCTCCTCCCAGGACATCGGTGGCGCGTCGTACATCTCGGCGAGGTTGTAGGTCTCCATGAGCTGTCTCCTTCGACTGGACATGACTATTCACCTGCTCCACGAACGAGTCACGCCCAAATCGACAATGTTCGACAGTGCGCTGATGCGGGTGGGCGAGCCCGGCGCGGATAACCTTGATCCGATGAGTGTCAAGGCCCAGCAGTACGCCGCGGAGGTGCTGCGGCGCGAGCAGATCACGCCCCACCTCGTCCGCCTGGTGCTCGGCGGTCCCGGCCTGGCCGGTTTCGAGTCGACCGGGATCCCCGACGAGTGGGTCGGGCTGATCGTGCCGGGGCAGTTCCAGTCGCGCTACTACACCGTGAGGTCGTGGCGGGATGGCGAGCTGACCCTCGACGTCGTCGTCCACGACGTCGGGCTGGTGACCGAGTGGGCCACCCGGCTCGACCCGGTGGGGCAGACGGTCACGATCACCGAGCCCAAGGGCTCCTACGCCGAGCCCGACGGCGCGCAGTGGCTGCTGCTGGTCGGTGACCTGACCGCGATGCCGGCCATGGCGCGGATCGCCGAGACCACCACGCTGCCGACACGGATCTGGGCCGAGGTGCCCGACGACCTGCCCGGCTACCTCCCCGAGTCCGCCGAGGTCACCTGGTCGGCGCCGCCCTCGGAGACCGCCTCCGACCTGGCCGCGGCCGTGGAGAAGATCGAGTGGCCCGCCGGCGACGGCTACTTCTGGATGGCCGGTGAGTCGAGCCAGATGCGGGCGATCCGCAAGCATCTGATGCGGGAGCGGAAGCTCGACTCCCACGCCTACGACGTGATGGGCTACTGGCGCGGAGGCGGCCAGAAGCGACAGCCACGCGCGGTCGATCCCGGACCGGTGTGGCGCGAGGGCAAGGCCCAGGGGCTCACCGACGAGCAGATCTGGAAGCGATACGACGAGCAGCAGGAGCAGCAGTGACCGAGCCGGAGAACCAGCCAAGCCCGGCGCCGCCAGCACCAGAATTTCGGAGCGGCTTCGTGTCGTTCGTCGGACGCCCCAACGCGGGCAAGTCGACCCTGACCAACGCGCTGGTCGGCACCAAGGTGGCGATCACCTCCGACAAGCCGCAGACGACCCGCACCGTGGTCAAGGGCATCGTCCACCGCCCCGACGGACAGCTGATCCTCGTCGACACCCCAGGCATCCACCGGCCGCGTACGCTGCTCGGCGAGCGCCTCAACGACCTGGTCGAGGCCACCTGGACCGAGGTCGACGTGGTCGCGATCTGCTTCCCGTGCAACGAGAAGATCGGTCCCGGTGACCGCCGGATCGCGGAGAACGCCAACAAGCTCAAGAAGGGCATCAAGCGGGTCGCGGTCGCCACCAAGACCGACCTCGCCACCCCCGAGCAGATCGGCGAGCACCTGATGTCGATCCAGAACCTCGGGGTCGAGCTCGGCATCGAGTGGGCCGAGATCGTTCCGGTCTCCAGCGTCGGCGGCGACCAGGTCGACCTCCTCGCCGACCTGCTGATCAAGCTCCTCCCCGAGGGACCGCCGCTCTACCCCGACGGCGAGCTCACCGACTCTCCCGAGGAGATCATCGTCGCCGAGCTCATCCGTGAGGCAGCCCTGGAGGGCGTACGCGACGAGCTCCCGCACTCCATCGCCGTCGTCGTCGAGGAGATGCGTCTGCGTGAGGACCGTCCGGAGAACAAGCCGCTGATGGACATCCACGCCTTCCTCTACGTCGAGCGCGACTCCCAGAAGGGCATCGTGATCGGCCACAAGGGATCGCGTCTCAAGGACGTCGGCCAGCGCGCTCGCCTCCAGATCAAGGAGCTGCTCGGGATGCCGGTCTACCTCGACCTGCACGTCAAGATCGCCAAGGACTGGCAGCGGGATCCGCGGCAGCTGCGCAGGCTCGGCTTCTGAGATGTATGCCGAGTCGGCGCATCTTGACCGGCTCGCTCGCTTCGCTTCGCGAGACACCGGTCAAGATGCGCCTACTCGGCAGGGCTATTACGCCGGGGC
>NZ_JBEYUV010000086.1:0-2306 GCF_040643685.1 Nocardioides sp. NPDC047086
GTCGAGACCAACACGGTCCCATCGAGCGCCGAAGGGGACCGTGTTGGTCTCGACACGCCTCCGCCTAGCGGCTCCGGCGGCTCGACCAGCGGGGGTCCGGACCGGGCGGCAGGTGTACGGACCGACCAGCGGGTCAGCGGGCCGGGCATCGCGGATGCTCCGCCCGCGGTGCTGGCGCAGGCCTTCCGTCATGGACGCTGAACGATGACGGCGTACGCCGCCGCGACCAGGGCCGCGCCGAGGCCGACCCTGCGAGCCAGGGTGGTCGCCTCGACCACGTCCGTCGGGGCCGCGTCGCGGCCGTCGCCCATCATCGCGCGGTGCTCGATCCGGTTGCCGTAGTAGCGGTTCGTGCCGCCCAGGCGGATGCCGAGGGCGCCGGCGAAGGACGCCTCGACCACGCCGGCGTTCGGGCTCGGGTGCTGGGCGGCGTCGCGGCGCCAGGTCGCCCACGCCTTCTTCGCGCGCGCGGGCGCGGCGGCGATCGTGAGCAGGCCGGACAGCCGGGAGCCGGGCAGGTTGAGCAGGTCGTCCAGGCGGGCGCCGGCCCAGCCGAAGCGCTCGTAGCGGTCGTTGTGATGACCGACCATCGCGTCCAGGGTGTTGGCGGCGCGGTAGCCGAGCAGGCCGGGTACGCCCGCGACGGCTCCCCACACCAGGGGCGCGACCACCGCGTCGGAGGTGTTCTCGGCGACGCTCTCGACCACCGCCCGGGAGACCTCGGAGGCATCGAGCTCGTCGGTGTCACGGCCGACGAGGTGGGTCAGCCGCTGCCGCGCGGCCGGGAGGTCGTCGCGGTCGAGGTGTTCGTGGACGGCCAGCGCCTCACGCTCCAGCGAGCGGCCGCCCAGGACCGCCCAGGTCGCGGCCGCGGTCACCAGCGTCTTTCCTGTTCGCCCTGGGGCGAGGCGCTCCGCGGCAGCACCGAGGACCACCGCTCCCCCGACCAGCGTGGCGGTGTGGAGGACGCCTCGGGCGCGGTCGTCCGCGTACCAGGCCTGCTCCGCCTTCGTCGCGACCGTGCCGAAGCCGGCGACCGGGTGGAATCGCCGTGGGTCACCGAGCAGGCGGTCCAGCGCGAAGCCGGCCAGGATCCCGACCGCCCGCGGGCTCACCGCGTTCCCCTGGTTCGGCGCAGCGCGGCCAGGAGCCGATCGGTCGGCGCCTCGGGGCGCACCGCGATCCGCACCCAGTCCGGACCGAGGCCGGGGAAGGTGTCGGCGCGGCGTACGGCGATGCCCTGCTCACGCAGATCCGCACGGACTTCGGCGCCGGGGCGGGCCAGGACGAAGGAGGCGGCGGAGGGGACGTACTGGATGCCCTGGTCGCGCAGACCGGCCTCGAGGTGGTCGCGCCAGACGGCGATCCGCTCGGCGCGCTCGCGGGCCTCGGCGCTCGCGCGCTCGGTCGCGCAGGCGAGCATCGCGGCGGCAGCGGTGGCCGAGACGGACCACGGGGTGCGTACGGCCTCGAGGTCGCTGACCACTGTGGGATCGCCGACGACGCAGCCGGCGCGGACCCCCGGGATGGACCAGTGCTTGGTCAGGCTCCGGATCACCAGCAGGCCCTCGGCGTGCTCGCCGGTGAGGGTGTCGGGCTCGCCGGGGACCGCGTCCATGAACGCCTCGTCGACCACGACCAGCCGGCCGGGCCGTAGGAGCGCTCGAAGGGTCTCGGCGGGATGGAGTACGCCGGTGGGGTTGGTCGGGTTGCCGACGACGACCAGGTCCGCATCGTCGGGCACGGCGGCGGGGTCGAGGGCGAACCCGTCATCGGCTCGCAGGCGCACCTCGGTGACTCGGTGGCCGGCCTGCTCGAGTGCCGCATGGGGCTCGGTGAACTGCGGGTGCACGACGACCGGCTTCCGCCATGACCGTGCCCGCGCGACCAGCGTGAACGCCTCGGCCGCCCCCGCCGTCGGGAGCACCTCGCCGCGCTCGCGGCCGTGGTGCTTGGCCAGCGCCGCCCGCGCCGGCTCCTCATCGGGGTAGGCGGTGGCGGCGAGCGAGTCGTGGAGCGCCTGGTCCAGCCACTGCGGGCGCTCGCCCGGGTAGACGTTCACCGCGAAGTCGAGCAGCCCGTCGCGTACCTCGACGTCTCCATGGTGTCGCAGCGGATCAGCTACCCCGTCCGGTGCGTTGGTCGAACCCCTTCCCCCGCTGGTCGAGCCGCCGGAGCCGCTAGGCGGAGGCGTGTCGAGACCAACACGGTCCCCTGTCGCGCTCGATGGGACCGTGTTGGTCTCGACACGACGTCGTTCGTCCCTCACGACGTCGGCTCGACCAGCGGTGGCGTCGGCTCGACCA
>NZ_JBEYUV010000087.1:0-1626 GCF_040643685.1 Nocardioides sp. NPDC047086
TTCGCCGGCCGCTTCGCGGTCCTGGACACCGGCGCCCGTCGAGAAAAACTTGGCTGGCTATCGGGGCGGCGGCCCGGGTGTGGCGCAGCGCATTCACTCCTGCGACGGATGGTGTTGCAGGGGGTGGAGGGTGGCCCTTCGGGCCACTTACCATCCACAGGAACGATGTCGTTCGCTCACCGCGAAAACATTGTTTGAGCAGGGAAAATAGATGGTAGAAGGTGTGGTTGAGGCGTAGAATCAGAGCCATCACAACACCTCAACGAGGGGAGGGAGCGGCGATGAGTCTCGAACCCGAGATCAACCACTGGGGCACCAACCCCGGCGACCCGATCGAGACCGAGATGACTGCCATCGAATCCTCCCTCGACCGGCTGCTGGCCCGGAATGCCGCCTACTGGCGCACCGCGCAGAAGAAGCACTCGCTGGAGCGGCTGGAGACACTCCAGGCCAAGCTGGCCGCGGTGAAACTCCGGGTCCTCGCTACTGCCGGTGATATCGCCGAGGAGACCGGCGCCAAGGACGCCTCCGCCTGGATGCGGGCCGAGTTGCTGGTCGACAAGGGTGAGGCTCGGTCCCAGCTCAAACTGGCTGCCCGGGTGGCGAAGTACGAGCACGTGGCCGCCGGGCTGGCGCAGGGTGTGGTCTCCGAGGACAAGGCGCGGGTGATCGTTCGTGCGCTCGACAAGGTCGAGGCTGACCCGGTCGCCAGTGCCGAGGACTTGGTGCTGGCCGAGAAGCTGCTGGTCGACTACGCGACCGAACTGACCGCGAACCAGCTCAAGATCGCCGGACGCCGGATCTTGGTCGAGATCGACCCGGCCCGGTTCGAGGACGCCGAAGCCAAGGCCCTCCTGGCCGAGGAGGAACGCGCCCAGCAGAGGACCGCGTTGCGGGTGTGGGACAACCACGACGGGACCGTCGGGTTTGAGGGTGTTCTACCGGTCTCGATGGGGATGCGGTTCAAGCGGCTCGTGGAGGCCTACGCCCAGCCCCGCAAGCAGCAGTTGGTTGCCAAGGGCAGCCCGTTGCCGCCGTGGGGGCGGTTGATGGGTCAGGGGTTCTCGCGGTTGTTGGAGACCATCGACCCCGCCGCCCTGCCCCGTCATGGTGGTGATGCCACCACTGTCAACGTGGTGATCAGCCTTGAGGAGCTCCGTAAGGACCTCGGGGTCGCGACGCTGGGGTATGACGAGACCAACGGCGCGGTGATCAGCGCGGCCGAGGCGCGGCGGATGGCGTGCAACGCCACCATCATCCCCTGGGTCCTCGGTGGTGAGGGTGAGGTCCTCGATGCCGGCCGCGGCAGCAGGTTCTTCCAGCCGATCCAGCGCAAGGCGTTGCGGTTGCAGCAGAAGTGCTGCCAGGCCGAGGGGTGTGACATGCCACCGGAGTGGTGCGATGCCCACCATCTCGACCCTTGGGCGGCCGGCGGGAAGACGGATCTGAAGGACGGGGCGTTGTTGTGTCCGCATCATCACCGGCTGGCGCACAACCCGGCCTACGTGCATGAGCGACTACCGGACGGCACCTGATTCGCCCTGGGTTTCGTTCCTATCGGTTTCCCTGTCCGGCGGTCGCCGGCTGGGCTGAATCAAGGTCAGCGTAGTAGGCCTGTTCGACCTC
>NZ_JBEYUV010000088.1:0-1622 GCF_040643685.1 Nocardioides sp. NPDC047086
TGGTGGTGGAACAACAGCAGGCTTCACGGCGAGCTCGACTACCGCACACCCATCGAGGTCGAACAGGCCTACTACGCTGACCTTGATTCAGCCCACCCGGCGACCGCCGGACAGGGAAACCGATAGGAACGAAACCCAGGGCGAATCAGTCACGACGGTGTGCGAGGACACCGTTCAGCGAGCGACTCCGGTGGGCTCGCCGAAATACCGACACGGCGGCGCGATCTGCCCCGGATCAGCCGGTCCGAGCGTGCCGAGTCAGCCTGGTCAGCCAGGTCAACCGGTTCGGGCACCCCGAGTGAACCGGATCCGCCCATCCGGGAGCCGCTCATAGGTGTAGTCGGCATCGTGGATGCGGCGATGATCACTCGGACACAACAACACCATGTTCGCCAAGTTGGTGCGGCCGCCTTCGGACCACGGTTTCAAGTGGTGGGCCTCGGTCCAGGCGGCGAGGGCGTCGCAGTCTTCGGCCTGGCAGCCTTTGTCGCGTAATCGCAGGGCGCGGTGTTGGACCGGGTAGGCCAATCTTGCGGTCCGGCCGAGGTCGAGGATCTCAGAATCGGTACCCAGCACCACCGGGATGAGGTTGGCGTTGCAGGCCAACTTGCGGGCTTCAGCCGCGCTGATCTGCTCACCGTCGAACCCGAGCGCGGCGGTGCCGAGGTCGGCACGGAGCTGGTCGATGCTCATGGTGATGAACACCGTGGTCCCGTGCCCGCCATGCCTGGGGAGCTGGTCGACGTCGTAGGTCTCGATGACCCGGGCGAAGGCCTGGCCCAGGAGTCGGTCGTAGGGGGCTTTGCGGCCCCGGTTCTCGACGGTCAGCTTCCTGGGCTGGGCCAGCGAGTCCAGGATGGTGCGCAGCCGCATCCCGACGGCACGGGAGACCCTCGCGTGGAGGTCGATGGTGCCGTCACCATTGTCACGCGACGAGAAGAACGTACGCCGAGCGGCCCGTTCTTCCTCCCGCTGCAGCGCTTGGGCCTCGGCGGCTTCGAACCTCTCCGGGTCGATCTTGGCCAGGATCCGGCGTCCGGCGATCTTGAGCTGGTTCGCGGTCAACTCGGTCGCATGCTCCAGGAGCAGCTTCTCGGCCAGGACCAGGTCCTCGGCACTGACGGCTGGGTCGGTCGCGATGGCGTCGAGGGCTTGGGTGACCACCTGGGCCTTGTCTTGGGACACCACCCCGTCGGCCAGCCCGGCGGCGACGAGGTCGTACTTGGCGACGACGAGGTCGTACTTGGCGACGACGGCGGCGAGTTTGAGCTGGGAGCGAGCTACACCCCTGTCGATGAGGAGTTCGGTCCGCATCCACCCCGAGGCATCCTTGGCGCCGGTCTCCTCAGCGATATCACCAGCAGACGCGAGCACACGGAGCTTCAGCGCGGCCTGCATGGCCTGGAGCTTCTCCAAGCGTTCCAGCAGGTCCTTCTTCTGCTCGGTGCGCCAGTAGGTCGGGTCACTCGCGAGGAGTTCCTGGAGGGCGGTCTCGATGGCCTGCAAGGCGGCGTCGATCGCGTCGCCGGGGTTGGTGCCCCAGTGGTCGATGTCGCGGCCGAGACTCATCGGATGCCTCTCTGAGAGGTGTGTTGTGATGGGTCTGATTCTACGCTTCAACC
>NZ_JBEYUV010000089.1:0-1148 GCF_040643685.1 Nocardioides sp. NPDC047086
TGGGCTGAATCAAGGTCAGCGTAGTAGGCCTGTTCGACCTCGATGGGTGTGCGGTAGTCGAGCTCGCCGTGAAGCCTGCTGTTGTTCCACCACCACACGTACTCCAGCGTGGCCAGCTCGACCTGTTCCACGGTGCGCCAGGGTCCCCGGCGGCGGATCAGCTCGGTCTTGTACAGCCCGTTGACGGCCTCGGCCAGCGCGTTGTCGTAGCTGTCACCCACGGTCCCTGTCGATGGCTTCGCACCCAGCTCGACAATCCGGTCGGTGTAGACGACCGCAAGGTAGTTCGACCCGTGATCGGCGTGATGCACCAACTGGGTCAGGTCCCGGCCGGCACGGTCAGCGTCCCAGGCGGCCATGTCTAGGGCCCGTAGCGGCAGGATGTCGGCCTTCAGTGTCGCGGCGACGTTCCAGCCCACGATCCGTCGTGAGTACACGTCGGTGACGAACGCGACGTAGGCGAACCCGGACCAGGTCGCCACATAGGTCACATCAGCAACCCACAGGCGCCCCGGCCCGGGCGCGGTGAAGTCGCGGTTGACCAGGTCCTTCGGCAGCGCGGCCCCGGTCTTGTCGGGGCGGGTGGTGAAGGTCTTCTTCGAGCGCTTCACCCCGTGCAGGTCCAGTTCCCGCATCAGTCTGGCGGTCTGGTCCCGGCCGATGTCCCAGCCCTGCCGTTTGAGCAGGGCGTGCATCTTCCGCACCCCGTACACGCCGTAGTTCTCAGCGTGTAGCCGGGCGACCTCGGGTTTGAGGAACCCATCGCGTAACCGCCGTGCCGAGGGCGCCCGGGTCTTCGCGGCCCGGTAGCCACGCGAGGTGATGAAACCACGAACTGCCGCACCCAGGACACGGCAGATGGCCTCGACCCCGAACTGATCACGGTGTTCGTCGATGAACCGGATCATCTCGTCGTGGGACGGTCGAGTTCCTTGGCGAAAAACACGCTGGCGGACTTCAAGATCTCATTCGCCCGCCGCAGCTCAGCGTTCTCTCGCTTGAGTCGCTTGATTTCCGCAGCGGCATCGGTGCTCGCACCCGGTGTCCTGCCCTGCGCCAGACCACCGTCGACCTCGGCCTGTCGCAGCCAGCCACGCAACGTCTCGCTGTTCATCCCCAGCATGCCCGCCACGTGACGGATCGCGGCC
>NZ_JBEYUV010000090.1:0-1112 GCF_040643685.1 Nocardioides sp. NPDC047086
TCGACACGCCTCCGCCTAGCTGTACCCGGTCAACACGTTGGTCACAGGCGGCTGATCGGTGGGAGTCCGCCGAGTGAGCTGTGGCGACGTTGAGTGTTGTAGTGCTCGAGCCAGGGCGCAAGTGCGGCGGTTCGTTGGTCGTTGGTGGTGAAGACCTGGCGGTATGCCCATTCGGTTTGCAGGGTCCGGTTGAGGCGTTCCACCTTCCCGTTTTGCCAGGGGCAGTGTGGCTTGATGAACTTCTGGACGATGTCGTGGCGGGCGCATACGGCTCGTAGGGAGTGTCGGTAGGCCCACGCGTTGTCGGTGATCAACCGTTCGATGCGGGTGATGCCACGCTCGGCGAAGTAGGCAATGGCACGCTCGAGGAACGCGGCACAGGTGGGGCCCTTCTCGTCGGGCAGGATCTCGCTGTAGGCCAGCCGGGAGTGGTCATCGACCAGGGAGTGCACGTAGTCGTAGCCGAGGCGGGTCTTGTTCACACGGGAGCGGTGGTTGCGAGTGGTCTGCCCTTCGGCGCGCCAGCCGCCACCATCGGGGATCTTGCCCAGTTTCTTGACGTCCATGTGTACCAGTTCGCCAGGCCGCTCCCGCTCGTAGCGCACCGAGGTCTTCTTCGAGGCCCGCAACAGCTCGCCGGTGATCGAGTCCAGATCGCACAAGTGCGGCACGGCGTGACGGGCCAGCACCCGAGACACGGTCCGCGGCGAGATGTTCAGCTCGGCCGCGACCCAGTCACGGCCGCGACGCTCGCGGGTACGCAGCTCGACGATCGAGGCCTCGACCAGTGGAGTGGTCCGGCGCGGGCACGAGTGTGGTCGCGAGGAGCGATCAGCCAGGCCGGCCTCGCCCTCGGCCTCGTACCGGCCGATCCACTTAGCGACACAGCGACGAGAGATCCCCATCGCCTTGGCGATATGGGCCCGGGGCCAACCAGCCCGGTGCCGCTCGATGATCAGCAACCTGCCGTGAAACGTGGTGCGGGCGTTACGGTGGGACACGAGAGCCTCCTGGGCGGCGTGAATCTAGACAATCCACACCTCACCCCGGAGGCTCTCCCCACGTCAACGACCTGCTACCAACCTCTTGACCGGGTACACCTAGCGGCTCCG